>DATHPP010000052.1:0-17668 GCA_035483795.1 Tepidisphaeraceae bacterium | reverse complement strand
TCCACCTCCGAGAGCTGTGGCGTTTTCGCGATCTGACCTTGGCGCTGGCCGGCCGGGACCTGCGGCTTCGCTATAAGCAGACGGTCCTGGGCGCGGCGTGGGTGGTGCTCCAGCCGCTGCTGGCGGCGGGGCTGTTCACCTTCGTGTTCGGCATGGTCGCCAAAATGCCGTCGGACGGCCTGCCCTATTTCCTGTTTTCCTACGCCGGCCTGCTGGGATGGAACCTGTTTTTCAACACGCTCACCAAAACGTCGGGATGCCTGGTCGGCAACTCGCATTTGATCTCCAAAGTTTTCTTTCCGCGGCTGATCCTGCCGCTGTCAACCATCCCCAGTACGCTGGTCGATTTTGCCGTGGCACTGGCGATGATGGGGGTGTTGATGATGATCTACCACGTCAAGCCGGGCGCCCCGCTGGCGCTGCTCCCGGTCTGGATGCTGCTCCTGATGCTGTTGTCGCTGGGGATCGGGCTGATGATGGCGGCGCTGGCAGTGAGCTATCGCGACATCACCTACATCGTGCCGGTCGTTCTTCAGTTGCTGATGTACGCCAGCCCGATCGCCTACGCCACCAGCAAAGTGCCGCTCCGCTTTCAGACATGGTACAACTTGAACCCGCTGGCCCCGATTCTGGACGCGTTCCGCTGGTCGCTGCTGCGGGCGGGGCAGTTGTCGCCGGGCTTTTTAGCCCTGGCGGCGACCGTGTCGGTCATTGTTTTCTTTGTCGGGCTCTATTCTTTCCAGGCCATGGAAAAGAAGTTTGCCGATGTGATTTGATCCCCTCTCGTGCGCGCAATCGCTTTCTATCTTCCCCAGTTTCATCCAATCCCGGAGAATGACCAATGGTGGGGCATGGGCTTTACGGAATGGACCAACGTGGCCCGGGCGCGGCCGATATTTCGGGGGCACCGCCAGCCGCGACTGCCCGCGGACCTGGGCTTCTACGATTTGCGGCTCCCCGAAGCGCGCCACGCCCAGGCGGCGCTGGCGGCCGAGTACGGGATCCACGGCTTCTGCTACTATCACTACTGGTTCAACGGCCGCAGGCTCCTGGAGAGGCCGTTCAACGACGTGCTCGCCTCCGGCCAGCCGGATTTTCCCTTTTGCCTCTGCTGGGCCAATGAAAGCTGGACGCGGCGCTGGCTGGGCGAGGACCGCGAGGTCCTTCTGACCCAAACCTACAGCCCGGAAGACGACCTGGAACACGCCCGGTGGCTCGCCGGGGCCTTTTCCGATTCGCGCTACCTGCGAACAGATGGGAGACCCATATTTCTGGTCTATCGACCGGCGGACCTGCCCTCGGCCAGGCGGACGACGGACGTCTGGCGTCAGACCTGTATGCGAGAGGGAGTTGGTGAGCCGTATCTGATCGGCGTCGACGCCCATTGCCCGGGCCGCGATTTCCGCGACGACGGGTTTGACGCGACGTTGGTCTTCGAGCCGCAACTGGGGGCGCTGCAAGGGGCGTTCGATGACGGATTTTCCCGGCGGAAGCTCGCTCGCAACTTGCGCGTGGGGGTGATGCACGGACGCGTCAAGGCGTATGACTACCGCGAGGCTCGTGCGACGATGAACCGGCGGGTGCGGAATTTTCCAACCATCCGGTCGGTGTTCGTGCGCTGGGACAACACGCCGCGGCGGGGGGCGCATGGCATCGTCATGGTCAGCAGCTCGCCGGAGGCGTTCGGGCACGAGCTGCGCTGGGCGTCCACCGGCTTGCCCGAATCGCAGCTCCTGTTCATCAACGCCTGGAACGAATGGGCGGAGGGAAACTATCTCGAGCCGGATCAGGAATTCGGAATGGCGTACCTCGAAGCACTGCGATGCGCGCTTCAGGAGACGGAGGCACACGAGCTTGCTCGCTGAAGAACCAACCCGTAGCAGGAACCTTCCGAGTTCGACCAGCTCAGTGGAGTCGCGTGCCGAAGCGGACGGCACGCGGAGCGTGCCTGCCACAGCCGCGGCCAGGCTCATTGCATTTTATCTTCCGCAGTTCCATCCGATCCCCGAGAACGACTTGTGGTGGGGCAAGGGATTCACGGAATGGACGAATGTGACCAAAGCCAAGCCGATTTTTCGCGGTCACGAGCAGCCGCACTTCCCCGCCGACCTTGGCTATTACGACCTGCGAGTTCCCGAGGTGCGCCAGCGGCAGGCCCAGCTCGCCCGCGAATATGGCATCTACGGCTTTTGCTACTACCACTACTGGTTCAACGGCCGCAGGGTGCTCCAGCGCCCGTTCGACGAAGTGCTCGAGTCCGGCCAGCCCGACTTTCCCTTTTGCCTCTGCTGGGCCAATGAAAACTGGACGCGCTCCTGGGACGGCAAGGAGCAGAACGTGCTGCTGGCGCAGGATTATGGCGCGGCCGATGACATCGATCATATTCGCTGGCTCGCCCCGGCGCTCTCGGACCCGCGCTACATTCGCGTGGACGGCAAGCCGCTGTTTCTGGTGTATCGCGCCGGCCGGCTCCCGGACGCGCCGGCGACGATTGATCGCTGGCGCACGGAGGCGAGGAGTCTGGGTGTCGGCGAGCTGTTTCTCTGCTGCGTGGAAAGCTTCCGAGACGAGCTGGGCGGCCCGCAGGCGATGGGATTCGACGCCGCCGTCGAGTTTCAGCCGCGGTGGGGCGATCTGGGCCGGCATTTGCGCACCGGGCGCGCCTGGCGGTGGTCGCGACGCCTGCGGTTGACCGATCGCGCCTACGGCCACCACTACATTTTCGAATATGAAACGTGCGTGAACGCGGCCCTGAGGCAAACGCCGCCGGCCTATCCGCGAATTCCCTGCGTCTGCCCGTCGTGGGACAATTCAGCGCGACGAGGCGAATGGGCGGTGATCCTCAAAAACTCCCGGCCCGATCTCTACGAGAAATGGCTGCGGAAGGTGCTTGAGGACTCGGCCAGCTCATCGCCCGGTAACATCATCTTCATCAACGCCTGGAACGAATGGGCTGAAGGTAACCATTTAGAGCCTTGTCAACGATGGGGAAGAGCCTATCTTGAGGCGACTGGCCGGGCGCTGGGAATCCGGCGTTGATCTTGGACGCTTGTGCGGCGTTATGTGTACCGTTTCGGTCGTTGTCCCCACCTACAAGCACAGCGATCTGGTTGTGCAGACGCTGGAGTCCGTTTTCGCGCAGACGTTCTCGGATTACGAAGTGATCGTGGTGAACGACGGATCGCCGGACAACACGGGGCAGGTGCTGCAACCGCTGGCGGAAAGCGGAAAGATCCGTTATTTCCGGCAAGCCAATCGTGGACAGGCGGCGGCGCGAAATCGCGGGCTGGCCCAGGCGCGGGGAGAGTTCATCGCGTTTCTCGACGACGATGATTTATGGCCGGCCGACAAGCTCCAGTGGCAACTCGAACTTTTCAAGACGTATCCCCAGTCCGTGCTCGTACACGGCGATTGTGCGATCATCGGTCATCGCGGCGTCGGCGAGCCTTCGGCGGCCGGACCGACAAGCGATGTGTTCTTCGGCGACCTCCACGACGAACTTCTCGAGCTGAACCATATTGTTTCCCCCGGATGCACCCTCATCCGGGCCGACGTTCTGAAACGGATCGAAGGTTTTGACGAGCGGATCTGGGGCGCCGACGACTGGGACCTGTACCTGAAGCTGGCCCGGCAGGGCCCGTTTGCCTATCGCAGGCGAACGGCGCTCCTGTACCGTCGCCATGACGACAACGCCAGCCAGGACCATTACCGGATGTACTTGAATTGCTGCACGGTGCAGCGACGGCACGACTGGATGCAGCCTCCGGGCAAGCGGCCGCCGCGTCGTCCGCTGAACCGCCGGATGCGCACGCATTACTGTCACCAATGCCTACGGCAGGCCGAAGCGGCGCTGCGCCGGCGCGCTCTTGCCGGCGGTTTGCAATGGTGGTCGCGCGCCGTCCGGATCGACGCCGCGATCGCCTTGAGCTATCAGGCAACGCAAGCGGCACTGGTAGAAGCGATCATCCCTCAACCCGCCGCCGCATGGGTCAATAGAGTTGTTGGGGCCGTTCGGTGGCGATTGCTTTCGCTGCTTTACGTCGCGCCGGAACGAAAACGGCTCAATGCATGAACAAGTTTCCACTTACTGGCCCGCGGTCAGCGCCTCGTACTGCTCAGAGGTGATCTGTCGAATTCCACGGCCGGCATTGAACCCATGGAAGTTATGACCGTCGCCCCAACAGAAAACGGCATTGACTGCCAGTCGCGGGACAAGCAGGGGGCGTCGGTCATCCGTCGTCGCCAACCACTTATAGTTTAACACGCCACGACCTGTGAACTCCTGCGGCTTGTAATTGGGCCGCTCGTGGACGGGTGTTGCGATCCTCGCGTCACAGATGATCGCCTGCTTTCCCAGGTGCCGGCGGATGACGACCAGTTTGCCGTCGATGATCTTCCGCTCAGATGGACCGGTCAGAAGCTCATAAACCAATACCCGGTCGCCGTGTCGCATCGGCTCAACAACTTCCTTGAAGCGATCCTGAATATAAATGTTGAGGATATCGGGCGCGTCCGAGGACTTGAGCGGAGGCCAATGCGCGGTGAGCCAGAATCGTTGCACGACATCTCCAACAGGGCGCGAAACAAAGGGGCGAGACGAACGCACTCATCCAGAAATTCCTCGACGCGACCTGATTTCGGCTCACCCATGGTCTATTTGAACGTGAATCATCTCGAACAAGATTTGGAAATGCAATTACGGCATCGACGTCGTAATCCACTGCCGTAGGGATCGCGCCAAGGGGCCAAATCCTCCGGGAAACTGCCGTTCCAGAAGCGGGATATCTCTGGCCAGTCGTTCTGCGTGCTCGATTGCTTTCTTTGTCATGACCGATTGGGGTGCGCGAAAGGTTCCGTATGCGTCTCGCTTAAGATCGCGTCGCAAGGTCACAAGCCGCGTCGCTGCTTCGCGGGAAAAATGTGCCTCTGTGGAATGAATGTCGAGGCCGCATCGGTACCAAGCTTCTATGGCTGGAACGGCCAATCCAATCGAGACATTGAGCGGCGCTTGTGGTCGGGGGGCCACAAGTGATCGCAGTTCCACGACGAGGCGGTGCATCTGGCAGTAACGGCAATCGGGATCATTGAAGCCCGTCGTTTCGTGAGCAGCGATGTGAACGGGACTGTCGTCGGAGTCGATCACGACTATCATCCCATCAGCGTCCGGTTGCCAGTGAAGCTTCTTGAATGCTGCCGAGAAAGTTGCACGAAGCGCCGTACACCCGCGTGTACGCACGCGAATCGGCAAGATCTCCAGCGTCGAGCCGAGGACCGCCTCGGCGAGTATTCGGATGGCGGCCTCGTCGCTACTGGACTCGCTCAGAATGCCGACCTTCATGATCCGACCGGCACCCCGCCCAGAAGACCACTGTACCAGGCCTCTCCAAGCGCGGAATCCTTCACGATGTCGGCGACCTGCGGCAAATCGCTCAAGCGGCTGAACTTCGCGTACAGACCCTCCTTGTGCGTCACGACAATCGACTCCAGTTCGTCGCGGAACAGGTCGACCAGGTATGGTGAATGGGTGGTTACAATGACTTGGACCGGGTCTCGTTCATCATCGAAGACCTCCGGCGAGGTGAGGCGAAGAAGTGAATCTTTCAGATTGCGAAGGAGGCGGGGGTGGATTCCGTGGTCCGGCTCCTCAAGTCCAATGACCTTTGGCGGGTCGGGAAGATGGCAGATGCTCAGTAGCGCGAGCGACAACAGCGTCCCCGTCGAAAGCTTTGAAGTCGGAACGCTGTGTTTGCCCTGACGGGTCCGGAGAGCAATCGACCTCTGGCCGGGGCTCGGCGTATCGAAGACGATGCGGTCGAACTCGGGCAACCATAGCCGAAGATCCTCATTCAATGCTCCGAACCGCTCCGGCGAGTGATCTTGCAGAGTGGTCAGCGCTGAGGGAAGGCCGTAACCGTTTTCCTGAACTGAGAGTGTCTTTATGAGATTAACGGGAGCGCCGATTTGCGCGGGCTCCAATACATAAACGCGCCCACTTTGGAGGCGTGCAACATGTTCTCTGGCGAGCGGGTCTCGTCGAGTTTCAACGCGGGACACTTTACCCGGTTCCCAAGTGAATTCGGTGACCTCGGAATTGTCCCAAACCGCCTCTAGCGCCGAAGCACATGGCGATCGATCAAGCCCAATGGGCACCAACGACTCGCCTGACATACGTGCATTGCCGGCAACGGCAGCCATCACTTGGATGGCGCTCAGCGCCGACGTCTTCCCAGATCCGTTTGGACCAATCAGGATCGTTAGTGGCTCCAAGGGAAGTGAGGCCTCTTGGAACGCCTTGTAGTTTCGAAATCGAATCGCCTTGAGCATCATGTGTATTTGAACTGTATCGGCACGCCCAACCCGCCGACAGCGTTCTCTCATTCTAGCGGGTTCACCCCCCTACGTCCGATAATCGGTGTTATGTTAAGTTCGATGACTCGGGCCGGAGTTGAGCAATATCGTGGCAAATGTCCCATGGGGACACGAAAAAGGGGACATTTGGGGACATTTGGGGACATTCGGCCGGCGCTGGTTTCGGCGCTGGTGGCGGTTGGGTTGTGCGCGGTCACGCTGCGCGGGACTTACATTTACGACGACGTGGAGATCGTGCGGACAGACGTGCGGGTGCTCGATCCGGCTAAATGGGGACGGCTTTGGACGCAGCCGTACTTTGTGGACGCGGCGGACCGGCTTTACCGGCCGCTGGTGTCGATGAGCTTCGCGGTCGAAAACTATCTTCACGGGGACCGGCCGTGGGTGTTTCACCTGGTGAATGTGCTGCTTCACGCGGGGGTTTCGGCGACGGTGGCGCTGCTGGGGGTGCGGCTGGGCGGACGGATGGCCGGTTGGATTGCGGGGATTCTGTTTGCGGTGCATCCCGTGCACGTGGAGGCGGTCGCCGGGCTGGTCGGGCGGGCGGAATCGGCGTGCGCGCTGGCGATGCTGGGCGGCATTCTGTTGTTCCTGGGGCCGGGGAGAATCAGCGCGCGGCGCGCCGCTGGGATCTGGGTTTGTTTTGTGGTGGCGTTGTTGAGCAAGGAACAGGGGATTCTGATGCCGGGGTTTTTGCTGGCGGCATTGCCGGTGCGGTATGCGGGACTGCGAATTGAGGGCGCGGACCGCAAAGCGCTCCAGTATCTGGGCGTGGCGCTGTGCTGGACGCTGGCGGCGTATTTCCTCTGGCGCGAGCGGGTCGCCTCGCTTTCATGGGACCGCAATCAACTCGACTGGTACATCAACCCGATGGTCCTCAGCGCCGGGTGGGACCGTGCGCTGTTGCCGTTCGTGCTGCTGGGACGATACACGCTGCTGCTGGTGTTTCCGATGCACCTGTCGATCGACTACGGCGGCTGGACGATCGGGTGGCAGGTTTGGCCGCGGGACCCGTACCTGTACATGGGCATCGTCGCGGCGGGCGCGTGGTGCTGTGCCGCGGTGATCTGCTGGCGAAAATGCAATTGGGCGATGCTGTTCTGCCTTCTGGGGCTGGGCCTGAGCTATGGGATCGTCGGGAACATCGTGGCGCTGATCGGAACGATTTTCGCCGACCGGTTGATGTATCTGCCGTCGGCGTTCTTTCTGCTGGCGGCAGCCATTGTCCTTTCGCGGTTTCCCGGTCGGCTGGTGGCGCCGGGGGTGTTGATTGCGGCAGCGCTCGCGGGCATGCGGACCTACACGTACGAACGGCTGTGGAACGACCCGGTCGCACTGTTCCAGCAGACGATCCGGTTGCATCCGCGATCGGAACGGGGATACGCGCTGTTGTGGACGTTTTATCAGGAGCGCCAGCAGTGGGCGACGGCGCTGGCGATCGCGAAAAAGGCGAGGGAAATTGCGCCGGGGCGATGGAAGCCCTACGAGATGTGCATTCAATCGGAGCTGGGGCTGGAGGATTTCGCCGCGGCGGATGCAGATGCGGACGAAGCGATCGGCCACGTTCCCAGGCAACAGCGGATGAGGTTCATCCAGTGGAAAGATTTCATCGCTAAACGACGGGCTAAACTTCTGGGACATTGACTAGCGACACCGCCGCGATCTGCCCTCCGAAGCCGGCGGCAAGCGCGACGCTGCGGGCGATTTTGCGGGGCGCGGGCACCCGGCTGAGCTTGAGATTCTGCACCGGCATCGGACGGGTCGTGCGGCAGTTGGGCGGGACGACGCCATGCTGGTGGGCCAGCACGTTGATAGCGACCGAGACCAGCCCCGTCGCCCCGAGGCTGTGGCCCAGTGCGCCCTTGTGAGAATATACGTGCGGCCGGAACTGTTGCCCCTCAGCAAGCTTTTCGAGGACGGCCAGCTCGCTGGCGTCATTGTGCAGCGTTCCGGTGCCGTGGGCATGGATCAGATCGACCGGGTTGCCGGCGCACACTTGTTCAAGCGCCCTGGCGAGCGGCACAGCATCATCGCTATTGCGGGTCAGATGGGTGGCGTCGGCGGCCATGGCGACGCGGTCGACCGCGACGCCGGATTTTTGTGGATCAGCGCGCTCGAGCAGGACCGCGGCGGCCGCTTCGCTGATCCAGAATCCCTCCCGCGACTGGTCAAACGGCCGGCATCCCGCTTCCTCGCCGGCGATAATTCCCAGGCGGAGAAAACTCCCAATGAACAGCGGATGGACCGACGCCTCGGCGGCGACGACAAGCACGCGATGCGCTTCGCCCGTCTCGATCATCAGCACGCCGCGGATCAGCGCATGCAATCCGCTGGCGCAGGCGGTGCTGACGGTAAGACGCGGGCCGCCAATTCCCAGAGCGGCGGCCACGTCGGAAGCCACGCGGGACAACCCGAAATCAATCGGACCCATTACGTCCGATAATCGGGAAGGGGGGGCGAGCCAGCTTTCGACCGGGCCCTTACTGGTGGCGACAACGAGTGCTGCGTTGTCAGGAACGCCCGCTCCACACGCCTCGTTTGCAGCGCGAATTGCCAGATGGGACACGCGCGGCAAACCGGGCGGGAACTCGATGGGAACTTTGGAATGACCGGCGATCGACCGCCCCGCCAGCAGCGCGTCCCAGGTTTCCGAAGCAGCAGCGCCGAGCGGCGTGACGAGGCCAACGCCGGTGATGACGGCACGGGCTGACACGTCAAGCCTCGGCGGCGGGCTGGGGTTCGGGTGCCCGCTTCCCCTCCTTAAACGCCGGCCGCATCTTCAAGCCCAGCACATCAAGCAGATTGCGGTCTGTCTCAAAGTCGGCGCAGGGGACGGCTCGCGTGAGCATCTGGTGGTTTTCGCTGGAGAAAATCGAGTTGGCCCCGGCGAGGAAGCAAAGGGCCTGGTCGCTTTCGGACATTCTGTGCCGCCCCGCCGACAGGCGGACCACCGAGGCCGGCATGAGGATGCGGGCCGTGGCGATCATCCGCACGGTCTCCCATATTTCCACGTCGGGCCGCTCGCCCAGCGGCGTCCCGGGCACCTTGGAAAGCACGTTCACCGGCACCGACTCGGGATGCGGATCGAAGCCCGCCAGCGTGTGCAGCATTGAGATGCGGTCGTCCTCGCCCTCGCCCAGGCCGATGATCCCGCCGCAGCAGACGGTGACGCCGGTCTTGCGGACGTGGGCCAGCGTGTTCAGGCGATCGGAATAGGTGCGGGTCGTGATAATGGAGGAGTAAAACTGCTCAGAGGTGTCGAGATTGTGGTTGTAGGCGTAAAGCCCGGCCTCATCGAGCCGGCGGGCCTGATCCTCGTTCAGCATGCCCAGCGTGCAGCAGACTTCGACACCCGTGGCTGTGACGTCTTTGACCATGTCGAGCACGCGGTCGAACTGCTTTCCGTCGCGGACCTCGCGCCAGGCGGCCCCCAGGCAAACCCGGGTCACCCCCGCCGCTTTCGCCAGGCGCGCGATCTCCAACACTTCGTCCTTCTCCATCAATGGCGAAGCTTTGACCTCGGTCTGATAGCGGGACGATTGTGAGCAGTAGGCGCAGTCCTCCGGGCAACCGCCGGTTTTGATCGAGATGAGCTTGCAGACCTGCACTTCGGCGGGGTCGTGAAACCGGCGGTGCACGCCCGCGGCGCGAAAAATCAGCTCCAGCAGCGGAGTCGAATAGACGGCGCGGACCTGATCGAGGATCCAGTCATGACGAATCTCAGACGGCATGTAACTTGGCGTCCCTGGTGATTACCGGTTGGGTAAGGCGCCGGCGAAGGCATTCTGAATCGGCGAAATCGCCCTGACCACCAGCGCCTTGCGGCCCGGATCGTAGCTGAAGACGGCCATCAGACCGGTCTGATTGTCCAGAACGTAGAGGGCGTCGTCGCCGGCCTGCTGGTGGGCGGTGACGGCCTGGTAGTTGCGGTCCTTGACTGCGAAGTCCGCCTGCACGCGCGACGGCACGAGCAGATTGGCGACGAACAGGATGACGGCCGTCAGCGAGAGAATTCCAACGGTGTAGGTTTTCTTATTCATGACAAACTCCTCAAAGGAGATTCGAAACAATCGGCCATCAATACCCGCGGCCCCGGCGGCCGCCGGGATTAGGACCGCCCTGCTGGAAATACTTGGCGAGCGAGATCGGCGCCATGTCCTGGAGGTTCTGGCCGTCGTACAAGCGCGCGCTGAGCAGTGCGTTCTGCGTGTCGATGACGTAGACGATGTCCGCCGGGCTCCCTTGGATGACGCCGGGGATGAAGATGTAATCGGACGGCCGCGGCAACTGCGCCTGCGCGGATGCGGCATTGGGTCTGAGCCATTGTCCCACCAGCGCGGTGAGCAACAGCACGTTCAGCGCAACAAGCGCCCAAACAGCCTTGGATCTCATGGTGGTCTCCTTGGGTTGATTCAGGTTGAACGGACCGATGGCGGCGCGCGGGCACTTGGACCAGCGAGATTTCCGCGTCAATCCAGGTGCGACCGCTTTGCATCCTTGAAAAGCACTCCGAGCGTGACGATCGCCAGGGGCGCGAGCACGAGCCAGGCAAATGCCGTAGAGGACTTGGCGAGCTGGACCTTCGGGTCGTACCCCTCGGTGCGGGCGTCGTGGGTTGGGGCCTCTTCATCGTCGGCAGCCCTGGCGGCGGTCGGCATGCCCAGGACGCAGCAGGTGACGCACACCGCTATGAATCGTCGCAATTTCATAGTGGGGATCATAACCCGGCCGCGTCGCATTCGGCAAGTTGGAATGGAACCGCATGATGGTATTGTGGACGCAGCCGGCGGCGTCATAGGATGTTCGGCGGGAATGGCCCGGAGCGATGACAACTCGAATCCGCAAGACACCCACCGCGAGGCCCGCGAGGCTGCCGCCGCCGGGGCTTCGCTGTTTGGGCAGCAACGATATCCAGAGGCGGTAGCACAACTGCAAAGGGCGGTGCGACTGTGGCCGACTCACCCCGATCTGCACTACAACCTGGCCCTGGCGGCGTGGGGAGTGAATGACCTGAGGACGGTCCGGTCGCACTTGCTCCAGACGCTGGACATCGATCCGCGCTACGCGCTGGCATACGATGCATTGGCCCGGCTGCATCTACAAGCCAGGGAGGTAGCAGCGGCGGATCAATTCACCGCAACCGCCGTCCGCCTGTCCCCCGCCAACCCCGAGCTTCTGTTCACGCGCGCCACCGTTCTGGACGCCCAGGAAAAATGGCTCGAAGCATGGAGCACCATCGAACCGGCAGTTGGCGCGCCTGCGCTTGCCGACCGGATTGCCAGCCTCCGGGCCAGGCTGGCGCCGAAGCTGAACCGCGAATCCGAGGCGGTCGCAACGGTCGCGGCGGCACTGGCGATGCCGGCGGGCGAGGCGCGGTTTCGGCGCCAGCTCCATTTTGCCGCGGCGGCGCTGTTCGATCGGATGGGGCGGTATTCCGAAGCCTTCGAGCAGGCCCGGCTCGGGCACGAGACCCTGCGCCCGCCCTACGATCCAACCGAGCGAAGATCGGAATTCGAGCGGCGCATCGCGCATTGGACCGCCGATCGAATCCGGTTGCTTTCGCGGGCAACGCATGGGAGCCGCCGACCGGTGTTCATTGTTGGAATGCCCCGTTCGGGGACTTCGCTGGTCGAGCAGATCCTGTCGTGCCACGGCCGGGTATTCGGCGCGGGCGAGCTGGGCGCGCTGGGCCGGGCCGCGGCCATGCTCGATGCGACCGGCCTGCCCTATCCCCGGTCGCTCGAATCGCTTTCCCCCGCTGCCGCAAATCGGATCGGCGCCGCGTACCTGGCGGAGATCGCAGCGCTCGATTCCCGCGCCGACTATGTCACGGACAAAATGCCATTGAACCTCATGTATCTTGACCTGGTCGAGGTGCTCCTGCCGCAAAGTCGCGTGATCCATTGCACACGCGATCCGCTGGATACATGTCTCTCCTGCTACCTGACCGATTTCGCGATCCCATACGATTTTGCCGGCGAACTGCGGTCGCTGGGCGAGTTCTATCGGCTGTATCAACGGCAGATGGAGCACTGGAGGCGCGTGCTTTCTCTCCCGATCCTGGAGGTGCGATACGAGGACGTAGTCAACGACCTGGAGGGGCAGACACGGCGACTGCTGGGATTTCTGAACCTGCCCTGGGACCCGAGCTGTCTGCGATTTCACGAGAACCCCCGCCCCGTGGAAACAGCAAGCCGAGAGCAGGTTCGGCAGCCGGTCTATGCCTCGTCGATTGGGCGCTGGAAGCATTACCAGAGCCATTTGGGCGAACTGATCGACGCTCTGGGGCGTTGAGGCCTTCGGCGCCGGGGCTAACGCTTGCCTCGAAAAGGCGCCGCTCTTACCATCCCCCACTTTCATCGAAGGGACGTTTGAAAATGAAGATTCTGGTAGCGGACAAGCTGGCCGACGAAGGACTCGAGTTCCTGAAAAAAGAGAAGATTACGTTTGACGCCAAGGTGGGGCTCAAAGAAGACGAGCTTGCAGCGGCGGTGGGCTCATATGACGCGCTGGTCGTGCGATCTGGCGCGAAAGTGACGGCCAAGGTGCTGCAAAATCCGGGCAGTTTGAAGGCGATCGCGCGGGCCGGCGTGGGTGTGGACAACATCGACCTCGATGCCGCCACGGCCAAGGGAATCCTGGTCCTGAACACCGCCGAGGCGTCCACTTTGTCGACCGCCGAGCACGCCCTGGCGCTGATGATGAGCCTGGCGCGGAAAATCCCGCAGGCCGATGCCCATGTCCGTGGCGGGCAGTGGAAACGGAACCAGTATCAGGGGACGCAGTTGGCCGGAAAGACGCTGGGGGTAGTCGGCCTGGGCCGCATCGGGCGGACGGTCGCGTCGCGGGCGCTGGCGATGGAGATGAGCGTGCTGGGATACGATCCATTCCACACCTCCCCCACCGCCCTGGACGGCCACGTGAAGATGATCCGCGATTTCGACGAATTCCTCGCGCAGCTCGACGTGATCACCTTCCACGTTCCCGGGGGAGACCAGACCCGGCACCTGCTCAACCGCGAGCGGCTGTTCAATAAATGCAGGCCAAACCTTCTGGTCATCAACGACGCCCGCGGCGAGGTGGTCGATGAGATGGCGCTGGCCGAGGCGCTCAAGGAAAAGAAGATCGCCGGCGCCGGGATCGACGTGTACATGCAGGAGCCCCCGGCCAAGGACCATCCGCTGTTCAAGCTGGAGAACACGGTCCTGACGCCGCACCTGGGGGCCAGCACGGACGAGGCACAGACGGCGGTGTCGGTGCAGGCTTGCGAGGCGATCGTCGCCTATCTCAAGAGCGGAGAAATCCGCGGCGCGGTCAACGCCGGCGGGATCAAGCTCGATCTCCCTCCCGACGAGGCGCCGTTCGCCAAGCTCGCCAGCCGGATCGGCGCGCTTTTGGCGGGGATGAGCGATGGGGGCTACAAGACGATCACGCTTCGCGCCAGCGGACAGCGAGCGCCCAAGCTGATGAACACGCTGCTGCGACTGGCGACGGTGGAGCTGCTGCGGCCGCACCTGGACACGCCCGTAAACGTGATCAATGTCGAGCACTTGGCGCGGAGCCGCGGGATCGAGCTGGTTCAGGTGCACGAGCCCGAGCCGCCGGTCGGGCTGGTCGGCGACATCGTCGGCGTCCGCGCCGACGGGCCCGAAGGAGAATCCCACCGCGTCCTGGGAACGGTTTACGCCGACGGACTGCCGCGCGTCCTGCGAATCGACAACTTCTCGATGGACATGATTCCCGAAGGGAACATGGCGCTGGTGATGAACCGGGACCAGCCGGGCGTGATCGGAATCGTGGGCACCGCTTTTGGCGAGGCTGGCGTGAACATCGCCGACATGGTCATCTCCCGCGCCTTCGGCAAGGACGGCACGGCCACGGCGCTGATGGTCATCAAGACCGACAGCCCGCCCCCCGCCGCCCTGCTGGAGAAGTTGCGGAGCAAGACCAACATCGTGCGCGCCAAAGCACTGACGCTGCCAGCGCGGAACGCGTAAATCGGCGGCGCCGCCGAAGCCCCCATAAGTCCACATGAGCAACGAGCCGAACAAGGTCATCTACTCGATGATCGGCGTCACCAAGCGGCACGACAAGAAGGTCGTGCTCAAGGACATTTATTTGTCCTATCTCTACGGCGCCAAGATCGGCGTGCTGGGCCTGAACGGGTCGGGCAAGAGCTCGCTGCTGAAAATCCTGGCGGGCGTCGACAAGAACTTCGAGGGACAGATCAGTCTTTCGCCGGGCTACACGGTTGGATATCTGGAGCAGGAGCCGCAGCTCGATGCCGGCAAAACCGTCCGGCGGATTGTCGAGCAAGGCGTGCAGTCGACCGTCGACCTGCTCAAGGAATTCGAGCGGATCAACGAGCAAATTGCCCAGCCGATGCCGGATGAGCAGATGAACAAGCTGCTGGAGCGCCAGGGCGAGGTGCAGGAGAAGCTCGATCACGTCGGCGCCTGGGACCTGGATCAGCAACTGGAGATGGCGATGGACGCGCTGCGCTGCCCGCCGGGTGACGCGCCCGTTGACGTGCTCTCCGGCGGGGAAAAACGCCGCGTGGCGCTCTGCCGTCTCCTGTTGCAAAAGCCCGATGTGCTGATCCTCGATGAGCCGACCAATCACCTGGATGCCGAATCGGTCGCGTGGCTCGAACAGCACCTTCAGCGCTACGCCGGGACGGTCATCGCAGTCACCCACGACCGCTATTTCCTGGACAACGTCGCCGGCTGGATCCTCGAGCTGGATCGCGGCGAAGGCATTCCCTGGAAGGGCAACTACTCGTCGTGGCTCGAGCAGAAGCAGGCGCGGCTCGCCAACGAACAGAAACACGAAGCCTCCCGACAAAAGGCCCTGGCCCGCGAGCTGGAATGGGTCCGCAAATCGCCCTCCGCCCGTCGCGCCAAATCCAAGGCGCGTATCACCGCATACGAAAATCTGCTGAACCAGGAGCAGAAGAAGCGCGCCGAGGAGATCGAGATTTACATTCCTCCGGGCCCGCGGCTTGGGGAACGCGTCATCGAGACGATCAAGCTGCGGAAGGCATACGGCGACAAGCTCCTGATGGATGAGTTGAGCTTCGCGCTGCCACCCGGCGGCATTGTCGGCATCATCGGGCCCAACGGCTCGGGCAAAACCACGCTCTTCCGGATGATCCTGGGCGGCGAAAAACCCGACGCCGGAGAAATCCGCATCGGCACGACCGTCAAGCTCTCTTACGTGCAGCAGGGCCGCGATACGCTGCCCGCCGAGCAAAGCGTCTGGGAAGTCATCAGCGGTTCCCAGGAAAACCTCAAGCTCGGCGCGCTCCAGGTCAACTCCCGCGCATACGTTTCACGCTTCGGCTTCACCGGTCAGGACCAGCAGAAGAAGGTCGGCGTGCTCTCCGGAGGAGAGCGGAACCGCGTGCATCTGGCCCGGTTGCTGAAAGACGGCGGCAACGTGCTCCTGCTCGACGAGCCGACCAACGATCTGGATGTGAACACGATCCGCGCGCTCGAAGAGGCGCTGGAGAATTTCGCCGGCTGTGCCGTCGTCATCAGCCACGACCGTTGGTTTCTCGATCGCCTGGCGACGCACATCCTGGCCTTCGAGGGGGACAGCAACGTCGTCTGGTTCGACGGCAACTACTCCGACTACGAAGCCGACCGCAAAAAGCGGCTGGGCATCGCCGCCGATCAACCCCACCGGATCAAATACCGGAAACTGACTAAGAACTGACGCTAACGGTGGACTTTCGGCTTTTGCCGCCCGAACGCCATCGACCGGATTACCGAACCAGAAGACGGCGCCGTGACTGCGACCGGCTGTTGAGTTGCTCGAGCCCCAGCCGAGGTCTGAGTCGACGATGCCGGCGCCGAAGTGGAGGACGTTTGGGCGCCCGCCGGCGCCGTTTGGCTTCCGAGCGACGTATTCAGGTTGAAGAGGAGGGTCTGAAGGTCGGCGCTGTTGACCTGCCCATCGTAGTTGAAATCGCCTTGGTCCCAGGCGCCGGTGCGGTTGAGAAAAGCCAGCAGGATCTGGAGGTCGGCGCTGTTGACCTGATGGTCGAGATTGGCGTCGCCGTAGAGGGTGTAGGTGAGCTCGATGGTATTGGGGTTGGTATTCACGCCCTGGCCGTCGGCGGAGTCGGCGTAGCCAATGGCGGTGGTCTTCAGGTTGGCGGCGAAATTCGCTGCGGCGTTAGCCGAGGTGATCACACCGCTGGCACTTGTGCCCGTCCATGCACCGCCATTGTACCCGTTGTTGATGTAGCCCTGGATCAGCGATAGAGGATCGGAGCCGGCGCCATAGTTGATGAACACGGTGCTGCGCTCGATGTCGATCGTGGTGCTGGCGAGTGGCGCGGACCCCGTCAGGCCGTTGATGGTGAAGGTCCCGCTCCCGCTGTTGAGGTGCAGGAGATTCGGCAGGGGATTGCCGTTGGTGTGGACGAGGGTGATGGTGTCGTTGCCGCCGTTGCCGTTGATCGTCAGCCCGTTCGCGTCGGCGATGGGCAGCTTGCCGCTGGTAGCGCCGATCGTCCAATCGATGTGAAAGTGATCGGAATCCTGCGTCAGCGTAATCTGATCGGCGCCTGTCGTTCCGTTGATCGTGTCGGCGGGCGCTTGGAAATCGTAGCCGATGACGTCCATTTCCGTCTGATCGACCGGGGTGAAATCGTTTTTCACGCTGGAACCGGAGAACGCGTTGAACGAGTCATTGGTGCCGCTGGCCCAATCGCCCAGATCGCCGCCGCCCGGCGGATTGTAGTTCTTGAGGTCCGTTGTGCCCGCATCGATTGAGAAGTAGACCCCGCTGTCAGTCTGGTTGAGGCTGGGAACGCCCGGCGCGGTGTAACGGACCAGGTCGAAGGGGAACAGTGATGGAGGACCATTTTTGCTGAAGGTGGCGCCCAGCGCGTTGATTCGCCCCATGATCTCGGAGATTTCGTGCTCGGCGACGCCGATGAAATCGAATTCGCCGGGCACGGCACGATTGTTGGGATCAAATGTGTATGAAAACCCGGTGCCGAAGGTGAAGGTGCCGTCGCTGGCGGTGTCCATCGGGTCGAGCAGCCCGATGGCTTTGGCCTCGGCGGTGGGGACAAGAAAGTTCATGCCGCCGGTGGGATCGGCAACGGGCAAATCGTTGTTGATCATCGTCTGATCATTTGCCGTGGTCGCATCCGAAACCAGCGCGTTGCGCACCTGCGTGTACGTAAAGTTGCCATCCAGTTGCGTATTGCTGTTGCCCAGAACGCCATGTGCGGAGCTGGCGACGACCAGGATGTTTACCGTACTCGGATCTGTGTACAGGTTCT
>DATHPP010000051.1:0-10775 GCA_035483795.1 Tepidisphaeraceae bacterium | reverse complement strand
GATCTTGATCGGCAGCTCCTCGACCACCGACAATCCGTACCCGTCGATGCCATAAATCTTCTTGGGATTGTTGGTCATGATGCGAAGCTTGGATAAACCCAGGTCGCGGAGGATCTGGCTGCCGATGCCGTAGTCGCGCTTGTCGGCCGGGAGGCCGAGGCGCAAGTTCGCCTCCACCGTATCGAGTCCCTGTTCCTGAAGCGCGTAGGCGTGAAGCTTGTTAACCAGTCCGATGCCGCGACCTTCCTGCCGCAGATAGAGCAGCACGCCTTTGCCTTCCTCTTCGATGCGCTGCATCGCGGCGTCGAGCTGCCAACCGCAGTCGCATTTGCCGGAGCCGAAGACGTCGCCGGTCAGGCATTCGCTGTGAACGCGAACGAGAACGGGCTCGGTTTGCTCGATCACGTTCCCGGCTTCGTCCCGCTCGCCGATGCCTCCCTTACATAGCGCCAGGTGCGGCTGGGAATCGAGGACGCTCTGATACGCGTGCAGCCGGAAATCCCCCCAGTTGGTGGGAAGCGTGATACTTTCGATCCGCTTGACGAACTGCTCGCGGCGCAGGCGGAAGCTGATGAGCTCCGCGATGGTGCACATTTTCAGGCCGTGTTTCTGGCAAAAGACTTCGAGCTCCGGGCGGCGCATGGCGTCGCCGTCCTCGCGGAGAATTTCGCAGATGACTCCGGCGGGCTTGAGGCCGGCGAGCTTGGCCAGATCGACGCTTCCTTCGGTTTGCCCGGCGCGGACGAGCACGCCGCCCTCGCGGGCGCGCAACGGATGCGTGTGGCCGGGGCGGAGCAGGTCCTGCGGCTGAGCATCGTCTGCCACCGCGACCCGGATGGTGGTGGCCTGGTCCTTGGCGCTGACGCCGGTCGTGACGCCGAATTTCGGGTGGGCATCGATGGTGACCATGAATGCCGTGCCGAGCTGGGCGGTGTTCGTTTCAGTCTGGGGATGCAGCAGGAGTTTCTGGCAGCGCTCGCCGGTGAGGGCCAGACAGATCAGGCCACGGCCATGCGTGAGCATGAAATTGATTGCTTGCGGGGTGATTTTCTCCGCCGCATAGACGATGTCTCCCTCATTTTCGCGATCTTCATCGTCGACCAGGACGATTGGCTTGCCGAGCTTCGACTCCTCCAGGATTTCGGGGATCGGAGAGAAAGGCATATCTTGTCTTAATCATAGGCTTTACGATCGCGAATAAGAAATCTGACCGGTGTGTCGATTCCGGCGGTGCCCGTTCGACGTAGGGGTGAACGGGATGAGACATGCGGTTGGTTACCGCAGCCCCCGAAGAGCCTGACCAATAGGAGATACAGCGATGCGATTCATGATGATCGTCAAAGCCAGCAAGGACTCGGAAGCGGGCGTCATGCCCGGCGAGAAGCTCCTTGCGGCGATGGCCAAGTACAACGAAGAGCTGGTAAAGGCCGGCGTCATGCTCGAAGGGGCGGGGCTTCAGCCCAGCTCCAAGGGCGCGCGGATTCGGTTCTCGCACGGCAAACGCACCGTCATCGACGGGCCGTTCGCCGAAACCAAGGAGTTGATCGCCGGCTATTGGATCATTCAGGTCAAGTCCCGGGAAGAAGCTATCGAATGGGCCAAGCGCGCCCCCGCGCCGCACGGCGAAGACTCCGAATGCGAAATCGAACTTCGCCAGTTTTTCGAGCTGGACGACTTCACACCCAGCCCCGCCGTCGAACATCATCGCGCGGTGGAGCAGAAGCTGGCCAAGCAGAAATAAGTGTTCGACATCCGATACTGACCCATTTTTATCCGAAGGAGATTCCCATGAAAGTCCAACCCTATCTCAACTTCGACGGCCGCTGTGACGAGGCAATCGCGTTTTATCGTAAGGCTCTGGGAGCCGAAGTGACAATGATCATGCGGTACAAGGATGCGCCGAAGCCGGATGCGTCCAGTCCATGTCCAGCGGTCGATCCTTCCAAAGCAAACCTGGTGATGCACTCCACCTTGCAGATCGGCGACTCGACGATCTCGGCGTCGGACGGACATGGTGAAGGAAAACCGAGCTTCAAGGGGATCGCCCTGACCCTCACCGTGAACGACGAGCAGAAGGCCCAGAAGGCGTTTGCCGCCCTCAGCGACGGCGGGCAGGTTCAGATGCCCTTGACCAAGACATTTTTTTCGCCCGCCTTCGGCATGCTCGCCGACCGATTCGGCGTGGGCTGGATGATTCTGGTCGGGCAGTAAATTCCCCATTTGATTGTCAGAGAGTTTCTCCGCGTGGCCGCCGAGGGCGAGTGCGACATCCGCCAGGTGTTCGAGCCGGCCACCTTGAACTGACAGATTGAAGATGGTCTGATCGGCGGCGTGAGCGCCGCCGACATTCATCGATCGCTCGACGCCGTCTGGAGGATCGAATCTCCCCGGCTCATCGCGGGCCTTGCGCGCATTGTTCGCGACGTCGGCCTGGCCGAAGAGCTGGCGCAGGATGCCTTCGTCGCGGCCCTGGAGCAATGGCCGGACTCCGGCGTTCCGGACAATCCCGGCGCGTGGCTGATGGCCACCGCCAAACACCGGGCGATCGATCTGGTTCGACGGAACAAGCGGATCGAGCGGAAGCACGAGGAGATCGGCCGCGAGCGCGAATCCCGTCAAAGCTCGCCGGACATCGCACTCGACGCGGCGCTCGATAACGACGTGAGCGACGACCTGCTGCGGCTCATTTTCACCGCCTGCCATCCGGTCCTCGCGACCGAGTCCCGCGTGGCGCTCACCCTTCGTCTGCTGGGCGGCTTGAAAACCGAAGAAATTGCCCGGGCATTTCTGGTTCCCGAGCCGACGGTCGCCCAGCGAATCGTCAGGGCCAAACGAACGCTGACGGAAAAGAAAGTCGAATTCGAGGTTCCGCGAGGCGGACAACTGGCCGAGCGGCTCTCCTCCGTTCTAGAGGTGGTCTACCTCATTTTCAACGAAGGCTACACCGCCACGGCCGGCGACGACTGGATGCGGCCATCGCTCTGCGAAGACGCGCTGCGCCTGGGGCGAATCCTGGCCGAGCTGGCGCCGCTGGAGCCGGAAGTTCACGGGCTGGTCGCCCTGATGGAAATACAGGCGTCGCGCGCGCGGGCGCGGGTCGCGCCGTCCGGCGAGCCGATCCTGCTGCTCGATCAGAACCGGGCCCATTGGGACCCCTTGCTCATCCGGCGCGGACTTGCCGCACTCGATCGGGCGGCAAGCCTCCGGCAATCGCCGGGACCGTACGCACTTCAGGCGTCGATTGCCGCCTGTCATGCGCGGGCACGGACGGCGCAGGAGACCGACTGGACAAAAATCGCTGATCTGTATACCCAACTCAGCCGGATCATGCCCAATCCGGTCGTGGAGTTGAATCGTGCCGTCGCCGTCGCGATGGCCTCCGGGCCGCAGGCGGGCCTCGATCTTGTCGATCAACTGGTCTCGGAGGAATCGCTCAAAACGTACCACCTCCTGCCCACCGTACGGGGCGATCTGCTGTTCAAGCTCGGCCGCCTGGAGGAAGCCCGTCCGGAATTCGAGCGCGCCGCGTCTCTCACCCGCAATGCCCGCGAACGCGAATTGCTGCTTCGCCGTGCTCGGGAGTGCCTCGGGCGCAATGGCCCGCACTAGGGATCGCGACCGTCCTCGAGAATCTCCCGGTGAAACCGGGAGGGCGAGGCGGGCGAGGCTCCCGCCGAGCCGCATCTTTCTACCCCCGAGAACAGCCGGCTCGGCGGGAGCCTCCCCCAGCCTCGCCCTCCCGCCATCGGGCTACAATGTCCGTCGGTTATCTCGGAGCAACCATGAAAGCCATTCGCGTTCATCAATTCGGCGGACCGGAAGTCCTGAAGCTGGAAGAAGTGCCTGATCCGAAGCCCGGCCCGGGACAAGTCGTCGTCCGCGTCCGCGCCGTCGGGATCAATCCGGTGGAAACCTACGTCCGCGATGGAAAGTACGGCCCGCGGCAGTTTCCGTTCACGCCCGGCGCCGACGCCGCCGGCGTTGTCGAATCGGTCGGGCCGAACGTCACGCGTTTCAATCCCGGCGACCGCGTCTACACCGCCGGCTCGATCAGCGGCACATATGCCGAGCTTGCCCTCTGCGATGAATCGCAGCTTCATCCGCTCCCCGAGATCGTCTCCTTTGCCCAGGGCGCGGCGATCGGCGTGCCCTATGGCACCGCCTACTACGCCCTTTACTTTCGAGCCCATATAATCGCCGGCGAAACCGTGTTTATCAGCGGCGCCAGCGGCGGGGTGGGGACGGCGGCGGTGCAACTGGCGCGGGCCGCGGGCCTGACGGTGATTGGCACCGCCGGCACGGACGCCGGGCTCAAGCTGGTGAGCGAGCAGGGTGCCCATCACGCGCTCAATCATCATTCTCCCGATTACGTGCAGCAGCTCCTGAAGCTGACCGAGGGCAGAGGCGCCGAAGTGATTCTGGAGATGGCGGCGCACCTCAATCTCGGCAAGGTGCTGGCGGCGGTTGCCAAGTTCGGCCGCGTGATCGTGGTTGGAAGTCGTGGGCCGGTGGAGATCAATCCCCGCGACACGATGATGCGCACCGCCGACATCCGCGGCATGACCCTTATGAACGTCACGCCGCAGGAGCTCAAAGGGATTCACGCCGCGATCGTCGAAGGCCTCCGCAACGGCACGCTCCGCCCGGTGATCGGAAAGATATTCAAGCTCGCCGAGGCCGCGAAGGCCCAAGAAGCGGTCATGGCGCCGGGCTCATACGGGAAGATCGTGCTCGAGCCCTGATATCGTCCGGCGCTGAATGCAAGATCATGGACGTCTCTGGCCGCTGGATCAAAGATCATCCGGGAGTGCTGCCATGAAGAAGCGCAAGAGACGAAAAACTGTCGCCGAGCGAATCACGGCGGGTATGCGCGAGCTGGAAAAGGCCATGCGAAGCGGCAAACCGCTTCACGAGATGTTCACTGTGCGGACGGTCGAGGTTCCTGACCCGCCGGTCTACGACGCCAAGGCGATTCGCGGCGTGCGCCGCAGGCTTGGAGTGAGTCAGGCGATATTCGCAAAACTGGTGGGCGTTTCTGTGGAATTAGTGGAACACTGGGAGCAGGGAGTCTGCGCGCCGCGCCCGGTTGCACGCCGCTTACTGGATGAGATCATGCATGATCCGGACGATTTTCTTCACCGTCGGATCGGACCACAGGCTCGCCGCCTCAAGAGAGCGGGATAAAGGCCCAAAATGAACCTGCTTCCTATTGACTTTCCCCGATCTGGCCGATTTACTACTGAGCAATGCGTTTGTCCGCCCTGCGAACCCTGCCGCTTCGACTCGCCCTTCTTGGGCTTGGAGAGTTGCGCGCCGGATCGTAAGGGTTGACCCGAATTTGAAACCCAAACCCTACGATCCGGTTCGTAGGGTTTTTTGTTGGTTTGGCGGCCGCGTTGACGCGGCGCGATGACTTGGAGCGAGCTATGGAAACCGTCCGCATCTTCGACACAACGTTACGTGATGGCGAGCAATCTCCGGGCGCGACGCTCACGCTCCCGGAGAAGCTGGAGATTGCCCGCCATCTCGAGGCGATGGGCGTCGACATCATTGAGGCGGGTTTCCCCATCAGCTCGCAGGGCGACTTCGAATCCGTGCAGATGATCGCCGCGGAGCTCACGCAAAGCGTCGTCTGTGGACTGGCGCGCAGCCATCCCAAGGACATCGAACGGGCCGGCGAAGCAGTCAAACACGCAAAGCAGCCGCGCATTCACATCTTCTGCGCAACCTCGAAGATTCATCGCGATCACAAGCTGCGCAAAGGAAAGGAAGAGATCCTCAAGATCACGGTGGATTCGATCCATCAGGCGCGAGAGTACACCGACAACATCGAGTTCTCACCCGAGGACGCGAGCCGCACCGAATTGGAGTTCCTGGAAGAAATCACCCTCGCCGCGGTCGAGGCCGGCGCGACGACGATCAATCTCCCGGACACCGTCGGCTACGCCACGCCCAAAACATACGGCGCGATTTTCTCTCACATGTTCAAGAAACTGCCGGTGCTGCGCGAGAAGGGGATCGTTCTCTCTTCGCACTGTCACGACGATCTGGGCCTGGCCGTGGCCAATTCGCTGGCGGCGATCGAGAACGGCGCCCGCCAGGTCGAGTGCACCATCAACGGCATCGGCGAGCGCGCCGGCAACGCCGCCCTGGAGGAAATCGTCATGGCGCTGCGAACCCGCCGCGATTTCTACAACGTCGATACCCGCATCGACGCCACCAGGATTTACCCCGCCAGCCGGATGGTCAGCAATCTCACTGGCCTGGTCGTTCAGCGGAACAAAGCGATCGTCGGGCAGAACGCCTTCGCACACGAAGCCGGAATCCACCAGGACGGCGTGCTCAAGTATCGCGAAACCTACGAGATCATGGACCCGGCGACCGTGGGCATCCCCAAGTCGTCTTTGGTGCTCGGCAAACACAGCGGCCGCCATGCCTTCCGCGACCGCGTCATGCAACTGGGCTACCGGCTCGGCGAGGAGCAGTTCGAGCAGGCGTTCACCAAGTTCAAGGCCCTGGCCGACAAGAAGAAGGAGGTCTTCGACGAGGACCTTGAGGCCCTGGTGGACGAACAGCTCGAGGTGGCGAGCGGGTTGTGGGAACTGGCCGGGCTTCAAGTCACCGCCGGCTCGAACACCATTCCGACCGCCACCGTCACCCTCCGCGACAGCAACGGCGAAACGATCCAGGATGCTTCCATCGGCGATGGACCCGTCGACGCGATTTACTCGGCAATCCAGCGTCTGACCGGCGTCAAATGCTCTCTGGCCGACTATCGAATCCGCGCCGTGTCCAAAGGCAAGGAGGCGATGGGTGAAGTGCAAATCGAGATCGATCACAACGGCCGCAAAATCCGCGGCCGCGGGCTCAGCACAGACATTCTTGAAGCGTCGGCGCTCGCCTACGTCGCCGCGGTGAACCGGCTGCGCAGCCTGAGCAACCGCGAGCGCCTCGTCACCCAGGCGTCGGCGGTGTGACGGGAAACGAAGACGGAAGACGGGAGACCGAAGACAGAAGCCGGAGGGATCGTTCTTCTGTCTTCGGTCTCCTGTCTTCTGTATTCTGTGCCCGTCGATGAACGCCATCATCCTATCCATCGGCGACGAGCTGGTTCTGGGCCAGACGGTCGACACGAACTCGGCGTGGCTGAGTCAGAAACTGGCGGCCATCGGCTGCGGTGTTGTCGCGCACGTCACGGTCGCCGACGATCAATCTGCCATTGAGCGGGCGATTTGCCAGGCGGCGCGACAGTGCGATCTGCTCCTGATCTCCGGCGGCCTCGGTCCCACCGCCGACGATCTCACGCGCCAGGCGCTCGCGGCAGTGATGAACGAGCCACTGGAGCTGAACGAACAATGGCTGGGCGAGCTGGAAAAGTTCTTCGCCGCTCGCAATCGTCCCATGCCCGAGGCCAATCGCATCCAGGCAATGATTCCACGCACCGCGACGATGACCTTCAACACCGCCGGCACCGCGGCGGGGATCGAGGCGGCGCTCGACCCGAAAAAAATAGGGTCGGGAGCTATTTTTCCTTCCCCTCATGCCCCGCCGGCCAGCGGCGGAGAGAAAATAGCTCCCGACCCTATTTTTTCCTGCCGGGTGTTTGTCATGCCCGGCGTCCCCAGGGAAATGAAGATCATGTTCGAGCGAAGCGTGCTTCCCGCGCTGCGGGAAAAGAGCGGCGGCGCGGTCATCTTTTCCCGCACACTCCATACCTTCGGCCTCGGCGAAAGCGCGATCGCGGAAATGCTCGGCGACCTGATGCGCCGCGACCGCAATCCGTCGGTCGGCACGACCGTCTCGGGCGGGATCGTCTCGCTTCGGATCAACGCCCGCTTTGGGTCCGTCGCCGAAGCAAGCGAACAGTTGGAGCAGACGGTTGCGAGTTCCCGCGAGGCGCTGGGCGCGTTGATCTTCGGCCAGGAGGACGAAAGCCTGCAAGTCGTGATAGGCCGGATGCTCAAAGCCGCTCCAGGCTCGACGGTGGCGACCGCCGAGTCCTGCACCGGCGGATTGCTCGGCAAGATGATCACCGATGTCCCCGGCTCATCCGCCTATTACTCCTACGGCTGGATTACGTACGCCAACCAGGCCAAGCAGGAGCTTCTGGGCGTGCAGCGCGTATTGCTGGATCAGTGCGGCGCGGTGAGCGAACCGGTGGCTCTGGCGATGGCGAACGGCGCCCGCGACCGTGCCCGCAGCACTTTTGCATTGGCGATTAGCGGAATCGCCGGGCCCGATGGCGGCACACCGGACAAACCCGTCGGCACCGTCTGCATTGCCCTGGCCCATCCGGGTGACGCGCATGCCCGAACGTTCCTCTTTCCCGGCGATCGCGAATTCATCCGCGAGCGCTCGGCCAAGATGGCCCTGACGATGCTTCGATATCATTTGCTGGGGCAAAAGGCCCCGTTTTAGGGTCGCTTTCTTTGCAAGATGGGGGCAGAATTTTACCCGCCTCTCCCTCCGGGAGAGGGCCTGGGGGCTGCGGGCGGGTCTCTCGACGGAGCCCTCACCCCAACCCTCTTCCGGAGGGAGAGGGGGGTAAGAGCGGTTTCCGGCGATCGAGATTCCTGCGATAGAATCGGGTTTACCACGAGGAGTCACATCGATGTCCAAAGCCAGCGTCGATCCGGCGGAGTTGCGGCGGTTTGCGCAGGACCTCAGTCGTTTCAACAACGACCTCCAAGGGTTGGTTTCCAGCCTGCACGGACGCATGCGGTCCCTTGAGAATACCTGGCGGGACCAGGAGCAGCGGAAGTTTTCCGAGGCGTTCGAGCAGACCGCCAAGGCGCTGGCCAACTTTCTGGAAGCCTCGCACGAGCACGTGCGGTTCCTGGGCAAGAAGGCGCAGCACATTGAGGAGTATCTCAAGCAGCGCTAGGATGGGGATCATGCCGCAAGGCGCGCGCGTCGATTCACTGGACGCACTCACACTCTTCAAGTCCGCGCTGATCAAATTTCAGGAAGCGGCCCAGATCGCCCTCAGCGACGCCGAGGGAGAGATGAACCGCGTGCTGCTGTGGGTCGAAACCGAGCAGCAGTCGCACTGGCAGAACCAGATCCGCAAATGCCAGGAAGCGGTGGTGAAGTGCAAGGAAGCGGTGCGGATGAAGAAGATCTTCAAGGATGCCAGCGGCCGTCAGCAATCGGCGGTGGATGAGGAGAAGGCGCTGACCCTTGCGGTCAAACGTCTGGCGGAGGCGGAGGGAAAGCTGGCGGCGGTGAAGCGGTGGTCGCGTCAGCTCCAGAGAGAGATCGGCATGTACAAGGGCGGGGTGCAGCGGTTTGTCACGACGGTCGAGACGGAGATTCCCCACGCCGCCGCTCACCTCGAGGGGCTGATGGCGAAGCTGGACGCGTACCTGTCGGTTCAGCCCGCCGCGATCGGGGACGTCGTCGGGGCCGAGTCGTCAGGATCAGCGCCGTCGATGGCCCGCGGCGGGGTGGCGGCCGCCGGCACGGACAACCAGGCCATTGACGCGATTCCGCGCGTCCCACAGGAACAGCGCGCGTCGCTGGCGACAGTGGAACCGGCCTCCAAGACACCGGATGAGAACCTATCCGCGTTTATCACCCTCAAGGCCCAGGGGGCTGAACAACTGATTCTGCGGCGGGACGCTTCGGGCTGGCTGATCGGCCCTGCGGACCCCGCCGAGACCCGCCTCACGCCGGTTCACCAGCTTCTGCAAATGCGCCCCGATCTGGCCGAATTGTTGTCTCTGCCGGTCGGCTTTTCGGTTATCATGGACGATGCGGGGGCGAAAGATGTACTTGACCCGCTTGACCATTGCGTCTGGTCGCGCGGAACGGCGGAGCCGCCCCCAGTGGGGACGAGTTGACCAACTACCGGATTCTCTGATGGGCGTCTACGAAGGTCGCGGCCAATTGTCAAAAGCCATCAAGCAGCTCCAGATGCGCTGGCAGGAAGCCACTTCGAGCTGGAACGACGCGGCCAGCGCCCAGTTTGAGAAGAAGTTTCTCGAACCGCTCGATGCCGATCTGCGAACCGCCGTCACCGCGATGGACCACATGGCGGCGGTGCTGGTTCAGGTCCGCCGGGATTGCCAGTAAGTGAGCCGAATCACCACCCCTGATGAGCACCATTCGCCAGCAACTCGAAAAGTCTCCCGCTGCCGCAGCTACGCGACTCCCCGAGCCCGCCCCGCGCGATGTGCAGCGCGATGCGCTACACGACCTCGTTGAGCTGGCGACCGATTGCGCCGCCACCGAGGCGCAGATCGAGCAGCAGTTCCGCAGCTCGACCGAGCAGGCGGAGCGCGAATTTGAGAAAACCCGCCACGGGCTTGCCGGGCGTCATGCCGCTCTCAAGCAGGAAGCCATCGAGAATCACAACCGGCGGATGTCGCAACTGCACGAGCAGTTCATGGCGCAGATCGCCGCGGCCAAGGAGTACCACGCCGAGGCGCGGGACAAGATCGAGCGCGACCATGAGCCGATCGATCGCAGCACCCAGCAGCAGCTCGAGCAGGCGATCTGGCTGGCCGACAGCGTGCTGGAAGTGGCGCAGAATCGGTCGGACGAGGACGCCAAGAAGATCAACGAAGTGCGGCGCACGCACGGCGAGGCGCTCGACGGGCTGGAGCAACGGGGCCGAAAGCTGCTGGACCGCTACAACGTTCCGCCGCCCCCCGACGAGGATGGCCAGAGCGCGAACCCAGAGCCGATCGGCGCCGATGCCCCGGCGGAAATGGCCGCCCATCTGGAAGCTGCCCAGCGGCAGGTCCAGCATCTGCGAAAGCTCTTCCTGCCCA
>DATHPP010000050.1:0-26392 GCA_035483795.1 Tepidisphaeraceae bacterium | reverse complement strand
TGACGCTCATCATTCAGGGCTTCATCGCCAACCGCGCCTCGGTCATGCTCCCTGAAGCCAGCACCAACCAGATTCGCGAGCTGATTGAGCAGCGAAAGTTCAAAGACCTGCTGGATTTCACAGAGACCGATCCCAGCTTCGTCAGCGGCGCGATCAACTCGGCGCTCAAGCGCGCGTCCGGCGGGTTTGTCGCAATGAAAGAGGCGATGGAGACCGCCATCGGCGAGCAGACCGCCGAGCAATTCCGCAAAATCGAATACCTCAACATCATCGGCAACCTCGGCCCGCTGCTCGGCCTGCTCGGAACCGTGCTGGGCATGATCGAAGCGTTCGAGGCGATGCACGCCGCGGGCGGGCAGGCCAAGCCGTCAGAATTGGCCCACGGTATTTCCACCGCCCTCACGCACACGTTTCTGGGCCTGTTCCTGGCGATCCCGTGCCTGGCGGCGTTCGGCATCCTGCGGACGATCGTGGACCGCCTGACCGTCCGCGGCGCACTCATCGCCGAGGAGATGCTGCTGATGCTCAAGCCGGCCGAGCAGCGTCAGGCGCCGCCCATGGCCCGCGCCATCCCCGCCGCTCCCCAGCCCCAAGTGGCTGGCGTCGCCCCCGGTGCGGTTCGTCGTCCGCCCACGATGCCGTCCCCCTCGCCCCTGGTCTCCGGGTGAGCGGCTATTGGAAGTTGTCTTAATTCAGCAATCAGCAATCAGCAATCAGCAATCAGCAATAGCATTATGAAGCGTCATCACATGCCCGACATGAAGGAAGGCGGCGTGAACGTAACGCCGCTTATCGACATCGTCATGGTGTTGATCGTCTTCTTCATGCTCGTCGCCAAGATCGGCGTCAGCCGCGGCGAGGACGAGGACATCCCGCTTCCTTCGGCGATCCTGGGCAAAAGCCTCGACTCGCTCAGCAACACGCTCACGCTCAACGTCCACTGGAACCACAATGGCGACGAGCCCATCCTCGACGCCCTGGTCGACGGCCAGAAACGCGACCTGCACCTGACCAAACAATACCGCGGTGGCTCCGACCAGGAGCTCGCCCGCGTCCTCACCGCTTTCCACAACCAGTTTCAGGACAAAGCCAACCTCATCATCCGCGCCGACCAGGACATGCCGTACCGACAATTGGAGCTGGTGCTCCTGGCCTGCGCCGAGGCGGAGATTGGGAATGTCAGTTATGAAACGAAAACCGGGAGTTAGTCATTGGTCATTGGTCATTGTCACTGGTCATTTGTGGCGCGCCCACAAGTGACAGGTGACAATGACAAGTGACCAATGACAAGTGACTAGTGACATATGAAAATCAGCGGCGCCAAAAAAGTCCACTACGAATCGGGTCCCAACATGACCCCGCTGGTGGACATTGTCATGGTGATCCTGATCTTCCTGATGCTCGCCGGCAGCTTCGGCGGGGAGACCACGTTCCTCGTCAGCAAGCAAGGCATCAAGAAGAGCGGCGGCGTCGGCCGGCCGCTCAAGCCCGGCGAAGTCCCCGATACGCCGCTGGAAATCCGCGTCTCCAACCTCGACCCCACCGGCAACAACCCCGGCTTCCTCGCCACCGGCACCGGCCTCTCACCCACCCACGACATCGAATCCGTCCAAGGCTGGCTCGCAGGCAAGCGCAAAGCCTTCAACGCCGCCGGCACCCCCACCGATAAGATCCTCGTCACCCTCTCCCCCACCCGCGACGCGAAATACAAATATCTGATCGACGTCTACCAAGCCGCATTGCAGGCCGGCTACGAAAAGATCGCCTTCACAACCTCGCACTGATGTTTAACCACAAAGATCACAGAGTACACAGAGGAAGAACAAAGGCAGATGATCCACAGATTACGCAGATTAGGTCTTCCTTAATCTGCGTAATCTGCGAAATCTGTGGATCAATATGTATTGGTTCTTCTTCTCTGTGCTCTCTGTGTTCTCTATGGTTAATCCTTCTTTTGCCTCCCACGAATGCCTCCGCACAAACCGCAGCCGGCGAATCGCTTCAGTCGCTGACTGATCCGAAGCTGATGAACGAGCTGGCCGATCGGGGGCTCAATTCGCTGCTGGACCGGTACTTCGAGGTGCACCACACGCCGCAATCGCAACAGGATGCGATCAAGTCGATGCAGGCGCTGCGCGAGTTGAGCAATCCCAAGCTCAGCAACATGGCGCGGCAGCAGAAGATCCGGCAGATCGCCGACGGAATTACCGTCATGCTGCCCAGCCTTCACGACCCGGCTCCTCTGGCCAAGGACGCGGCGGCGCTGCTGGAGAACGGCGTCGTCCGCGACGTCAACCTCCTGGAGTACTGGGGCGAGAACCCGGCGACGCAGGCGCGCCTGCGTCCTGTCGCCGAGGCGGTGTACAAAATGCTCGGCCAAGCCGCCGCCGACGCCAAGGCCAAGGCCGACGAGATCGCCGCGAGGATAACTCCGTCCAATCAGGACACCATCGGCCCGCAGTGGGACCAGATGAACACTCTGGCCACCAGCTCGATGTACGGCCAGAACATGATGGTCTACGACCTGGCGCTGTCGATGCCGCAGGAGCAGCGTGCTTCGGTCGTCGATCCCGCGATCCAGTACCTGGGCGATCTGGACAATCCCGACACGCAGGTGCAGCCGCGAGTCCGTGTGATGCTCGGAAAACTGAACCTCGCCAAAGGGAACTACGACGAGGCGATCAAGATTCTCGATTCAGTCTCCACCGACACCAAAATCCAACCCCGGCCCAAGCCGGAGCAGGAGTACGAAGCGCGATACTTTCGTCTCGTGGCGGAGATGCTGGGCGGGCATCTGCCTGAGGCGTCCAGCGGATTGGAAGATTTGATCAAATGGCAGAAATCGGCGATGCCCAAGGACGACGCGACGCAGAAAGGCGTCGCCGCGGCGGCGGAAATGCTGCGCTACCGCATCTACCTCGCCCAGGCCGCCTCCGCCACCGATCCCGCCGCAAAACAAAAGGCCGACGATGCGGCCACCAACGCCCTGCTCAGCCTGAGTACGCAGCGGCCCGATCTACGCGGCATCATTTTCCAGCAGCTTGCCGATCGCATGCCCAAGGACGCGCCGATCCAGGGAATGGACCCGTTGCTTCTCCAGGGTGTGATGGCGCGAGCGTATAACGAGGCAATCAAACCAACGGGCTCGTTCCCCGACAAACAGCTCGTGCAGCGCGGGCTGGACGCCTGCGCCGAAGTCGTGCGTCGGCGCGGGGGAGCCGGATTCAGTCCCGATCTGCTAGACGAAGCCGCCCGACTCACACCCGTGCTGATGGAAGCCATGGGCAACCGGATCGAGGCGGCGGGCACGTACCTGAAATACGCCCAGGACAACGCCGTCGGGCACACGCAGGCGGCCCAAGGCGCACTCGACGACGCCGGCCGGCTCATCTTCGAGCTGCGAAAGCTCATGCCCGAGGACCTTGGCGTGAGCGATCTGTACGACCGTTTTCTTCCCGTCGCGATCAATCCGCCGTTCAGTCGAAAGGAGCTGGCCTTCCTCTACGGCCAGCGGCTGCGTCTCCAGAACAAGCCGCAGGATGCGATCAAATGCCTTCAATTGGTTCCCAAACAGGACAAGAATTACGCCTCGGCCCAATACGCGATTTTGCAGGCGCTCCAGGACCTGCTGGCGACGCCCAGGCTCGATGCGTCGCAGCGAACGGCACTGGCCAATGAACTCGTGAAGCAAAGCCAGCAGGTGCGCAAGGTGTATGGCGATTCAGAGGATACTGTCGCCCGCGAGCGCGCCGCCATCGCCACCCTCACCGAAGCCAAGGCTGTCGGCGCCGACCTGCATCGGCCCCAAAAGACGCTGGCCGTGCTCGAGGGCTTCGACAAATCCGTCGCCGGCACCCCGGACGAGAAAATCCTCGTCGGCGACGCCCTGCTCACCCGCGTCAACGCCCACATGGCCATGGGTGACCTCAAAAGCGCAACCGACACGCTGGTCACCCTGCTCAACAGCACCGGCGGCGCGCAAGGCGCCGATTACGTTCGCGGCCTGCTCGATCGCCTCGACGAGGACCTGGACAAGGCCCAGGCCGCCCACGACACCAAAGCGATGCGCGACATCGCCCGCAGCGAAGCCGACCTGAGCGGGTTTCTGGTCGATTGGGCGAAGAACAATTCCACGCCCGAAATCCGCAACTTCACCTACCGCTACATGGTCTTCGACGCCCGCACCAAGCGGCTGGTCGGCGAGCTGACCGAGGATGCGCAGGAACGTCGCAAGCTCCTCCAGGTGGCGATGGACGCCTATCAGCAACTCCTCAAGCCCGAGAACGCGAAGTTGTACAAGGCAACCCTCGATCAGAAAAAGATCGCCAGCGGCGATATCGACACCGAGCAACCCGACCCGAACGTTCAATTCGGCATCGCCCTGACCAACTACGACCTGGGCAACAATGCCGGCGCCGCCGAACTGCTCGGCACGCTACTCAATACCGGAAAACTTGGCGGCCCCACGTTGCTGGTGCAGGATGCGTCAAGCAACGAGCAGAAAGTCATCAGCAACGACGTCTACTGGGAAGCGACGTACAAGCTCTACCGCAGCAACTACGAGCTCTCCAAGCAGCCGAGCGGCCCCAACCTCGACCCCACCAAACAAGGCTTGAAAAACCTGCTCGTCCGCGGCGGCATCCCCGAAAAATGGCAGGATTCCTTCGAGGAACTGCGCCGGCAGATCGCTCCCGATTTCGATCTCGCCGCCCTGACTGCGCCGGCGACGCAACCAGCCACTCGCAATACCGAGCATGCCCAATCAAAATAAACGCGCGTACGCGAATGACGAAACTCGAATGACGAATGACGAATCAAATCCAAAATACGAATGACCGAAGCTCGAAACCTCCGCCGGAGAGATATTTTGTTTCGTCATTCGTCTTTCGGTCATTCGGATTTGATTCGTCATTCGTCATTCGCGTTTCGTCATTTGCGGCACTTTTCGTGTCCTTCGTATCTTCGTGGTGACACCAAGTTTTCCGAGATGGATACGGCCCATGACCGGCTTCTGTTCCAGCCCCCGCTACGTTGAGCACGAAACTTCGCCCACTCACCCTGAGCGCCCCGATCGGATCCGCGCGATTCATACTGCGGTGCGGCAGGCCGGGCTGGTCGATTCACCCAATCCGTTTCCGGATATTCAAATTGAGTTTGGCGCGTTCCCTTCGGCGCGTGGCGAGCTGGTCGAAATCGAGCCGCGCATGGCGGAGGAAAAGTGGCTCGAAACCGTTCATCCCCCGCGATACATCCAGCGGATCCGTCACGTTTGCTCGATCGGCGGCGGCGTGCTGGATCAGGGCGACACGCCGGTCGGGCTGGAGAGTTTTGAGATCGCCCTGCTGGCGGTGGGCGCGGGCCTGGCCTCGTGCGATGCCGTCGTGAGCGGGCGGGTGAATCGCGCGTTCGCGGCGGTCCGCCCGCCGGGCCATCACGCCGAGCCAGACCGGCCGATGGGGTTCTGCCTCTTTTCCAACATCGCGATTGCCGCCCGATATCTCCAACGCGAGCACGGCGTCGAACGAATCGCCATCGTCGATTTCGACGTCCATCACGGCAACGGAACGCAGGCGGCCTTCGAGGACGATCCCAGCGTCCTGTTCATCAGCCTGCACCAGGACCCGCGGACCTGCTACCCGGGAAGCGGGTATGAATTTGAAGTGGGCGTTGATGCCGGCCGCGGGTACACGCTCAACTGTCCCTTTCCGCCGGGCGCCGGGGATCACGAGTATCTCAGCGTCATGCGGGAAAAGGTCGTCCCGAAGCTCGACGATTTTGCGCCGGAATTTCTGCTGATCTCCGCGGGTTTCGACGCTCATCAGGATGATCCGCTGGCACAGATCGAGTTGACCGAGGAAGCGTTCGAGAAAATGACCCGCATCCTGGTCGACGTCGCCAACCGCCACTGCGACGGAAAGATCGTCAGTCTTCTCGAAGGCGGTTATAACCTCCGTGCCCTGGGCCGCAGTGTCGTGCGACATTTGATGGCAATGTAGGGCGGGCACTGCCCGCCGGCTTGAACGCGCGTGGCGGGCAGTACCCGCCCTACGAAATGTTTCTCGTCGACGCCCATCTCGACCTGGCTTACAACGCCCTCCGCGGCCGGCAGGTCCTGCTGCCTGCGCGCCAGCAAACCGCCGACAACGAAGGCATTCCCTCCGTCGGCCTGCCCGACTTGCGCGACGGCCATGTCGGCCTCATCTGCGCGACGATCTTCTGCGCTCCCGATTCTCCCAACGATGCCGGCTACAAAAGCGCCGAAGAAGCTCACGCGATGGCCTCCCAGCAGATCGACTGGTATCGACGGCAGTTTGACGACGGACAGCTTCTTGCGGTGCGAACGCGAGCCGATCTTCCCTCCGGACCGGAGGCCGCAAGTATTTCGGCGATCATTCTGCTTGAAGGCGCCGATCCGATCCGCACTCCCGAGGACGTCGCGTGGTTTGTCGAGGCGGGCGTGCGGATCGTCGGCCTGGCGTGGCGGCAGACCCGCTACGCCGGCGGCACCGGCGCGCCCGGACCGCTCACCGCCGAGGGAATTCGCCTCGTGAAGGAACTGGACCGCTTTCGCATCATTCACGACGCCTCCCACCTGGCCGAGGCATCGTTCTGGCAGTTGCTCGACCTCAGCCCCGGCAAACTCATCGCCTCCCATTCGAATTGTCGGGCGATCGTTCCCACGGACCGCCAACTTTCCGACGCCATGATCCGCGCCATTGCCGGCCGGGACGGGGTCATCGGCATCAACTTCTACGACCGCTTCCTCATCGCGCCCGGCGAGTACGGTAAGCAGCGCGCCACGCTCGACGATGTCGTTACGCACGTGCGCCACATTTGCGACGTGATCGGCGACGACCGCCACGTCGGCATCGGCACCGACATGGATGGCGGCCTTGGCCGCGAGCAAATCCCCGTCGAAATCGAAACTTCCGCCGACCTGCCGCGCCTCGCCGACGCCCTGGGGGCGCGCGGACTCAACGACACCGCCGTCCGCAATATCTTGGGCGACAACTGGAGATCCTTCTTCGCCCAAGCGCTCCCATAGCGGCACCGTTCCCCCTTGTCCCGTGAGAGAGGGTTAGGAGGGTTGGGGGTGAGGGCCGAGAGAAAGGCGCCTCTGATTTCCCCTCACCCCGGCCCTCTCCCGAAGGGAGAGGGGGTCGGATATCCTTTTTCGCGATGGAATTCCGTCCCGCCACTCCCGAAGACGTCCCGGCGGTCCTGCCAATGGTCCGCAAGATCGCGGCGATGCATGAGAAGCTCGACCCGGCCAAATACACCTTCCGTTCCGACCCTGGGGAAATGTATCGATCCTGGCTCCGCCAGCGCGCGACCGATCCCCGCAGCGTCTTTCTCGTCGCCGACGCCGGCACGCGCCTGGCTGGGTTTCTGGTCGGCACCGTTGAAGACGAAATCCCGATCTACCGCGTCGAGCAGATCGGTTTCATTCACGATCTATGGGTCGAGGAAGACTATCGCCATGAAGGCATCGGCCGCCAACTGGTCACGATGGCGATCGAGAGGTTCCGCGACATCGGTGTGCAACAAATCCGCTGCGACACCGCCTGGGCCAATGAAATCGCGCGCGAGCTGTTCAAAACGTGCGGCTTCCGCCCCAGCACCGTCGAAATGCTGATCGAATTATGATCGTCTGCCTGGGCACAACCCCCGTCTTCCAGCGCACGATGGTGTTCGACCGCGTCGCGACGGACAGGGTGAACCGCGCGGTGCAGGTTTCGGATTACGCCTCCGGGAAGTCGATCAACGTGGCCCGGGTGATTCACACGCTGGGGCGCGATGTGATTGCAACTGGATTTGCCGGCGGCAGCCGGGGCGAGGCGCTGTGCCGCGATCTCGACCGCGCGGGCGTCCCACATGACTTTGTCAGGGTTGCGCCGGAAACCCGCCAGTGCGTCACCGTGATCGACCGCTCCGCCGGCACGGCGACCGAGTTGGTCGAAGAATCTTCCTCAGTCGGCCCCGAAGTGTGGAAGACGCTGGAAAACAAGCTGACGGAACTGCTTCCCAAGTCAAAACTGTGGGTCTTCTCCGGCACGCTCGCGCCGGACGCTGCAGACGACTTCTACGCCCGCTGGCTTCCCCTCGCGCAACAACACGGCGCCAGGGTGATCGTCGATGTAGTCGGCGAGCCGCTGCGCCTGGCGATGGCTCATCGCAACGCGATCCTGAAGATGAATCGCGACGAACTGGCGATCACGATCGGGCAGGATCTGTCGGACGATTCGGCGCTGGTTCAGGCGATGCTCGCGCATGCCCCGTTGGAAGGGCTTCTGGTCGTCACACTCGGCGCCGGCGGCGCGATCGCCAGCGACGGTCGGCAATGCTGGCGGGCCGCCTCGCCAAAGATCACACCCGTCAGCGCCGTCGGGTCAGGGGATTCGTTTGCCGCGGGGTTGGCGGTCGCGCTGAGCGAAGGCCGGGAAATCGCTGATACGATGAAGCTTGCAATTGCCTGCGGCGCGGCCAACGCACTGACGCCGCTGGCCGGTCACGTCGATCGCGAAACGGTCGAGCGGCTTCAAACCCAAGTTGTAGTAATCGAAAGCGAGCCGCGCTCTTCTTCGCCCTCTCCCGGAGGGAGAGGGCGCCCCAGAATTCCATAGGCTCCTCAAGCGGCGGCGACAATCTTCGCCAACTCATCGGGCTTCCGCGGCTCGCGCATGGGAACTTCCTTGTAGTAGGCGATCTTGCCGGTCCTGTCGATGACGACCGTGCCGCGTTTGGTGCAGTTGTACGGCTCCTCGCCGGCCCACATGCCGTAGGCTTTGGCCATCTTGCGGGTCGGATCGGCCAGCAGCGAATAGGGAATGTTGTACTGCTTCTTGTACGCCGCGTGGGAGAAGGGGCTGTCGCAGCTCACGCCGAACACCACCGTGTCCGCTGATCCGCCCGAAATTCTCGGCAAGTCCGGCCCGAACGAACAGTGTTCCTGCGTACAGACCGGCGAAAAATCCATCGGATAAAACAGCAGCACGACCTTCTTGCCGCGCAGGTCCGCCAGCTTCACCGGGTTCTTGTTCTCATCCATCACCGCAAAATCCGGCGCGGGATCGCCGGCTTTCAGAGGTTGATTGTTCATGGCCGACTCCTGTAGGGCGGGCACTGCCCGCCGGCACCAACACCCTGGCGGGCAGTGCCCGCCCTACAGCGGCATGGTAGGTGCAGGGCCGGAATCGAGCAATTGCGGCCCGCCGTGAGTTATACTCCCGCCAGCGCGCTGACATGACTTTTCCCGTCTATCTGAGCCTGTTCGGCCACCGCCTCCACCCGCACCTGGTCATGGAGCTGATCGCCTACACCGGCGGTTTTCAACTCTATCGCATGACGCGATCGCGATGGCCGCGGGCAAATGCGCCATTCGAGCAGGCCCTTTGGCTCTTTGTGGGCGCCGTCTTCGGCGCGCTCGTCGGCTCCAAGGTGCTGGCCTGGATCGAATCTCTCCCGGACTATTGGCCGCACCGTTTCGATCCACAGACGTGGATGGGCGGCAAGACCATCGTCGGCGGGCTTCTGGGCGGCTGGGCCGGGGTCGAGATCGCCAAGAAACTCGTCGGCGTCAATCACTCCACCGGCGACGCATTCGTCTTCCCCCTCATCTTCGGCATGTCCGTGGGGCGGATCGGCTGCTTCCTCACCGGACTCGACGATCACACCTACGGCGTCGCGACTACGCTGCCGTGGGGTGTCGATTTCGGTGACGGCGTCTTCCGTCATCCCACTCAGCTCTACGACATCGTTTTCCTGACGGTACTCGCTCTCGCACTATACATCTACGCGCGTACCCCCCGTGTCCAGCGAAGCGGCGTCATGTTTCGGCTGTTCCTTATGAGTTACCTGCTCTACCGTGTGGCGATCGAGATGATCAAGCCGGTCTTTGCGCCTTACGCCGGGCTCAGTGCAATTCAACTGGCATCGCTGTATGGGACATTCGTTTGCTTGATCCAGCTACTCACCGGGCGAGGACTGAAGTCTCGTGTGCTGCAGGAGAACGAGCTGCCCATCGAGGTGACGGCATGACAACATCGGGCGAGCCCAGTCGTTCGAATCCCGCAAACCCCGAGGCATGGGCCGGCGAACTGCGAGTCAATCTCATTCGACTTGTCGCGATCGCACTTTTTTACGGCCGGCATCTCATTGAATGGGCAATGGCTGACAGGGGTGCGGCAGTTCGCGGCCAATATCACGTCACCGTCACATTGGTGGTGATCGCCTGGTGCTTTGAGGCGGCAGTCCTGCACGCCTGGCTCCTGAGCCCTCGTTACGATCCGTGGCTGAAGTATTTCGCCGTTCTCTGGGACGCCATCATGATCGTGTTCTTTTGCGTCGTTGCAGGCGGACCGGGAACGCCGTTGCTTCTGCTCTTTTTCGCGTTGATCGCCTCAGCACCGCTTCGCCTGTCGATCGGTCTGGTGTACGCAGCGACCACCGCCGCAATGCTCGGATACCTGTTCGTCTTGGGGCACTATGCGTGGTACAAGGTCGGGTTCCACCGCTACTACGCCTCACCGGAACTCCGCATCCCCCGCAATCAGGAAGCGATCACTCTCCTGGCGATGCTGGTGTGCGGGCTTTTTGCCGGCCAGGTTGTCAGACAAATGCGCCGGCTGACCGGCGGACAAACCGCCAAGATCTCTTCGGAGGAGCCGGCTTGAACGGGATCAAGATCGTCTGTTCGCATTGCGGTCGCTGGCTCAGCGTCAGCGAAAACGCGCCGGCGCGATTAATCTGCCCCAATTGTCTACACACCGTAGAGAACCCTGCCAGAGGCGCCGATCCGACACCTGTCCTTCCGCTGGCCAAACAGGTTCGAGCCGATTCCGTCCGGGCCAGCGTGGTCCTTTTCCTGCTACTCCCCCTGCTGATCATTTGGGGAGTTGTCAATGTGGTCGCGGCGATGGGATGGAGCAGCGCCGTGGGTCCTGTAGTCATCTTCGGCTCCGTCGCCGCGCTCGTTCTCTATAGCTGGCTTGCAATCCCGCAAGACAAAAAAACGATGCCCAGCGCCAAGGCCATGGAGCCACCAACGATGCCTTCCAGCCCGCCCCTGAAGCCTGCCGGGCCTGTTCTCGAATATGCATTGCCGGAACAGCAGCGGCCCCCGCCTCGTCCCCGGCCGAAAGTAGGATGCGTTGAGGGAATGACGTGGGTAATTCTTGGATTCGTCATCGGCGGAGGGATATCCGCCATCGCGTGGATCCCGATGTACGACTTTTTCGAGCGGAGCGCCCCGGCGGCGGTATTCGTCGTGCCCGGCGCAAAACTCATCATCGCGATCTCGCTCCTGGTAACGTGGCGACGATACCGGTTCGCGGGAATTGGGTTGTTGCTTTCAATCGGACTGGGTGCGCTAATCTTTGCGGGCTCGTTCCTGGCCCACTGCCACCCCATTTGAGAAGTCGCCGTGTACCTGGAGCATTAAGGCAACGGAGCCGCTTATGACACAGCCCCCGCCTATTCCTGATTACGCGAAGCAAAGCCCGGCGCCCGCGCCGCGTCGTCCGCTGTTACAAGTGTTCGGCGGGCTGGTGCTGGGCGGGGCGATTTCCGCCGTGGCCTGGATCGCCATGTGGAACATCCTGCATATCGATAACGACGTTCTTCCCGTCGTCGTCGTCGTCGCTGCGGCGAAGCTCGCGCTTTCGATTTTCCTGATCATGGCATCGACGCGATTGCGGTTCGCCGGCATCGGACTGCTGCTCTCGATCCCGCTGGGAGCGCTGATCTTCTTCGGCGCGTGCGTCGGGCAGTTGAGCTTTCACTGACGGGGCATTCATGTCGGAGCCGTCGCCGTCTGATCCAGCCTCCATTGATGAGAGCGAGCGCCCGGTGCTGGATTACCGTCGGCCGGGCAATTCGGAGCAATACACCAAACCGTCCCGGCATCAGCTTCCCCCAAAGTTCGCGTTTGGCTTTCTCGGAGCGGTAGGCGTGCTGTGCGTCGGCTGGCCACTCCTCGCGGAAAGGCCGGTCCACCACCTCGTGGTTTTCATTGCCGCAGGCCTGGCAGCAGTCGGAGTGGCGATGTTGAGTGTTGCCAAATCCCGGCTCGCCGGCGCTGGCGTCGTTTGCGCCTTTGCCCTGTGGTTGCTGTTGGTCGGGACCTGCTCGGCGATCGGATTTGTCAAACCCGGCGTCCTTTAACCACGGCCGTTTGGCCTCTGGTATGATTCCCATCCATGCCCGATCGCCCCTACCTCTTCTACGAGCTGACCAACAGCCTTTGCCACCATTGCCTGCGAAAAGTCGAGGCAAAGGTGGTGATCGAGGGGGAGAATGTTTTCCTGCACAAATGGTGCCCCGAGCACCGGTCTTCCAAGGTTCTGATATCGACGGATGCCGAGTATTACAAGCTTTCCCGGCAGACGCTCAAGCCCGGGCAGATGCCGCTGAAGTTCAACACGCCGATCAGGTATGGATGTCCTTATGATTGCGGCCTGTGCCCGGATCACGAGCAGCACAGTTGCCTGACGCTGGTGGAAGTGACCGACCAGTGCAATCTCGCGTGTCCGATCTGCTATTCCGAATCCTCGCCGCACCGGCTGGAGCACCGGTCGCTATCGCAGATCGAGTTCATGCTGGATTGCATCGTGCGCAACGAGGGCGAGCCGGACGTGGTGCAGATCAGCGGCGGCGAGCCGACGATTCATCCCGATTTCTTCGCCATCCTCGATGCCGCCAAGCGCCGCCCGATCAAACACCTGATGCTGAATACCAACGGGGTTCGCATCGCGCAAGATGCGCAGTTTGCCAAACGGCTGGCCTCGTACATGCCGCGATTCGAGATTTATCTCCAGTTCGATTCGCTTGAACCTGACGCGCTGCGGGCGCTGCGGGGCGAGGATTTGTCCGACGTCCGCCGTAAGGCGATCGACCGGCTCAACGAGCACGGCGTCTCGACAACACTGGTCGTCACGCTCAAGAAGGGATTGAATGACCATGAGATCGGCGGCATTCTGGATTTTGCCATCAGGCAGCCGTGTGTCCGCGGCGTGACCTTCCAGCCGATCCAGGTGGCCGGACGACTCGAGAATTTCGACCCGGCCCGCGACCGCCTCACCCTGAGTGAGGTGCGGCAGCAGATTCTCCGCCAGTTTCCGCAGTTCAAGCCGAACGACGTGATCCCCGTGCCGTGCCATCCCGATTGCCTGGCGATGGCCTATGCCCTCAAGCTCGACGGGCAGTTCATCCCCCTCACCGGAATGATCGATCCCAAGCTCCTGCTGCACGGCCAAGGCAACACGATCATGTACGAGCAGAACACGTCGCTCCGCGGCGAGCTGTTCAAGCTCTTCTCGACCGCCGCCTCCCCGACCTCCTCGGCGACGTCGCTCAAGCAGTTGCTCTGCTGCCTTCCGCTCGTGGAGGCGCCCGCCGACATCACCTATCAAAACGTCTTCCGTGTGATCATCATGCAGTTCCTGGACGCATACAACTTCGACGTGCGCTCGGTGAAAAAAACCTGCGTGCACATCGTCCACCCCGATGGGCGGATCATCCCGTTCGACACGTACAACATGTTCTATCGCGATCAGAAGGCGGTCGGCCTGGAGCGGCTGAGGGAGCAGGTCGTTCAGATCGGCACGCCGCGATCGAGGGAAGTCGCAATTGGCTGATGATCCGCCGCCCAAATCCGTAGATGAGCGAAAGGTTCTCGATTATCGAACGCCCGAAGACCGTTCCGTTGCCCGGCGCAGGGCCGTTGGGGCGGCGACCGCAGGTTTTCTGGTATCGGCGGCAATTATCGGGTTTGCGGGGTTTGTGGTTTTTCTTCCCATCGGCCTGAGCCATCCCTATCCGCCGGGAGCGCCGAAGCATCATTGGATGCCGGTTGTTTCGTTTTTTCTTGTCGCTCTCATCGCCTTCATGCTCGCGGCCTATGTCGGGCGGACGCGCCTCCTCTCACGATTCTTTTTGCTGGGCTTCCTCATAGGAACCGGCTTCCTGGGCTTGCTCGAAGGGGTTTGCTTTCTGCCTCGGTCGTGAACAAGAGTTCGGGCCGGCGCCCGCTAAGCTCGATCTTCCACAAAGTCAGCGTGATTTCGACGAGCGCCCGGTGGGGGTTCTGGTTCACTTCACTTGTCTCACTGTCTCACTGGACAACCCCCGGCGTTGCCTGCACTATCCCCGCACGCATGTTGTTTGAATCTGAGAACCGCGCAAGGATCCTTGCAGAATCCGTTCTAATCGTCGGGGTCACGGTCCTGTATGTGGCCACGCGGCTGGCGCTGTGGCCGGGAACGCAGGATGGCGACATCTCTCCCAAACGCCGGGCCCTGGCGCAATGGATGCCGGTGCTGGTGACGACGGCGGCGGCGCTGGCACTGCGCCAGCCGACCGTAGCAATCAATCTCGTATTCGGCACGTCGGTGGCGTGCCTGTCGCTGGTGCTGGGATTGAGCAGCTACGTCGCGCCTTTGCAGGAGCTTCCTCCCAACCGCCGGGTCTGGCCGCTGGTGCTGCCGGCGGCGCTGCTGGTGCTGCTCATCGGGTTTCGCGGCAATTTCACTTGGGTCCACGCGGTCATGCTGCTGGTCATGGGCGCATCATTTCTGGCGGTGTGGATGGAACGGCCGGCGGCAAATGCCCAGCTGGCCCCCGCCGCTGCCGCTGCCTCGCCGCGGTCATGGAAGGGAGCAATCGTGATCGCTATTGCGCTGGCCATTCTGGGCGGCTGGGCCGCCGTCAAAGGCGCAGTCGCGACCGGCGAGCAATCCCGCATGATCACCGCCCCGCTAATTGCGACGGCGGTGCTCAGCCCGCTGATGATGCTCCCGGCCCTCGGCTCCGCCACCATCGCCGCCCACCGTGGGCAGATCGGCAACGTCATCACCTCGCTGTGCGGAACCGTGCAGTTGAACCTTTGCGCCCTGCTGCCGGCCGTCATCCTCTTTGACGCGTTCGGCGGCGCCGTGCTTCATCTGAGCGACGCGACCGCCGTGGCATCGGCCGGCGGAGCGTTGCCCGCAACGCCCTTCCCCCTGGTCACCTGGCGCGTCGACGCCGTTGTCCTCCTGCTGCTGAGCTTCGCCCTTATCCCCGTCGCCTTCGGACGCTGGCTCCCGGAACGCCTCGAATCCATCTTTCTAATCATGGTGTATGCCGCGTATCTCGTTGCCGAAACCGCGCTCTCGGCTCGACTCATCCATTGAGCGCGGGGACATCGCGCTATGAGGCGGTGCGTATCGGGATTTTCTTCGGCCGCCGGCTTCTGTCTTTTGGCTTCTTCTGTATCATCCGCCCGATGGGAGTTGAAACGAAACAGATTCAGATCGATCGCAAGCCTCCCGAGGCCCAGCTTGACGATGTCATGGGCGGGTCGGCGCGGTGGGAAGTAAAGGTCGACGAACACGGCATGGTGGCCCTGGTCGACGTGATGCCACGGCTCGTGCCGGTGGGCAAAACCGCCGACTACGCGATCGTCCAGGCCGCCCGCGTTTCTTACGGCCAGGGCACCCGGCAGGTAAACGAGGACAAGGGGCTGATCCGCTACCTGGCCCGGCACCGCCACACCACGCCGTTCGAGATGGTGGAGTTCAAATTCCACCACGTGATGCCGATCTTCGTCGCCCGCCAGTGGATCCGTCACCGCACCGCCAATGTCAACGAGTACAGCGCCCGCTACTCGGTGGTCCGCGACCGCTTCTATCGCCCCAGCATCGAGAACGTCCGCAAGCAGAGCACCGTCAACCGCCAGGGCGGCGACGAACCGATCGGCGAACTCACCGCCAAAGAGTTCTGCGATTACCTGGACAAGGTCGAGCAGAGCTACGCCGATTACCAGAAGCTGATCGACAAGGGCGTCGCCCGCGAACTGGCGCGGATCGGGCTGCCGGTCAATGTCTACACCGAGTGGTATTGGAAAATCGACCTGCACAACCTGTTTCACTTTCTTTCGCTGCGCATGGACGCGCACGCCCAGCAGGAAATCCGCGATTACGCCAATGCGATGTTCGCCCTCGTCCAGCCGATCGTCCCGATCGCCAGCGAGGCGTTCCTCGATTATCAGATTGGCGCCATGCACCTGACGCGCCCGGAAATCGAGGCCCTCCGCGACGGCAAGCCGCTGGCGACCGAGAACAAGCGCGAAAACGCCGAGTGGGATGAGAAGCGGAAAAAACTGGGATTGTGAAATGTTCGCCACAGATGGACACAGATAAGAATTGAGATTCGTGCTCAGTCCCGAATCCGTATCTTCATCCTCCTATCTGTGTGCATCTGTGTTCATCGTGGCGAACTTTAATTGCCGCTGTGAGCGCCCCGCCATTATTGACGGCTCGCGCGTGCCCGCACCCATTCCACCATCGTGCGTACGCCCCAGCCGGTCGAGCCTCTGGCGTAGAGGGGCAGCTCCTTCTCGGTGTCGGCAACGCCGGCGATATCGATGTGGGCCCATGGGACGGCGTCTTTTCCTTCCCAGGGAACGAAGTAGCTCAAAAACGCCCCGCCCTGAAGCGGTGAGGCATCCCGCGCGGGGCCGGAGTTCACGAGGTCGGCGGAATCGCCCTTCATCAGTTGGCGGTGCTCGTCCCAGATCGGCAGCCGCCAGATTTTCTCGCCCGCCCTCTGGCTGGCGATTGTCAGCTCGTCGACGAGCTGGTCATTGTTGCTCATGACGCCGGCCATCGCCTTGCCCAGGGCGATGACCACGCCGCCGGTCAGCGTCGCCAGATCGACCACGGCGGCGGGCCTGTAGGTTTCGATGCCCCATGCCAGCGCATCCCCCAGCACCAGCCGGCCCTCGGCGTCCGTGTTGGTCACATCCACCGTCACTCCATTGTACATATGGAGGATGTCGCCGGGGCGGTATGAAGTTGCGCTGAGAATGTTCTCCGCGCTGGCCAGGATCCCGACCAGATGCACCGGCAGCTTGAGCTTCGCCACCGCGTACATCAGGCCGAGCACGGCCATGCCGCCCGACTTGTCGTAGATCATGCGGCCCATCTTGTCGGCGGGCTTGATCGAGATCCCGCCGCTGTCGAACGTGATCGATTTGCCGACGACCAGCAGCGGGCGGTCTTTGCTTCCGCGGCTGCCGCGATATTCCAGCACGATCATCCGCGGGGGCGTGTTGGTGCTCCCCGACCCGACGCCGAGAATCCCGCCCATCCCCAGCCGTTTCATCTCCTTTTCGTCAAGAATGCGGCATGAAAGCTTCAGCTCCGCCGCCAGTTGCTGCGCGACTTTGGCGAGTGACGGCGGGTTGATATTGTTTCCCGGCCGCGAGGCGATCGTGCGGGCGAAGTTCTGGCCCTCGCCGATGATCCGCCCGCGATCGACGGCGTCGCCGATTTGTTTCGCGTCGCCAATGATCGAGAATTCGATTGTTCTTGACTGCTCGTTTTCGGATGATTTCCGCGCGGTCCCGCGATATTCCTGATAATCGAAGCTTCCGACCACGATGCCCTCGACCAGGGCCTCGATCGCGCCGGCGATGCCGCTCACATCCCCCTTGGCGCCGGGCACGGGCGGAAAATCGGCCGGAACCGCGGGCGGCGAGATCGCGACGGATGGGAGACGATGCTTCGCGGCAGCCCTGGCCACCGCCGCCCCGGCCTCGCGCAGGCACTCGGCGGAAAACTTCTCGACATTTCCCAGTCCGACGACGACCAGCCGCCGCGGCGTCTTCCCCTCCAGCAGGTGGACGGTCAGGTCGTTGGACTTGCCGATAACGACGCCCGATGCGATCAAGCGATCCAGCGTTTCCTGCTCCGCCTGTGGCAGGGACGGATAACTCGTGGCGGACTTCGACGGCTTATGCACGAATACCGCAACCGCGTCGACGGAGGCGGGGATCGACTTGACGGTCTTGACGTTCGCGCGGGTACTGGTCGGGATCATTCTCGCTCCTTCCTGAGTCAGGGGGTGGGAGTATAGGATCGGGGCTACCCAGGGCAAAGTTTGCCCTTGTGGCACAGCCGCCCTCGGCTGTGGTCCGCCGAAGGCGGACTCAATTTGAACGGAACATTTCGACCTTCGGTCGAACACAGCCGGGGGCGGCTGTGCCACAAGATCACCCGCCGCTCACAGGCGGGATCAGCACCAGCTCGTCTCCGTCGTGAAGCTCGGTGGTCGCCGGCGTGTAGCTGCGGTTGACCGCGAACGCAACTCGCGGGAGGTAGGGCTTGAGCGCGGGATAATCCTCCGCCAGTCGCGCCGCGGCGGAAGCCGCCGTCGCGCAATCCTCCAGATCGAGCGGGATTTCCCCGGCGCCGGCGGCGTCACGCAGGATGGCAAACAGCAACACGCGCACCCGCATGGCTCACCGGAGCTTGAGGGTCCACTCGACGCCGTTCCCGACGGGCACCTCGGTGCTGGATGCGTCGGCGCGGCTTCGCACGTAGCTCATGTAATCCGCAAGCTCTTCCCGATGCGTGGTGGCATTGTCGGTGAAGACCGAACCGCTCACCCGCACCTTCGGCCAGACGATGTCGAAATAATTGCGAGCCAATGCTTTGTCGGAGGCGTCGAGAAAGGCAATGTCGAAAGGCCCCTCGATCCGCCCGGCCCATTCGGCCGCGTCCCCCAGGTGATTGACCACGGTTCGCGCCAGGCCCGCACGGCGAAACGTTTCCATCGACGACTCGTATTTCTTCGGATCGTTATCGACGGTGTGGAGCGTGCCGCCGGCCCGCTGCACCGCCGCCCCCCAGAACAGCCCGCTGAAACCGTAGCTGGTGCCCAGCTCGAGGACCCGTTTCGCTCCGGTCGCAACGGCAAATTGAAACAGCAATTGCCCCTCCTCGCGGGGAATCTGCCAGTGATCGTCGCGCTTCTTGCGAAGCTGGTCCAGTTCGTCGATCAGCGCCAGGATTTTCGCGTCAATGTTCATCGCCGGTCCATCCTACGACGGCAATCTTGAAACGGTCGGCCAATTCGAGCACCTTCGGCTTCTCCAGGATGATGGTTTTGCCCGGCTCCAGCACGATGCAGCCGGCGCGGGCGGCGGCGAGCTTCTCGATCGTCACCAGCCCGATGGTCGGAACGTCCACCCGCATGTCCTGATTGGTATTGGATACCTTGATGAGCGACCAGCCTCCCACTTTGCACAACGAGCCCGCCCGCTCGATCATGGCATTGGTGCCCTCGACGGCTTCGACCGCGATCACGTCGCGGTCGACCACCGCGATGCTCTGGCCGATGTCCATCCGGCTGATGTTGCGGCAGATTTCGTAGCCGAAGCGGATGTCCTCCCACTGCTGCGGTGTGGGCTGGCGGCGGGTCATCACTCCCGCCGTTGCCAGGTGCTCGGTGCAGTATTGGGTCGAGTCGATCAAGGTAATTCCCGCAGACGTCAACTCGTCCACGATCGCTCCGAGGATGGCCTGAGGGCGTTTGTCGCGGCGGACCACCCGCCAGATCACGCCCAGCGACCGAAGGTCCGGAATGTAGCGAAAGTATCGCCAGCGGTCATAAATTCCAGTTTTGGCGACGCGGCCCACCATGATCGCTTCGCTGCATCCGCCGGAGCGCAGGTGGCGGACCCACTGGTTCATCCGCGCGATGCTCACCCACTTGAACTGGTCGCATTCGCGCGCCAGATCCGGCCACGCATGCCCCGCAAATGCCGCACAAACGACCTTTCGGCCGGCGGTCCGCGCGCCGCGGGCGACCAGAATCGGAAAAACGCCTTCCCCCGCAATCAGGCCCAGCGGTGACACGAGCGGAATTGTACCGGTCCCCCGCAAAAGGTGAAAAGACAACCCTCCCGTCACCCGGGAGGGTTTGCGGTTTTGAACAGGTTTACCGCCGGACCGGCGAGTGATACCTATTCTGCTTTGCCGGCGGGGGCGATGGATTCGACCTTGACCTCGTCACCGGCCGCATTCATTTCGCCGCTAATGACCACCACGGTCTTGGCGTCTTTGCCCTTCAGGTAATCCATGGCCAGGTCCTGCCCATGCTTGTCGAGCTTCAGCTCTTTGTTCTTGTGGATCAGGACCAGATTGGCGCCGTCGCCCTTGGCACACTTGAGGCAGCAGGCCAGGGGGTGCTTTTCGGCTGCCTTCTCCGGGTCGTCCTTGCTCATGAACTTTTCGGCGCAGCTGTTGTCGATCAGCACGCCGGTAATCTTCTTTTCATCGTCGGCGGCATGGGACACGCGGACGCCAAGACAGAGGACAATCGCCGCCGCAAGACCGAGAACAATATTTCGCATACGAGCCTCCTCACAGGATGGGTTGAAGAACGAATTCGCGAAAACGGGTCACGCCGAGTCAGTATATCGGGGCCGACAGATTCGCAGAACGTGCAAACTACCGACCTAAATTGCGTTACATCTCACGCGAGTTTTCGTTGAACCAGCACAAAGCTGAGCATGAACAGGAACAGCAGCAGAATTCCCAGGGCGGCTCCGAAGGGGAGGTTGCCTGCGGCGCCGAACTGGCCTTGGATGACGTCGCCAATGAGCAGGATGTGTCCGCCGGACATGATGCTGGTGACCGCGAACATGGCCACCGAGGGGACAAAGACGAGGGTGATGCCGGCGGCGACACCGGGCCAGGTCAGCGGCAGGATCACCCCCCAGGCCGTTTGCAGCGGTCCGGCTCCCAGATCGGAGGCGGCTTCCAGCAGCGTGTTGTCGAGTTTTTCCACGCTGCCGTAGATCGGCAGAATCATGAAGGGGAGGTACGTATAAACCAGCCCGATGATCACCGCGAACGGCGTGTAAAGCAGCTCCAGCCGGTGGGGAACAATCCACGGGATGACGCGCGCCGATTGGAGGAATGCGTTCAGTACGCCGTGGTCCCGTAGGATGATGAACCAGGCGTAGGCGCGGATCAGAAAGCTGGTGAGGAAGGGAATCGTCACCAACAGCAGCAGCGCGTTTCGCCATCGCGGACCCGACCGGCCGATGAAATAGGCAACGGGGTAGCCGATGACGACGCACAGGATCGTCGTGAATGAGGCATAGAGTAGAGACCGAAGAAAGATTCGCAGATAGGTCACGCCAAAGGCATTTCGGTAGTTGTCGAGGGTGAAGCTGAACTCAACCTCCGACATCTCCCCGCCGCGGAAGAAACTGTGGATCAGGAGGATCACCGTCGGCGCGACGACGAAGAGCAGAAGCCAGAGGAGCAAGGGTGAGATCAGCAGCCACGCGCCCAACGTCGGACGACTATTCGCTTGGGTGAGGGCGTTTGCATTTCCCCCCTCTCCCTCCGGGAGAGGGTTGGGCTCGGGGCGTGGGAAAGGCGCCTCCGATTTCCCCTCACCCCTGCCCTCTCCCGAAGGGAGAGGGGGAGAATCCAGAGCGCCTCGCGATTCGTGAGGAGGCTGGGCCATTCACACTTCCCGATCGACCGCCGCTGCGATGCGGCGGATGGCGGCCATCATGTCGCGGAACTGCGGCGGCGTAATCGATTGCGCGCCGTCCGTCAGGGCATGCTCCGGATCGTTGTGGACTTCGATGATCAGCCCGTCCGCTCCCGCCGCCACCGCGGCCCGGCACATGCTGTCCACCAGATGGTTCTTCCCCGTTCCCTGACTTGGATCGACGACGACCGGCAAATGGCTCACGCGGTGCAGTTCCGGAACCGCCGCCAGGGCCAGCGTGTTGCGACAATAGTCTTCGTAGGTTCGAATGCCGCGCTCGCACAGAATGACGTTCTGATTGCCGCGGGCCAAAATGTATTCCGCCGCCAGCAGGAATTCCTCGAGCGTCGCGCTCATGCCGCGTTTGAGCAACACCGGCTTGGTCTGCTCCCCCACCGCGTTGAGCAGGTTGAAGTTCTGCATGTTTCGCGCGCCCACCTGGAGCACATCCGCATAATCGGCCACCAGCTTCACCTGCTCGACGGCCATGACTTCCGTGACCACTGCAAGGCCGGTCAGCTCGCGGGCCAGGGCCAGCAGCTTCAGGCCCTCCTCGGCCATGCCCTGGAAGGAGTACGGATTCGTTCGCGGCTTGAACGCCCCGCCGCGAAGGCCGACGGCGCCGGCTTCCTTGACGGCATGAGCAATTTCCAGAAGTTGTGATTTACTCTCGACGCTGCACGGCCCGCCGATCACTCCAACGCGTTTTCCCCCGACTTTCGATCGCTCGACATTGGGGCCGCTCTGAAGCATCGGAATGACCGAGCGTTCTTTTTTGACCTCTTTGGAGGCCATTTTGTACGCGGCGAGGATCGGTACGACTTTTTCGACGCCGTCAACAGTCTCGAAGACGTTGCGGTCCTTGAAGCGGTCGTTTCCGATGACGGCGACGACCGTCCGCTCGGTCCCGACGATCACGTGGTCTTTGAGTCCCATTTCGCGCACCAGGTTGACGACGTGCTCGATCTGCCTCGGGGTCGAGCCGGGTTTCATGACGACGATCATCGGGGCCTCCGCGGCCGCGCGGTTGGTTTCGCGCTGGCCAAAGAAAAAGCCCCAGGACCGCGTCCTGAGGCTTTGGGTTTCGTGTTGCTAAACCGATCCGCTCAGAACGCGCCGCTTTGGGGCTGGTAAAAGTACCAACCAAAGTAAAAGCCGAACGCGGTTCCGAACCGATTCACGACTTCAATCTAGCAAAAACGCCAGACCTGTCAAACCGATTCCTGTGAGAGGCAATGGCACGCAATGGCACGCTCCCGCATGACACGGGTTTTTAACCCGTGCTGACGGCGTGAAGCTGAGAAAGATCTGCCGATCACAGCAATCCTGCAACGCAGATCGTTCCGCACGGGTTGAAAACCCGTGTCACAGGAAGCGTGTCACAGGAAACGTCTTCGAGACGTTACTTCAGCTCGACGGTCGCACCCTGCTCTTCGAGTTCCTTCTTGAGCTTCTCGGCGTCGGGCTTTTCGAGATTCTCCTTGACGGTCTTGGGCGCGCCCTCGACCAGGTCCTTGGCTTCCTTGAGACCCAGGCCGGTGGCGGCGCGGACGACCTTGATGACCTGGATCTTCTTGTCGCCGGCGGCCTTGAGGATCACGTCGAAGGTGGTCTTCTCGGGCTCTTTTTCGGCCGGAGCACCAGCGCCCCCGCCGCCGCCACCCGGACCGGCCGCGACCATCACACCGCCCGCGGCGGCTTCGATGCCGTGCTTTTCCTTGAGATAGGTCGTGAGATCGACGGCCTGCTTGAGAGTGAGGCCGGCGAGCTTGTCGCCGAGTTCGGCGATTTCCTGTGCTACTTCTGCCATGACTGCTTCTCCGGAACGTATCGTGTTCCAAACGTGTCGAAACTTCATCCCGCCCGAGAGCCCGCCTCACAGTGAGACGGTTTAACCCCAGAAGGGGACAGTCGGGCCGCCGGATTCAAAAGATGTCATTTGTCACTGGTCACTTGTCACTTGCAAATCCCAATGACAAGTGACAAATGACCAGTGACAGTTTGCTTATGCTGCTGGCGCCGGCGCGGCGCCTTCCTTCTCTTTCGCCTTGTCTTCGATGCTCTTGAGCACCGCGCCCAGCGTTCCGCCGGGGCCCTTGAGGGCGGCGGCGAGCCTGCGGCCGGGTCCGAGGACGGCGGCCAGAATATTGGCGATCGCCTCCTCGCGGGTCGGCAGCTTGCTAACCTGCTCGACGCCCTTCTCGCCGGTGTACAGCTCGCCGTCGAAGAAGATCCCGCGGACCTCCAGCTTCTCGTCGATCTTCCGCTCGTCGATGAGCTGGCGGGCAATGGCGGAGATGCTCGCCTTTCCGTAGATGACGGCGCTGGGGCCATCGAGAAGTTTATCGAAACCCTTCAGCTTCCCGTCGCCGACAGCGCGCTTCACCAGCGTGTTCTTCACCACCATCATCCTGAGGCCCTTCTCGTGAAGGCGCCTGCGGATGGCGTGGTTCTTGATTGCGTCGATCCCGCGCGGGTTGATGACCGCGACGCCGTCCACGTCCTTCAGACGCTCGGCCAGTTCCTTGGTGATCAGGTCTTTGACTGGTTTGCTCATGACTTTGTCCTTTGTCATTTGTCACTGGTCATTCGTCATTTGTATTTCGCAAATGACAAGTGACCAAAAACAAGTGACCGCTTCAGGAAACGGCCAATTGAACGGCGGGCGTCATCGTGGCCTTGATAACGACTTTCTTGAAATACGCGCCTTTGCTGGTTTGCGGCTTCATCTTGCGGATCTGGCCGACCATGGCGTTGATGTTGTCGGTGAGCTTGTCCTTGGGAAAGCTGACCTTCCCGACGACAGTGTGGACGTTGCCGCCGGCATCGTTGCGGAATTCGATCTTGCCCGCCGCGTACTCGCGGACGGCATCGGCGACGTTAGGCGTCACCGTCCCGGCCTTGGGCGAAGGCATCAGGCCCTTGGGGCCCAGCACCTTACCGAGGCGGCCGACGAACCGCATCATGTCTGGCGTCGCGACCGCAACGTCGAAGTCGGTGAAGTTGTCTTTCTCGATCTGGGCGACCAGCTCCTGCCCGCCGGCTTTAATCGCACCCGCCGCCAGCGCCTGGGGCGCCAGGTGGTCAGGGCAGAAGGCGACGACGCGCTTGGTCTTGCCGACGCCGTGCGGCAGCGAGAGCGAACCGCGAATCATCTGGTCCGCCTGCTTGGCGTCGATGCCCAGGGAAAAAATCAACTCGACGGATTGGTCGAACTTCGTCGGCTTGAAGCTCTTGACGACGTCGATTGCCTGGTCGATCGGCTGGGGATCGTGGACGGCCTTCCTGGCCGCCTCGGCATAGCGCTTCGAGCGCTTTTGCTCCCCCTTCTTCTTGATTGGCGTGGCAGTCGCAGCCATGCGTTTCGCTCCTTGGCCGAGCTAAAAGCCGCCCGGCGAAGCTCCCACTGTTACGGGCCGTGGTGGTGCCCATGATTCACGTGACACGGGTTTTCAACCCGTGCTGGCGATGCCCAAATGAAAGCAATCGCCAATTCCGAATTCTCGTATCCGATTGCCGTCCGCACGGGTTGAAAACCGTGTCACATCACCCTTCAACCGTGATTCCCATCGACCTTGCCGTACCGGCGATGATGCGGGCGGCGTGGTCTTCGTCGAAGGCGTTGAGGTCCTTGATCTTCTCTTTGGCGATGGCCTTGCATTGGGCCATGGTGATCTTGCCGATCTTGTTCTTGTTCGGCTCACCGCTGCCTTTTTCCGCCTTCACTGCATCCTTCAGCAGTACGCTGGCGGGCGGGCTTTTGAGCTCGATATCGAAGGTGCGGTCCTTGTAGGCGGTCACCAGCACGCCGATCACCTTGCCCTTGAGGTGGGCCGACATCGCGTTGAAGCGCTGAATGAACTGCCCGGGGTTGATCCCGTGCTGGCCAAGGGCAGGGCCGATCGGCGGCGCAGGCGTCGCGGTCCCGCCGGGCGCCTGGAGCTTGAACTGAACCGTTATTTCTTTCTTCGCCATGAATTACTCGACAATCTTCACATCCACATGCCGGCGGCCCGGACTTTCCATTGCCATCGTCTCACCCCGCGCCGAGCCCCGTTGCATCGGCTGCGTCACCATGCGTAACAGGCTGTAAACCGGCACCGTTACGAGCAAAAGGGCCGCAAGACTACAGATTACCGCCGCGATTGACAAGGCCAGCAGAACAATGCCCGGAAGCGACACAACGAACAGCACGCCGCGAGCCCAGGCGGGCAACCCCATCAGGTTGCCGCGTACGCCCTGGATCTTGCCGTAATACTCAAACATCACAACACCAGTACTGAGTTCCGAGTGCTGAGTTTCTTCTTCTCAGCACACAGCACACAGCACTCAGCACTTAGAAATCAAATCTTTTCGATCTGCCAGTACTCCAATTCGAGCGGCGTCGGCCGGCCGAAAATCGTGGTGATGATCCGCACCATTCCTTTGTCCGGGATCAGCTCATCGACTTCGCCCTCGAAGTTGATGAAGGCGCCGTTGGTGACCTTGACGCGCTCGCCCTTCTTGAACTGGCTCTCGAAGCGCGGTTCCTCGGGCCGCTCGGCGGCCTCGAGCATCTTGGCTTCGTCCTTGGGGCTCATCGGCGTCGGCTTGCCGTTGGAGCCGATGAAATCGCCTACGCCGTCCGTTTCCTTGATCGTGAACCAGACCTTCTCGGGGATCGTGCCGTTCTTGTCCAGCTCCAGCTCGATGAACACGTAGCCCGGATAGAGCTTGCGGTCGGCCTCGCGGCGTTTGCCTTCCTTCATCGAACGCACCCGCTCGGTCGGCACGAGGATCCGCCCGACGAAGGTCTCCAGCCCTTCGATCTTCACCTTCCGGGCCAGGGCCTCGCGGACCCGGTCTTCTTTGTTGCTCGCAACTCGAAGGACGAAAAATTGCATGATTAAAACCAGGTCTTCAATACGCCAATCAGGTGGAAAAATGCGCCGAACAACAGGTCGCAACTGAACAGGAACACCGCGATGATCAGCATGAAAATGATGACGATCTTCGTGGAGGCGATCAGGTCCTTGCGGCTGGTCCAGTTGACCTTCTTCATCTCGCTGTCGGTGGCGAT
>DATHPP010000049.1:0-5144 GCA_035483795.1 Tepidisphaeraceae bacterium | reverse complement strand
GAGGTTGCCGGCGATGCTCATGGCCGCCGCGACGACGGACCCGAAGGTGATCCTGTTGATCGAGCCCGCTGCGGTCAGGGCGCCGACCAGGGAAGCGGTGGGAGCGTTGATCGAGTTCATCGAGGCGCCGAGGGTGATGCCGCCAAGGTTCACGGAATTGCTGCCACCATGCGTGGCGATCGAGAGCGAGCTGCCGGCGGTGGTTGCGGTGATTGCAATCCCCGCAATTGCGATATTCGTTCCGCTCAGCACGGCTCCCTTGCCGCTGGCGCTCTGGGAGATGGAGTCGGCGGTAAAGCTGACGGCGGCGGCGCCGGGGCCGTTGAGGGTGATGGTGACCACCGCACCGCCGGACGTCGTGAATTTGACGAATGAATCGGCGGCCTTGCCGACGGTGACAATGAGTGTCGACGCTGCTGCGGGAACGGTGGCGCTGACGGCGGAGCTGGGCGGTGACATCCCCGCGGCGTCGGCGGCGATGATCTGGTAGCTGTAGGTCTTGCCGGCGACAACGCCGGTATCGGTGTAGGTGAGGCCGGTCAGACTGCTGGCGATAATCGAGTACGAGCTTTGCCCGGGGTTCTGGCGCTGGACCTCGTAGCTGGTTGCGCCCGACGCGGCGGCCCAGGTCAGGACCACGCTGCTTGCCGTCGTCGAGAACTGTACGTTGGTCGGCGCCGGGGGCACGCCCTGGGCCACGGTAACCGAGACCGGCGCGCCAAACGCGGATGCCCCGGCGCTGTTGAGGGCCTGGACCTGGTAGGTGTAGGTTGCCCCGGCGGTGACGTTCAGATCGGAGAAAGATGCCGAGGTCAGGTCGGAGGCGATAGTGGTGAAGCTGCTCTGGCCCGGCGCTTCGCGCTGTAGGTTGTAACCGGTGGCGCCGGCCGGCGCGGTCCACGCGAGCGAAACCTGTGTGCCCGATGATCCATCGGCCTGCACGAAGGCGGGGGCGGAAGGGGGCGTGACGGCGCTCGAGAGGTTGATCGATGCATCGGCCGGCAGCGAGCTGACGCCGCCCGAGTTTACCGCAAAGACTTCGTAAGTGATGGCCGCCCCGGTGGGAGCGGTGGTGTCCACGAAGCTCGTGGCGGTGACGGGGCTGCTGTTGAGCTTCGTGAAAGCGCCGCCGTTCACAGAGGACATGATGTTGTAGCCGGTGGCGCCGGTCATCGGCGTCCACTGTACGTTGACGCCCGAAGCGCCTTGCGAGGCGTTCAAGTCGATCGGGGCCGGGGGCACCGACTCGAACGTCGCGTTGGTCAGGAGCATGAAAAGGTCCTGATAGTCGCTGTTGGGGCCCACATAGTTGCGATAATCCAGCCCGACTATCCACGCGTTGGGGATGATCTGGCCGTTGGCTTGCGTCACCGGCCAGAAGCGAAGTGCGTGTTCGCTGGCGTTGTATTGGAGGTCCTGAGAATTGAGCGAATCCTGGCTCAGCATGCCGTCCAGGTTCAAGCCAAACGCTCCTGAGGGGGTAAACGTGGTTTGCACGGTGCTGAGCGAGCTGGGGTCCAGCAGTGGATAGAGGGACTGGCCATTGTTCGGCTGGTCTTTGTAGAGCAGGGTCGTCGAGCCGCCGGATGGGTACCAGCCGGCCTGAGATTGAGTAAGGAACGGCGACGTGGGCCCGAGCCCGGAAGCCGCAGAGTAAGTGAAAGTGGTGGAGTTGGGGGTGCTGGTGATCGTGAACGTACCCTGATAGCCCTGCGGGGTGACACTGATGATGCTCACCTGCTGGCCCGGCTGAAAGGTCTCGACGTTGTCGGTGGTGACAGTGACGGTCGAGCCGGATTCGGAGAGCGAAGCGAGGTCCACCTCCTGGGCCTGGCCGTTCGTGGTCACGTACGCCTTGGGCGTGCCATATTGGGAGTGATACGCGGCAATTTCGACCAGCGACACGGGCTGGCTTGGGTCGGCGGCAACCAGGAGGCCCTGATCGGTCGAGGGATCGACTTCCGAGCCGTAGATCACGGGGCTGTTCCCGTTATTGGGGAATTCCGTGCCCTGGGTCGAGGCGGAGCCCGTGTCGCTGATGCCGTAGCCCCACAGCAGGTTGGTCAGCGTGTTGACGTTCGGCTCGTTCTCATGCTCGGACTGATATTGCCAATAGCCGGCGAGGTTGATCGCCTGGTTTGGATTGACCGGGTCGTTGGAATTAATGGTGAGCGTCGCCGACCAGACGCCGCCGGCATCTACGGTAGGAATACCGTTGGTTGTGCTGACGTCGTTGGTTTCATTGGTGGAGTGGGGAGGATTCGTGGTGGCGATGAATTTGATGGTGAGGTTGAGCGATGAGCCCGCGGCGATCTGCGTGCCCGCCGCGGGCGGATTGACCAGTTGCCAGTTGGTCGTGTCCGACAGCGTCAGGCTGTTGAGGGTCAGCGCCTGATCGCCCGTATTGTTGATGGTGATGACATTGGTGTCGTGGACGATGTCGGGGGAGATCGAATTGGGGACGTCAATTCTGTTGAAAACCAGGGTTGTCGAGCCGGGCGAGGTCTCATTGAGATTGACGCCCATGACCGGCGGATTGTTGGCGGTCGGCGACGAGGGCGTGGAGCCCATCGTCGCATTGGGCGCGGCCTTCACATTGCTGATGATTCCGACGAAATTGATAAAGCTGTTGAACGCGCTGGAATCATAATCCTCCATCGCCAGGACGTAGGTATTGGGTACGACGGTTCCGTTGGCCGTCTCCATCGGGAAGAAGCGAACCTTGCGCAGCCCGTCGGTGGAACCGGTGTTCAGAGCGTCTTCGCTGTAGTGGATGTCCAGCCCGCCGCTCGGAATGGTTGTGCCGGGGAAGACGGCGTACAAGCCAAATGGAGCGCTGCCCGGGCTGAAGCCGGTGGCGCCCAGGGCCGTCGGATCGACCGTTTGCGCATCGCCCTGGCCGATGTAGAACAACTCGCTGGTCGCGGCGGGGTCGCCGGGCGTGTAATAGCCGATCCGGCTGACCGCGGGCGTGGCCGCCGAGAAGCTGGCAAGCGGCGTGATCGTGACCGGCTGCCCCGCCGTCGCCACCACCAGCCGTTGCATCGGCACCTCCTGGCTGGAGGGATCGGGAGTGACGGGATAGGCCTGGGTGTTCACGTTCGCATCGTCCGGCCCGGCGCCGATGATGGTGGGAATGTTGTTGGCAAGCAGGACCTGCTTGAGCGAGGGCTCAGCCGTGCCGAACTGGCCCGGCGTTCCGATGCCGTGCAGGTTTACATCGTACGTGGGATTGACCGGGTCGTTGCTCTGGATCTGAAGCAGCGCGGACTGCAAACCGACGGCGGTGGCCGTGTACTGAAGATCGACGGTAAATGAAGCCCCCGGCGCCAGGCTGGCGGGAATGCCGGCGGCATTGGTGATGGCAAAATCAGAAGCGGCGGGCGTCGCGCTGGGATCGTTGACGATGCTGAGCGCCGCGCCGCCCAGCGTCAATGGATCGCCGCCCGTATCAGTGATGGTGGCGGTCTCGATCCGGCTGGGGCCGGCCCCGCTGTTGCCCGACGCGATCGTGTTGAAGGCCACGGCGTTGTTGACGGCGCTGGTCGTGACGGAAATCTGGGCGGCAAACAGAAGACGGTTCTCCAGCGTTTCACAACTGGCCCCGGCGGCTCTTGTGAACTTATCGGACCGGGTACGGGTTTTCGCGGGCATCGAGCAACACTCCTCTGTGCGAACGTCGATCGCGGGCGCATGACGAAGTCGGCCCATGTGCGTCCGCTGCTGCTGTTATCTGTCGGTCCGAGCGACACATCCGGATGAAACCTGGGCATTCGCGAACACCGTGCCATGCCCTCATGCCCTCTGACGTTGGACACGCAGCCCAGACCCTGATCGGGCGATGAACAGGATTTCACTTTTTAAAGGACTGGAACGCGTAGATTTCAGAATTGAAGTCTGTCGAAGCGCCGAAAGCGCCCTCTATTCTCCCGCCAACGGCACCGCCCCCGAGTCGCAGTACGATGCGCTGGGCCGCTTGCAGGGATTCAAGCGCGGCACGCTCTCCTCCCGCGGTTTGACGTCACCCCCCAATCCGCTTCGCCGACCACTCGGAGTCGCCCTCGAGCGGTTCGTCCGGCAACTCGTAGGTGGCCCGGTAATAGACGTACGACACGGCGTCGGGCGAAGCATCCGCGCCCGGATCGTCCGAACCCCAGTCGATCGAATACTGCGGCTCGCCCGGCGGAATGTCGTCCGCCGCCGGGCGCACGCCGAACAGGTTCTCGCACGGCTCCTCGGACTCGATCGGCCGCGGCTCCCGTCCGCCGGAACCGCCATCGTGGTCATGGTTCTCGCTCATCTGTTCTCCAGGAAGTAGCAGTGTCCCCTCATCGGTTTCCCCTCATCGGTTCCGTCTTCAAAAGACATCATTGCTTCGATGATGACGTTGTTACAGTCTGCGATAGTCATCATAGACCTCGATATTGGCTCTCCCCCGCTTTAGCCGCTCAACACCTGCTCTCGTTATCCCGCTGCCTCCGATTTGCACAATTCGGAGGGACACCATCCTGAGCAGCGCGTCAACACTCTTGTCGGATACCTTTGTATGGGAGATGTCCAGCCGATTGAGCGAATCGAGTACCGACAGTTCTTCGATCCCGGCGTCCGAGATGAACGTGTTTGAGACATCAAGAACCTTTAGCTGCGTCAACGCTCGCAAATGAGCAACGCCACTGTCAGAAAGCCTAGTAGACGATAAGCATAAATAGCGAAGGCTCGATAGCCGCTCAATATACCTGAGCGAGTCATCATTGACATGTGTGCCGGCCAACTCCAACGTCTGGAGCCGCTTCATCTCGTGAATATATGCTAGACCTTCTCCTGAGATGGGAACGTGGTTCAAGTCCAGTCGCTCTATCTCATCGAGCCCCATCAGTGATTCCATATCACGATCTTCGAACCGGCACTCTAAAAGATCAAGTTCGACGATCTGGTGGAACCCTGACAGGGCAGTCAAGTCCTGGGAAGTGAGCTGCTTGCCAACTATGCTTACCTCTACAACATGGGGGCCGATAGGGGTCAACTCTTGACATTTGACAACATCATCTTTTTCAGTCGTTCCAGCCTTGCGTTGAGGTTCTCGTCGCACTTGGCGGCGGCCTCCAGGCGCTGGGCGACGCGATGGACGCCGCTGGCGTCGGCGT
>DATHPP010000048.1:0-24995 GCA_035483795.1 Tepidisphaeraceae bacterium | reverse complement strand
CAGGTCCTTGAGCGCGATCAGTCCGGCGCCAGCTTCGCAAAGCTGACGTTTCCGCCGACCGACGATCAGGGAACGCTCAAGACATACAACGTGCTGATCACCAAGAAGACCGCCGAGACGGAATGGATTCCTGAGGAACTCACGATCGCCTGGGACAATGGCAAAGAGGATTACTCCGTCATCCTTTCGGAGGTGAAGACGCGGCCTGTCACGCTGTTGCGGCCAAAGGTCGTGCGCACCGACGACGGCTGGCAGGTGGTTCCCGAAACGCTTGAGACGCTTGGGATGAAGGACGTGACCGAGGGGCCCGCCGCGGAGCCGCCGGTACGGATCACGAACCTGCCGGTGGGCAGCGTGGTCGATTCGCTGGCGATCTCGCCGGATGGACAATGGCTGGTGTTCGCAGTGCTCAGCGGCAAGGACAAGAACAGCTTCCGTTCGCAGATTCAGATGATCAAAACGGACGGCAGCTCGAGCCCGAGCCTTTTCGGCGACGGTCGCTCGCTGGATTTAAGCCCTTCGTTTTCCGCCGACGGAAGCCAGATCGTTTTTTCTTCCAATCGAGGCGGGCGTCACATGAGCATCTGGCAGATGGCCGCCAACGGCGAGGGCGGAATCACGCAGCTTACCGGTGGCGACACGACCGACTTGTGGCCGTCGCTGGATTCGGACCCCCGGCCCCGGCTTTACTACGAGGCCCTGGTCGACAGCCGTCCTGATCCGCGGCTGTATATGACTCAGCTCGGCACCACGCTCCGCACCGACCTCACCACCAGCGGGGGTGAGCAGCCGCGTGTCAGCCCCAAGGCCGACAGCGTTCTGTTCACGCTCGTCAATCCCAAGACCGGCAAGCGCGAGATCTGCCGGATGTCCGACCGCGGCGGCGCCGCCGTCAATCTCACCAACCTCCCCGATTTCGACAGCTTCGACCCCGTCTGGTCCAAGGATGGCAATCGCATCGCCTTCGTGTCCGATCGCGGCGCCGACGCCGACAATCACAATAACCTCGACATCTGGGTCACGGACATGCATCACCCCGACAAGCCCACGCGCGTGACGACCAACGGAAGCTGGGACGACAGTCCGGCGTGGGACCCGGGCGGCCGCTACATCTACTTCCGCTCCAACCGCGGCGGGAGCTGGGGGATCTGGCGCATCACGCTCAAATGACCAGCCCCTGGGCTTCAGAAACATTCAACCAAGTGGTTGATTCTTCCCCGCGCGGGTGGTATCATTCAACCATATGGTTAAATCGGCGGAAACCATTGAATCGGTGGAATTGGATCGGATCTTTCACGCGCTGGCGGATCCCACCCGTCGTTCGATCCTGCGGGAAATCGCCGGGAAGGAAATGGCGGTGAGCCAGATCGCCCAGCCATTCCGAATGTCCCTGGCCGCGGTTTCCAAGCACCTCAAGGTTCTCGAGCGCGCCGACCTCATCGCGCGACAAAAGCGGGGCAGCTTCCAATTCGTGCAGACCAATCCCATGCCGATGAAGCAGGCCCACCGTTGGCTGTGCCACTACGAGCGGTTCTGGAACGAGCGGCTGGATCAGTTTGAGCAATATTTCAAGGACAAGATGAAAAAGGAGAACATGTGATGACCAATCCAACCAAGACCCTTGATTTCAAGTTCGAGCGCACCATTCCCGCTCCTCCGGACGAAGTGTTTGACGCGTGGTTGAATGCGAAAATCCCCGGCAATCCCTGGAATGCGGCGGAAAAGTTCGTCCTGGATGCGAAGGTAGACGGGCTCTTTTTCTGGGCCCTCAAGGGAACGTCCCACTATGGACGATTCACGCAGATCGAGCGGCCAGGTCGAATTCAGCATACCTGGGTTTCACCAAATACCCTGGGACAGGAGTCAACCGTGACTCTGACCTTTAAAAAGCTGGGAGAAGACACGCTCGTGACCCTCGTGCATTCCAACCTTCCGGATCATGAGCTGGCAAAAGGACATGAGAAAGGCTGGAACTACTTTTTGGAAATCTTCGGTGATCAGTTTGGCAGTGGCTCTGGCAAGAAATACCGCTGGGAAGATGCTCATCCGCATGTGAAGGAATGATGCCGCGTCGCCCCGCTGCGTCAGGAACAACTCTGAAACTGAAACGAGGCTGAAGGACTGGTTCTTGCCTGAAACCGAGTTTAAGAAAACCGGCGTCTTATAATTGATGTGGCCTTCGGCGATACGCGATGCTACCGTAAGTGGAGCATCGAAGTAAGCCGTGAGGTCGAACGGGCGAGCGAATGGAATTTGATGCGTTCGTCATCATCACAACGCTGGTCGTGGTCGTGCTGATCTTCAGTATCTCGCAGGGCCGGCGAAACATGATGCGCATGCAGCAGCGCGTGTGCGGCTCGTGCGGGGCGGCGCATCCTCCGTTCGCTCAGTTCTGCCGCCGGTGCGGTCAACGGCTCTGAAACGACTGAAATCCCCGTCGTTTTCAGACGTGAGCCCGATCCGTCGATCCATCTCCACTTTGGGCAGCTTGACAACCGAAAACTCCTCGGGGAGGTTCTTATGACGGGAACTGACTTTGTTCGATCCCCCCATCGCACCGGCAGCGAAAGCCCCGGCGGCCCGCCGGGGTTCCGCAGTCTCCGCGGCGGTTTCGGCGGGTTCTTCCGATGGCGCAATCTCGTCGCCATCATTCTCGCCCTGGCCTTCATTTACGGCGCCTACTTCTGGCTGATCCGGCGGGTCGTCGTGCACCAGGGCCAGGTGCTGGTTCTGCTCAAGAAGAACGGCTCGCGCAGCCTGCCGGGAGATCAGGTCGTCATCCCCAGGCCTCCGGTCGATCCATCGCAGTACGCGCAGTGGGAGAAAACCTATGGGGATTGCAATGGCATTCTCGAGCAGGTCTATCTCGAGGGAACGTACTTCTCCTTCAGCCCGTGGGACTATGAGCGCGAGGTGATCAGAATAGGCGACGCGACGATCCCCAGCGACAAAGTCGGGCTGGTCGTTAAGAAATTCGGCGAGGCGCTTCCGCCGGGCCAGGTGCTTGCCGATCCGGCCAAAAACCAGCGCGGCCCGCTGCCGATGGTGCTGATGCCCGGGACGCGAAACAACGACTACGCCAACCCGTATGCGTACGAGATCAAGCTCGTGCCGCCGGTGCAGGTCGATCCGGGGCATCGCGGCGTGGTCACGATCATGGCCGGCAAACCGTCGGCCAGTCCCAACGACTATCTGGTCGGCCAGGGCGAGCAGGGCGTGCAGAACGCGACTGAGCCCGAAGGCCTTCGATACGTCAACCTCTTTGAGAAGCGCATCAAGCCGGTCAGCATCCAATCGCAGCGGTTTGAGATGAAGGGGGACGACATCATTACCTTCCCTTCGGCCGACAGCTTCGACATCCGGCTCGAAGGCTTTGTCGAGTGGTCGATCCTGCCGGGGGAACTTCCGTTGCGGTACGTGCAGTACGGCTATGGCGGAGACCTGATCCCTTATCTGGAAGAGACGGTGATTCTGCCCAATGCCCGAAGCTTCTGCCGGCTGATCGGCAGCAAGTACACGGCCCGCGATTTCATCAGCGGCGATACCAAGCTGAAGTTCCAGGCCGAATTCGAGGCCACGCTTCGCGACGAGTGTCGCAAGCAGGGGATCGAAATCCTCCAGGCGCTGGTGCGTGACATTGTGCCCCCCGACGCCATCAAGGACCCGATCAACGAGCGCGAGATCGCCAAGCAGCAGATCAAGACCCTCGAACAGCAGATCATCGTTGCAAAAAGTCAGGCGGATTTCGCGACGCAGACGGAAATGGCCAACCAGAACCAGGCGATCGGCGAGGCCAACAAGGACGTGGTCAGCATCGTCAAAGAGGCCGAGCAAAACCAGGGAGTGGCGGTGACCAAGGCCCACCAGGAACTGGCCGTCGCCAAGCTTCAGCTTCAGGCGGCGCAGCAGCAGGCCGACGCCATCGTTGCCCAGGGTAAGGCGGATGCGGCGGTCATCCTGCTTCAGAAGCAGGCCGAGGCCGAGCCGCTCCGCCAGCAGGTCGCCGCCTTTGGCGACGGCAACGCCTTCGCCCAATACTTCTTCTATCAGAAGCTGGCGCCGTCGGTGAAGTCGATCCTGACCAGCACTGACGGGCCGTTTGCCGATCTGTTCAAGCAGCTCATGGCGCCGGTGAAATCGCAGCCGAATTCCGCGGCGCAAAAACTGACTGGGGTGAACAATGAATCGCATTAAGTCGATCATCGTCAAGGCCGTTGCCGGCGTTCTGGCGCTTTATGTCCTGTGGCTCGGGTTCGAGTGGTCGGCGATGCGCGTCTACGTGGGCCCGGACGAGGCGCTGGTGATCACCAGCAAATTCGGCTCTGCGCTGCCCGCCGGGCTGGTCGTCGCGCCGGAGGGCTCGCACTACAAGGGTGTGCAGCAGGAAGTATTGGGGCCGGGCCGCTACTTTTTCGATCCGGTGGAATACGAATGGCAAGTCGTCAAGCAGGTTGAAGTGGCCGCGGGCGATCCCGACAAGTGGGAGTGGGATGAGGAGGGCAATCTCAAGGACCCGGCGACGGCGCCGATGGTCGCGCTGATCTCGCTCAAGCAGTCGCTCAAACCCGGATCGGCGCCGGAAGGATCGGTCCTCGTTCCCGATGGATATAAGGGCGTTCAGGAAGGCGTTCTCACGCCGGGAACTTACAAGCTGAACCCGGCGCTGATGACCTGGACGCTGGCTCCCGCGGTCGTGATTCCGCCGGGATCGGTCGGCGTGGTCACGCGGCTGGTGGGCGACGTCGGTACGGTCAGCAGCGCGAGTCTGACGGAAATCCGCACGGCAGCCTCGCAGCCGACGGCGGATTCGCCGCCTCCCACGCGTCTGGTGGTCGGTCAAACCCAACGCGGCATTCTCAACCGCGTGCTTCAGCCGGGCATTTACTATCTCAATCCCAAGATGGTGAAGGTCACGGTCGTGCCGGTTGGATATGACCAGATCACGCTGGACCACAACACCAACACCGCCGTCCGCTTTTACAGCTATGACGGCTACCAGGTCGAGGCGGATTTCACCGTCGTCTGGGGCCGTACACCCGAGGACGCGCCCAACATCGTCGCCAACATCGGGAACGTTGCCAAGGTGCGCACCAACGTGATCGAGCCGGCGATGAAGGCCGCCTGCCAGAACGAAGGCGCGAAATACACGGCCAAAGAGCTGATTCAGGGCGATACCCGATCGAAGTTCCAGCTCGATCTTTCCGGCGCGCTGGAGAAGCACATCGAGGCGCGAAACATTCACGTGCTTCTGGTGCTCATCCGCAACATCGCCGTCAAGGACAACAGCGGCCGCGACCAGACCAAAGGACTTCTGGCGACGATTCAGCGGGCCAACATCGAGATCGAGCGCGACCTCACGTTCAAGCAGCAGACGCAAACCGCCGTCGTGCAGGCGGAACTCGAGCAGGCCAACAAACTGGTCGACGTGAACCGCGAAATGGTGGCGTCGGAGACAAAGGTGAAAGTTGCGGGAACCCTGGCCGAGGGCCAGAAGAAGGCGGCGGAAATCGACGCCCAGCGCGACCTGACGATCGCCGCCATCAAGCTCGAGGCTTCCAAGCTCAACGCACAGCGGACCGAAATCCTCGGCAAGGCCGCGGCGGACGTCGAACAAATGAAACGCTCGGCCGAAGCTCAGGGCGCCAAGCTGCTGGTGGACGCGCTCGGATCGCCCGAGGCGTACAACCGCTACATCTTCGCCAAAAACTTCGACCCGACGGAAGTGCGGCTGATCTTCTCCGGCCCCGGCACCTTCTGGACCGACCTGAAAACCTTCGAGCAGGTCGGCGCGGCCAAGATGATTCAACAGAGCGCCAAGCCGCCACAGTAGCGGAGGCGAAGGGACAGCGACCCAAAACGCGAAAAACGTTCAATTCTGTTTCAAACGTTGCATCGGCGGCCGCGATGAAACGTTTGAAACAGAATGGAACGTTTCCGGCGAGATTCGCGTGACATGCCCGCTTACTTCCCGTAGGCCTGGGCGACCTGTCCCACGAGCTTGGCCCACGGCATGTCCATGGCCCCGTAGACCTCGACGGCCTCTGGTCGCGCATTGTCCTTGAGGATTTCCACCATCAAGGTCGCGTAGTCCGAGACAATGACGCCGGCCTGAAGCATGCGCAGAAGCCCGGCCTGGCGCTTGGTCTCACTGAAAGTTCCCGACGCATCGACCGCTACATAGGCGCCCAATCCCTTGCCCACGGCAGTGATGGCCGGAAAAGCCGCACAGACTTCCAGAGAGATGCCGGCGAAGATCAGTTTCCTGCGACCGGTCGCCGCGATGACGCGAGCCACGCGCTCGTCGTCGAAGGCGTTGACTGACGAGCGGTCGATGATCTGGGCGCCCGGCAGCGCCTCCACGAGTTCGGGGAACGTCGGACCCCACATGCTGTCGCGCGCCGTCGTGGTCACGACGATCGGCAGCTTCAGCGCCCTGGCCGCGTTGGCCAAAGCCACCACGTTGTGCTTGAGCTCCCCGGTCGAATAGTCACGGACGCCGGTCATGAGGCCGACCTGATGATCGACCAGGACGAGCGCCGCATTTTCGGAAGTGAGGGGCTCGTAAGGGCGGATTGGATTGCTCATCGCATTCTCCTTTGAGAGTTGGGTCGAATCGTCCGGATTCAGCCGGCCAACGCGACCGACATTAGCATTTCCTTTACGTTTCGTTTTATATACACGGGAAGCCCATCAAGTCAATTGTCTTTACGATACGTTCTGTTAAAATGGCATCGTGAGAAATCTATCTCATCGCGGCCGCAAAGGCCGGCCGCCGAGCGAAATGGCGGCGTCGCATGACGCCATCATGGATGCGGTCTATTCCCTGCTTCAGAAAAAGTCGGTCCGCGACCTGACCATGGAGGAGGTCGCCCAGCGGGCCAGGGTCGGCAAACCCACCCTGTATAAATGGTGGCCGACCAAGGCCACGTTGGTGTTGGGCATGCTCTGCGAGCGGATGGCTCCCACCTTGGAGAAGCCGACGGTCCTGACCGCGGAAGCGTCTCTGCGCTATCGAGTGCGGCGGCTGATCGACGCGTTCAACGGGCCCTTCGGCAAGATCGTGGCCGGGCTGATCGCCGAGGGCCAGAGCGAGCCAGCCGTCCTTCAGGAGTTCTTTGCCCGGTGGGTAAGTCCCCGGCGGACTGCGACCATCGCCGATCTACAGCGCGGCAAGAATGCAGGCGAATTGCGGTCGGAGACCGAGCCTGAACTGCTGAACGACGCGATCTTTGGTGCGATCTATTACCGCTTGTTATTGCGCTCGGCCCCATTGACCAGGCGGTTCGGCGACGAATTGGTCCAGCAAGTCATCCGCGGGTACCGCTCGGGGAATGGCCGCAGCTGATCGGCTCGCCGCCGATCACGACGCCAAGCGGCGAATCCGCGAAATCGTCTGTTTGATGAGATCCCTCTTTCCGGTCTCCCGCATGGTAAGATGCGACGGCACGCGGAGCGTGCCTGCTACAAGCGCCGGCGCGACAGTAGCAGGCACGCTCCGCGTGCCGTCGGCGCCGGTTGGAAAATCGCGGAAAACAATGACAATCGGAGGTAGCATGAGTGTCGAATCCTTTCCACCCGAGGTGGCGGAGAAGCTTCGGTATTACGTCTACCGGCTGATCGATCCGCGCGACGGGGAGACGTTCTATGTCGGCAAAGGCAAGGGCGATCGTGTCTTCGCGCACGCTCGTGCCGAGCAGCGGCTGTTGGACGGTGACGAGACTGATAACAAATTACAGCGCATCCGAAACATCCGTCTTGCTGGGCTGGAAGTGGGTCATGTCATTCATCGGCATGGGATGGAAGAAGAAATTGCCTCGGTTGTCGAGGCGGCGCTCATCGATGCTTATCCCGGACTCACCAATGCCGTCGCCTCTTCCTGAGCCATGAGCTTCAAATTCTTCGAGAAAGATGGGGAGCTAAGTATCAGCAGAGGCGCGCTGCCGCACTGGTATCAGCCCGGCGTCACCTACTTCGTTACGTTCCGGACCGAAGATTCCGTTCCAGGTGATCTTGTGCGGGCGTGGCATGCCGAACGCCAGGCGTGGCTTCGGTGGCACAGAATTGATCCCTCGAGCGGTGATTGGAACATCGAAGTCGAGCGCTCGCCGGAGCTGGAGCGGGAATACCATGAACGATTTACCCGCCGGTTTATGGAGTATCTCGACCGCAGTCTTGGGGAGTGCGTCCTTCGTGATCCGCGAATGTCGCAAATCGTCGCCGACAGCCTAAGGTCGTTTGACGGCACTCGGTATCATCTCGGGGACTTCGTTGTCATGCCTAACCACGTGCATGTGCTCGTGTGCCTGATCGGGGCATCGCAGATCGAGGCCGTGTGCAGTTCCCGGAAACACTTTACGGCGAGCAAAATCAATCGGCTGTTGGCGCGGCGGGGTCGCTTTTGGCAGGAGGAAAGCTTTGATCATCTGGCTCGGAGTGCGGAGCGGTTCCGCCGGTTTCAGCAATACATCGCTGAGAACCCCGCGAAGGCCGGGCTGCCGGCGGGAAGTTTTTTGTTGCACTCTCTCCCTCACCAGAACATTCACTGAATGAGCCTGAGGCGACGGCACGCGGAGCGTGCCTGCTACTTACTGCCATAATTTCAGGTGGCCGGCGGGGCTTGACGATTTCGGCAGTCGGGCAGCCTGTGGCCCCGGATCAGTGTGTCGATAAGCTTTGCTCCCGCCCATACTTGCATCGCCTGCCTTTCCGAACTTTTGGCCCCGGCTTTGCGTAAAGATGGGTAGGGGATTGTGCGTCTGCACAATTCCGGAGGACCCATTTCCATGAGATTCGACAAGTTTACCGTTAAAGCACAGGAAGCCGTCGTGCGGGCTCAGGAGCTGGCTCAGCGGCGGGACAATGCGGAATTGATGCCGGTCCATTTGCTGGCGTCGCTTTTGGCCGAGGACGAGGGGGTCGTTCACCCGCTGCTGGAGAAGCTGGGGGCGAACGTCGGGCTCATCGAGCAGCGCATCGAAACCGCGCTCGAACGGCTGCCTTCGGCTACAGGAACTCAGCTTGGGATGGGACGGGCGACGCAGGAGGTGTTCAACGACGCGCAGAAGGAAGCGGACCGGCTTAAAGATGAGTACGTCTCGACCGAGCACCTGATGCTCGCCCTGGCCAAGGTCAAGAGCGAAGCGCAGGAGATTCTCAACGCCGCCGGCGTCAAATACGATGCGATTCTGAACGCCCTCAAAGACGTTCGCGGCGGGCAGCGCGTCACCGATCAGAACCCGGAGCAGAAGTACCAGGCGCTTCAGCGCTATGGCCGGGATCTGGTCGAGCTGGCCCGGCAGGGCAAGCTCGATCCGGTGATCGGCCGCGACGAGGAGATTCGGCGGACGATGCAGGTGTTGGCGCGAAGGACGAAGAACAATCCTGTTCTGATCGGCGAGCCAGGCGTCGGCAAGACGGCGATCGTCGAAGGCCTGGCGATTCGGATCGTCAACGGCGACGTGCCGGATGTGCTCAAGGACAAGCGCATCATTGCGCTCGACATGGGCGCGCTGATCGCCGGGGCCAAGTATCGCGGCGAATTTGAAGACCGGCTCAAAGCGGTCATCAAGGAAGTCACGCAGAGCGATGGCGAGATCATCCTGTTCATCGACGAGCTGCACACGGTCGTCGGCGCCGGCAAGGCCGAGGGGTCGATGGACGCCGGCAACCTGCTCAAGCCGGCCCTGGCCCGCGGCGAGCTACGCACGATCGGCGCCACGACGCTCGATGAGTACCAGAAGCACATCGAGAAGGACGCGGCCCTGGAGCGGCGCTTCCAGCCGATCTACGTAGGCCAGCCCAGCGTCGAAGACACGATCGCCATTCTCCGCGGCCTCAAGCCGCGGTACGAAGCGCATCACGGCGTGCGGATCACCGACAGCGCGATCGTCTCGGCGGCAGTCCTGAGCGATCGCTACATCACCGATCGCTTTCTCCCGGACAAGGCGATCGACCTGATCGACGAGGCGGCGGCGCGGCTGCGGATCGAGAACGACTCCATGCCCGCCGAGCTCGACGAAATCCGCCGCAAGATGATGCAGCTTCAGATCGAGATCGAAGCGCTGCGGCGGGAGAAAGATGCAGCGTCCAAGGCGCAGCTCGAAAAGGCCCAGCGTGAGCTGTCGGAGCTTCAGGAGAAAAATTCGCAGCTCACCGCCCGCTGGCAGAACGAGGTCGGCGCGATGCGGAAGATCAAAGAGCTTCAGGAGCAGCTCGATCAGAAGCAGGTCGAGCTGGAGCAGGCCAAGCGCCAGGGAAAGCTGGAAGTGGCCAGCCGCATTCAGTACGGCGACCTGCGCGAGCTTCAGCGTCAGATCGACGAATCGCAGCGCAAGCTGCACGAGCTGACCAGCGATGGGCGTGCGCTGGTGAAGGAGGAGGTGACCAGCGACGAGATCGCGGCGGTGGTCAGCCGGTGGACCGGCGTCCCGGTCAGCCGGATGCTCGAGGGCGAACGTGAGAAGCTCTTGAAGATGGAAGAGCGGCTCGGGCACCGCGTCATCGGGCAGGACGCGGCGGTCCGCGCGGTCGCTGATGCCGTCCGGCGGAATCGCGCCGGGCTGGGCGATCCGAATCGGCCGATCGGATCATTTCTGTTCCTTGGCCCAACCGGCGTCGGCAAGACCGAGTTGAGCAAGGCGCTGGCGGAGTTCCTCTTCGACGATGAGAACGCGATGGTGCGGATCGACATGAGCGAGTTCATGGAGCAGCACTCCGTGGCCCGGCTGATCGGCGCTCCGCCGGGCTATGTCGGTTATGAGGAGGGCGGGCGGTTGACCGAAGCCGTGCGCCGTCGGCCTTATTCAGTGATCCTTTTTGATGAGATCGAGAAGGCCCATCGCGACGTGTTCAACGTGCTGCTTCAGGTGCTCGACGATGGCCGGCTGACCGACGGCCAGGGCCGGACGGTCAATTTCAAGAACACGGTCATCGTCATGACCAGCAACCTCGGCTCGCAGGAGATCCAGAAGCTGGCTTCCAACGAAGCCCCGGAGTGGGAGGTCGAGGCGGCGGTACAGTCGCTGCTCAAGCAGGCCTTCCGCCCCGAGTTTCTCAACCGCATCGACGAGGTGATCATTTTCCACTCGCTGACGCGCGAGCAGCTCACCAAGATTGTCGACGTGCAGATCCGGCTGCTCCAGAAACGACTGTCGCAGCGGAACATCAAGGTCGTCGTGACCGACGCGGCCAAAAAGCTGCTGGGCGAAGAGGGCTACGACCCGACGTTCGGCGCCCGGCCGCTCAAGCGGGTGATCCAGCACAGGATCGAAAACCCGCTGGCCAGCCGGATTCTTCGCGGCGATTTTGGCGAGGGAGATACGGTGAAGATCGACGTCGATGCAAAGCGGCGCGAGTTCACTTTTGAGAAGGCGCCGGCTTCGGTTGAGGCGGGGGTGATGGAAGAGGCGGTGCGGTGAAGCCGTGTTCGCCCTGAACGTGCGAGCGAAACGTAAAACGTGAAACGTGATGGGCGCGCGGCCTTTATCACGTTTCACGTTTTACGTTTCACTGGCACGTTCAGGTTGGAGCCAGTTACCAGCGTCTATTGCTGCGAAATCCTCGCCTGCGGTTCGATGGTGGTCTCGCCCTCGAGCGTCCTGACTTTTCCGAGGACTTTTCCGAGGGCGTCGATGTAGAGTCGTCCGCCGCGGTTGGTGGCGTCGCCACCGAGGGTTCCGCTGTGGATGACTTTGGATTTGTCGGAGACGATGAGATTGCCGCTGACGTTGCCGAAGATGTGGACGCGGCCGCCGGGCAGGACGTTGAGGTTGCCGTAGATGGCGCCGCGCATGTAGAACTTTCCGCCCTTGGCGACGCTGACGTTGCCGGCAATCGATCCCCAGAGCGTATACGGCTCGTTGATCTGGATGTCGCCGGCCAGGTGGCCCCGTTCTTCGCGCATGCTCTTACGCTCCGCCCGCCGGTCCCGATGGGCGGATCGGCTCTGCCACCTGAATTTCGGCTTCTCCCAGGGCGAACTTCAACCCGCGGCTGCTCCGCGCCTGGAGCATCAATAATATGATCATTGCCACCACGGGCCAGCCGACAAATCGCGCCCAGCCGACGATGGCAGCGGTCGGCGGGTCGTTGGCAAAATGCGCCTTGTGCTGGAGCTCCGGCCAGGTGTAAAGCACACCCGGCAGGCCGATCGGCGGGCCGACCTGGACGTTCTCCCGGGGAGCCGGCTCCTCCTGCGTCGTTCCCGCGATCGGGTAATCCCACAGCGACTGCCAGGGGAACAGCAGCACCCCCAGAAGCACGCAGCCGATGAACGCGCGGGTCGTGTGAGTGACGCCGATCAACCGTCCAACGAGCATGATTCCGACGATCAGCAGCAGCACGACCGCCAGCACCACGACCGCAAGCATCGCCAGAAAATCGATGGTGTTGATGAGCCAGGTGAGGGCGGCGGTCACATCGCGGCCGGCGAGCATGGCCGGCTGCGTCGCGGCACCGGTCGGGGGTGGCATGCCGAAGCGAATCCAGACGAACACGCCGATCTGGATGAGCAGGATCAGGAACAGCAGCAGGAACAGCAGGTTTTTCCAGAAGCGTGCGACAAGCATCGCATCCGCGTAGTCCGCCGCCACTGCCATGGTCGTTCGCGTCATGATTCGCTCGATCTCCTTCCGGGCGCCCGTTTCTCGATTGTTAACGAAAAACCGGCGGCGCTGCAAATGGGTAGTCGGGTTGGGGGATTGCTGATTGCTGAATGCTGATTGCTGATTATGAGGCCGCGACAACGTTTTCTAATCAGCAATCCGCAATCCGCAATCAGCAATCGTTAGTGGAAGTCTCTCGACCGCAATTCATACCCCTGAATCAGGTGGCTCAGATCGTACAGCCGCTTGGCCATGACGTGGACGACCTGGCCGTTGCGTTGGACGTAGCCGTCGGCCTGGAGCAGGTGCGCGTGCCGGGCGGCGGAGCGATAATGGTCATAGATGTCCGGCTTCACGATCAGGTTGACGATACCGGTTTCATCTTCAAGGGTTTCGAAGACGATGCCGGATGCCGTGCCCGGGCGCTGGCGGATCAGGACCAACCCGGCCACCTTCACCCACCGTGCGTGCGGCGTATTCATCAGCCCCGCCGCGGTCAGAATCCTCTGCTTCGCCAGTTCCTCCCGCACCAGTGCCACCGGATGTTTCTTGAGCGACAGACCGGCCGTCGAGTAGTCGATCATCACTTCCTGGCCGAGGGGCATGGAAGGAAGCGAAACGATGGGTTCGTCACGAGAAACGGGGGGAGAAAACGAGGGACAAAGGGACAGAGGGACAGAGGGACAGAGGGACAGAGGGAGACAGGAATCCGGGCTCGCCATGGCCGCGCCCTCTGTCCCTTCTTCCCGGCTTTCAATCAACGGATTATTCTCATCTTTTAATCTCAGCACCTTCCACAATGCCTCCCTTCGCGACAACCCCATGGATCCAAATGCATCGGCCTCGGCCAGCAGCTTCAGAACGACAACCGGCAATCTAACCCGGCTATGAAGCGCTTCGACGGACGCAAATCGTCCGAATCTGTCGCGAACGTCAACCATCCGATCGGCGTGAGTCTGCGACATCCCTTTGAGTTGCCGAAACCCCAACCGCAGCGCCGGCCCGGCCAAGCCCCAGGTCTCTTTCTCCCCTTTGTCCCTTTGTCCCTCTGTCCCTTCGTCCCTTTGTCCCTCTTCCAACGTGCAATCCCATATACTTTCATTCACATCCACCGCCCTGATTTCCACTCCATGTTCTCTTGCGTCGCGGACGATCTGGGCCGGCTGGTAGAAGCCCATCGGCTGGCTGTTGATCAAGGCGGCGGCGAAGGCGGCGGGGTGGTAGCGTTTGAGCCACGCCGAGACGTAGACGAGCAGCGCGAACGACGCGGCGTGGCTCTCGGGGAATCCGTACTCGCCGAAGCCCTTGATCTGCTGGAAGCACTGCTCGGCGAACTCCAGCGTGTAGCCGTTCTCGAGCATCCCCTGGACGATTTTCTGATGGAAGCCGTCGATGGCGCCGGAACGCCGCCAGGCAGCCATGGCCCGGCGGAGCTTGTCCGCCTCATCCGCGCTGAACCCCGCGGCGACCATGGAAATCTTCATCGCCTGCTCCTGAAAGAGCGGCACGCCGAGCGTCTTTTTCAGCACCTCATAAAGCGCGGGGCTGGGGAACGTGACTTGTTCTTCGCCGCTGCGGCGTTTGAGGTAGGGATGGACCATGTTTCCTTGAATCGGCCCGGGCCGGACGATCGCCACCTCGATCACCAGGTCATAGAAATTCCGCGGCCGCAGCCGCGGCAGCATCGCCATCTGTGCCCGGCTCTCGATCTGGAACACGCCGAGCGTGTCAGCGTCGCCGGCCATGTCGTAGACCGCCGGGTCTTCGGGGGGGATGGTGTGCAATTCGAGCCGTCTCTTTGCTCTCTCTCCCACTGGTGTTTGTGGCATAGCCGCCCCCGGCTGTGTTCCGCCGCAGGCGGAAGCAATTTCTTCGACCTTCGGTCGAACACAGCCGAGGGCGGCTGTGCCACATAATTCCCCTCCCGGAGCGAGGGGGGGAAAATGCGAGGTTCCTTCAATGAGGCGAAATGCCTTGGAAATGCACGTCAGCATTCCAAGTGCGAGCACATCCACTTTGAGCAACCCCAGTGCATCGATGTCATCTTTGTCCCACTCGATAACTGTGCGTCCCTCCATCGTCGCATTTTCAATGGGCACCATTTCGCAAAGCAGGCCGCGGGTCATCACCAAGCCGCCGACGTGCTGGCTGAGATGCCTGGGAAAACCGAGCAGCTCGGTGGCGAGGTGGATGACGTGGCGGATGGTGCGGTCGGCGGGGTCGAGGCCGCACTGGCGGATGCGGTCGTCCTCGAGCACGCCGCGGTCCCACCAATCGAGTTTGCCGGCCATCGTGTCGACCATGTCGAGGCTGAGACCCATCGCCTTGCCGACGTCGCGGATGGCACTGCGGCCGCGATAGGTGATGACGGTCGCGGTCATGCCGGCGCGGTCGCGGCCATACTTTTCGTAGACGTGCTGGATCACCTCCTCGCGGCGCTCGTGCTCGAAATCGATGTCGATGTCCGGCGGCTCGTTTCGGGCAGCGCTGATGAACCGCTCGAACAGCAGATCGATCCGGGCCGGGTCGACGGACGTGACGCCCAGGCAATAGCAGACGGCGGAGTTGGCCGCCGACCCGCGTCCCTGGCACAGGATTCCTCGCGAGCGGGCGAAGCGGACAAGATCGTAAACGGTCAGAAAATACGGCTCGAATTTGAGCTGTGCGATCAGCTTCAGCTCGTACTCGATCAGCCCGCGGACTTTATCGGGAATGCCGTCGGGATAGCGGACGGCCGCGCCGCTCCAAGTCAGCTCGGCCAGGTACCGTAGCGATGTTTGGCCTTTCGGAACCAGTTCATCGGGATATTCGTATTTCAACGAATCGAGCGAGAAATCACATCGCTCGACAATCTCCAGCGCGCGGCGGACCGCCTGCGGATACTCCGCAAACAGCCGGTGCATCTGTGCCGGAGATTTCAGATATCGCTCGGCGTTGGGAAAGAGCTTGAAGCCGGCTTCCCGAATCGTGCAGCCGTGGTGTACGCAGGTGAGCACGTCGTGAAGCATCCGGCGATTCGGGTCGTGGTAATAGACGTCGTTGGTGGCGAGCAGGGGAATGCCGAAGGTGCGCGAGAGATCGAAGTGCTTCTGGAGATAGGTGGCGTCGTCGCAGCCGTAGGAGCAACTGACGGCAAGGGAGAGGCGATTTCCCAGAGCGGATTTGAGTAACGAAGGGACAAAGGGACAGAGGGACAAAGGGGCAAAGGGCGCGGGGGGAGCGCCTACGGCCGGTCTTTCACTTTGTCCCTCTGTCGCTTTGTCCCTCTGTCCCTTCACCCTCTTCGCATTTTCGTTTTGTCCCTTTTCATTTGCGTACGTCACCACCGCCGCCAGCAGTCCTGCGTTGTCATTGAGGAAATCTTCCAATTTCAGTTCGCACTCGCCTTTTTGTGCGCGACGTTTCCCCAGGGTGAGCAGTCGGCACAGGGCCGCGTAGGAGTTGCGGTCCGGGGCCCATACGAGCAGGTCGGGAGCATCGACGAACGACAGGCGTGCGCCGGCCAGCAGCTTGAGCTTCACTTCCCTGGCCGCCTCGTGCATGCGGACGGCCCCGGCGAGGCTGTTGAAATCGGTCACGGCGATGGCGCGGTATCCAAGCTCCGCCGCCCGGTAGATCAGCTCGTCGGCGTGGGATGCGCCGCGCAGGAACGAGAAGTTGGTCTTCACGTCCAACTCGGCATAAGGCAGCCGGGCCGGCACAACCGACTTCATCGACGGCGGCGGAGGCTGGCGGAGCTTGGGATTGGGAATCTCGGGCATGAATCAGATCAGTCGCGCTGCGTTTTTTCCAGCACGAAACTGTGTGAAACCGGCGCGCGAAGCCGGGCGATCTCGGCTTCTTTGGCGGGGATCATTTCCTCGAATCGGGGGATTTCCACCGCATTGCGGCCCTGCTCGTGCTTGCGGTAGCCGAAGATGTAGGTGTCGTTCTCCGGCCGCCAGTAGTTGAAGAAGTCGAAGTTCTTCTCGACGATCAGTTTCCGCAGGGCCTCGGTCTGATCGGCGTCCGGGCCGGCTGCGATCGTTACACCAATCGCCCAGTCGGGGGCAGTGGCCGTGACAACTGACCGGTCGTCAATTCTCAAGGAATACTGTCCTGGCGCAAGGTTTCTCACCTGAATCATCGGAACTTCGTCGGCCGGCGCCGGCAATGGAACGGGCAGGATGTCGGCGGTCGCGCTGAATGCGACACGGTCGGCATGATGTGAGACGTCTTTGACGGAGATTCCCACCGTTCCCACGGTTCCCGACGCGGCGTCGAGGTTGATGGCCCATCCCCGTGCGGGATCGCCGATTTCCCGTTCGATGAGCATCGCCGCCTTGCGGTAGCCGATGGGGGTGAGATGGATGCCATCGCTGGTGAGCGCTTTACCTGCCGCCCGGGGCGATTGCTCCGCCATGCCGGCCAGAAGGTTGATGAAGGGCATCGATCGATCAGCGGCCGTCTGGCGGATCACGTCGGTGTAAGCGATCAATTCGCGATTGTGCGCCGCCGGGTCCGGCAGCGGCGGACCGAGGTTCTCGTGGGGGATCGGCGAAACCAGCACCACCCGCGCGCCCGTTTCGCTGAGCATGTCGAGCACGCGATTCAGCCCGTCGCGAAAGTGTTGCAGCCCGGTCTCCCCCTGGAACGACTCGTTCATCCCATACGCGACGAAAATCAGCGTCGGCTTGATCTGGCCGAGCAGCTTTTTGAGCCGCTCGAACCCCTGTTCCGGGGGGCCGAACTGGTCCCATCCCGAGCACAGGGTCCGCGCATCACACCAGACGTTGTCGCCGCTGTAGCCGAGGTTGCGGAAAATCAGGTTTTTGTCGGGAAAGCGGGTGGTGAGCAGCGTCTCGATGTAACACTGATCGCGCTCGTGATCGAAGAATTCGTTGCCGAGAAAGACGATTCGCTCAGTGTCGTTGAATTCGACTTTGGGCGCGTCGGCGACGGCCACGGGAGCCATGAGAAGACAAAGCAGCAGAAAAGCCCGGATCAATTCATCCTCCGCGTTGACCTCAGCCTGACAGTATTACCAGAAGTGGGGGACAGAGTTGAGCGTGAGTCGGGTTTCCCGTGACACGGGTTTTCAACCCGTGCTTTTGGCTCAAATCATCAAAAGATTTGGATTTACAAAGTAATTTTCAGATTCACTGCCGCCAGCACGGGTTAAAAACCCGTGTCACGACTTTGTCCCTCAGAGGTCGAAGCGGATCCCCTGCGCCAGCGGAAGGTCTTTGGAGTAGTTGATCGTGTTGGTGGCGCGGCGCATGTAGGCTTTCCAGGCGTCGGAGCCGGACTCGCGGCCGCCGCCGGTGGCTTTTTCGCCGCCAAAGGCGCCGCCGATCTCGGCGCCGCTGGTGCCGATGTTGACGTTGGCGATGCCGCAGTCGCTGCCGGCGGGGGAGAGGAACCGCTCGGCCTCGCGCAGGTCGCCGGTGAAGATGGCGGAGGACAGGCCCTGCGGGACGTCGTTGTGGATCGCGATCGCTTCTTCGAGGTTGTCGTAACCCATCACGTAAAGGATGGGGGCGAATGTTTCTTCCTTGACGATGGGGGCGTCGGGAGCGATTTCGACGACGGCGGGCTGGACGTAAAAGCCGTCCGTGGGGACGCCGCGGGTGATGCGCTGGCCGCCGTGGATGGTGCCGCCGTGCTGCTTTGCGGCTTCCAGCGCCTTCTGCATCGAGACGAACGCGGCTTCGTCGATCAGCGGGCCCACGAGCGCGCCCTCTTCCAATGGATTGCCGATTTTCAGCCGCGAGAAAACCGAAACCAGTCGATCCGCGACAGTTCGCTTGAGCGAGTGATGGACGATCAGCCGCCGGAGCGTCGTGCAGCGTTGCCCGCAGGTTCCCGCGGCGGCGAAGATGATCGCCCGAATCGCCAGTTCCAGATCGGCCGTGGGCGTCAGGATCATGCCATTGTTTCCGCCGAGCTCGAGCAGCGTGCGCCCGAGGCGCTTGGCGACGGTCTCCGCGACCGCCCGGCCCATCCGCACCGAGCCCGTTGCCGAGATCAGCGGAAGCCGATCGCTGGAGGTCAGGATTTCTCCCGTCGAAGGCCCGTCGCCCACGACGACGGCGCTTATGCCGTCGGGAATCTCCGGCGTCTCGGCAAGCACTTCGGCGAGGATCTTCTGGCATGCCAGCGCCGTGAGCGGCGTTTTTTCCGAGGGCTTCCAGAGGACCGTGTCGCCGCACACGAGCGCGATCATGGCGTTCCACGCCCAGACCGCGACGGGAAAGTTGAACGCGGTGATGACGCCGATCGGCCCGAGCGGCAGCCACTGCTCCATCATGCGGTGGCCGGGCCGCTCACTGGCAATCGTCAAACCGTAAAGCTGGCGCGAGAGACCGACGGCAAAGTCGCAAACGTCAATCATCTCCTGCACCTCGCCCAGCGCCTCCTGCACGATTTTCCCTGCTTCGAGGGCGACGAGCATGGCCAGGTCGCGCTTGCGTTCGCGCAGCTTGTTTCCGATGAGGCGGACGATCTCGCCGCGTCTGGGGGCGGGAACGAGCCGCCAGGTGCGGAAGGCTTCGGATGCATGGGAAATTGCGTTCTCGACGTCGTCCTTACTCGCGGTTTTGACTGTGGCGAGGGTGGCGCCGTCGATGGCGGAGCGGGCGGTGAGGAGAGGTCCTTGGGCGGTTGGTGTAGCGCGGCCGATCAGCAGTCCGGTATTCTCAGGGGAAAGTTTCAATTGGGTAAGTGCTTGGTTCACAGGCAATCGCTCCATCTCGCGAGGGTCGTATTTCCCCCTTCCCTCCGGAGAAGATCTTGTGGCACAGCCGCCCTCGGCTGTGTTCGACCGAAGGTCAAAGGCCGAGCGGCCAAATGCCTTCCGCCTGCGGCGGAACACAGCCGAGACGGCGGTGCCACAAGGCATTCCAGATCGCTCAGGCCTCGATCCGCATCCCCGCCTTCACCGCCAGGTCCGGCGCGGTGCAGGCGTAGCACTTGCCGAAGCGGTTGGCGAGGAACTCGTTGAAGTCGACCTGCTCCTGGCGGACAAAGCCGGTGTCCGGCAGCCTGCCGTGGAAGAACAGATCCAGCACGGCACACAAGGCGCCCGCGGTAGTGATCTGGATAGCGCTCCAGCGGTCGCCGAAGCAGACGCCGTGATAGATTTTTCGCGCGTCGGTGTGCTGGATCAACTGGCCCGCTTTCCAGCCGGTGACCGTGCAGAAAATGAGCACCACATCCTGAAAAGTGATCGGGACCGCGCTCTCCAGAATGTCCTTGAGCAGCGCCCGTCGGTCGTTGAGTCGAAGTTCGTTCATCAGGAATGCGATCAGGTCGCGGTGGCCGCGATAGCGGATGGTTTTGTAGTCGAGCGAACGGACCTTTCCGTTGAGCGTTTCGGCCAGCGTCCCGACGCCGCCGGAGGTGTTGAACGCTTCGTAGTCGATGCCGTCGAGCGAGAAGTGCTCGAGCCCTTCGAGCGGCAGCACCTCGATCAGCCGGCCTTCGTGCACGGCTTCGCAAGGATTGCCATATTCGTTGATCAGACCGTCCGTCGACCAGGTGAGATTGTATTTCATCTCGTTGGTCGGGAATTGCGGGAGCGCCCCGACCCGCAGGCGGACTTCATCCAGCCGCTCGAAGTCCAGCGCCAGGTGGTGGGCGACGATGGAGACGAAGCCCGGCGCCAGGCCGCACTGCGGCATGAAGACCTGGCCGGCCACGGCGCGCTGGGCGATCTTGCGGATGGCGACGGTCGTCTCACGATCTTCAGTCAGATCGAAGTAGCTGAGCCCTTCTTCCTGGGCCGCCTGGGCGACGCCGGGGTTGAGGGCGAAGGAAAGGGCGGAGACCACCGCCTGTCGTCCCTTCATCGCGGAGCGCAGAGCGGCCGAGTCGCTGGCGCTGAGCTGCACGGTCTTCACGTCGGCGATTTGCTCGATGCGGGCCAGCGACTGCTCGTCGGTGTCGCCGACGAGAACGTCGTAGTCGCCGGTATTGGAAAGAAACTGGGCGATGGCGCTTCCGATTTTGCCGGCGCCCAGTAGCAGGATCCGATACATGCACCGACTCCCTTCTTCCGGGTTGATCATCCTATGATATATAGGGTATCGGCATGAATGGAGGCCGCCAGTGACAGCCGTGCAAACCGCCAATCCGCTGGAAGCATTTCAATGGACCCCGCAGCCGCGTGCGGAGGCATTAGTTATTGGGCTTCTGGAGCCGTTTCTAAAGCAAGATCCCTTCGTTGCGGAACTGGCCCGCCGCCTGAAGGCGGAGGGGGGCGTTCGGTTGGTGGACATGATTGACGCGTTTCGATTGCCGGACACGGAAGATGTGAGGAAGTTCGAGGACGCGGGATACGTCTTCAGGCCGATTCCTGATTTACCGAATCGGTACGTCCATGAGGGGGGCATTTTTCCACCGATTGTTCTGGTGTGCAATAGCGCCCGATTGCTCTACCTGAAGGTGGAATCGGTTGTGGATTTCCTGATGGCGTGGCAAACACCACTTCCCACGTACGCGGGATGGCCAATGGGCGCCGTTCGGAAGGAGGGCGTGAGCAAGAGTGCTGCCGGAGTGGTTTTCATAGTTGAGCGGCACGGTCATCGAGGCTTTGCTTCCGAGTTATCCCTTCCCCAGGCCGATCTGGCATTAAACGTGCTCAAACATTCCGAGCGATTTCGGCTCCGGCGCCGATTGTTCGAGGACCCCTCGGATGGATTCGGGGCGGCAGACGAACTCATAGACGAAGCCATCAAAGATCTCGGTCGGGACCGTGCATGCGATCTGTTCTTTGCCGCGGAGCGCGAGTATTGGCAGCGGCGCAACCGTGCGGCGCAGGTGCAGAAAGCCCGGCAGGACAAACTCGGCATCGGTTGGGCCAATCACGATCACCACACCTATCGCTCCTCGCGGGAGAATTTCGCGAGGATGATCGGCGTTTTCGAGAAGCTCGGTTTCCATTGCCGGGAGCGGTTTTACGCCGGGCATCAGGCGGGGTGGGGGGCGCAGGTGTTGGAGCAGCCCAATGCGGGGGTTGTCATCTTTGCGGACGTGGACTTGTCGCCCGATGAGCTGATGGGCGATTTCTCCCACGACGGGCTCGCCCCGCGCGATTCGCTGGGAACGGTGGGCCTCTGGTGCGCGCTGCACGGCGAGGCGTTCCTGGAAGCCGGCATGCATCACCTGGAATGCCAGTTCGATTTCGAGGCCCTTAAACGGCAGCTCGAAGAGCAGGAGAACGTGAAGGTGATGAAGCCGTTCACGGATTTTCCCTATCTCCGCCAGGCCTTTACCGAGGGCGAAATCTGGCCTGTCCGGCCGAAGCGGATCGATCGGCTGTTAAAAGAGGGCCGGATTACCGTCGAGCAGGCCAGACAATTCCGCGAGCACGGCGCGCTCGGCTCCCACCTGGAAAACCTGGAGCGCAACCAGGGCTTCAAGGGCTTCAACCAGACCGGCGTCAGTGAAATCATCGCCCGCACCGACCCGCGGGCCCATGCGGCTCAACACTGATCAGGCGCGTCCGGTATGGCTTTGCGACGGGAACGTTTGCACGTGACGCGGGTTTTCAACCCGTGCTGAGTGCGCTCGGAGCAGGATAGACGCGACGGGCGGGATTTCGTCGCGGCACGTCGCAAGCACGGGTTAAAAACCCGTGTCACGATGAAGCTTCTCTCCAATCAGTTTCCCGCGGGAGGCTCCTATGCATGGGATCCGTTTTCTTAGAGCGTCTTGCATCGTCATCGCAATGCTCTGCACTGTCGCGCTGGCAGAGGATCAGGTCACGCTGAAAGCGGAGTCGAACCGCATCGCTGTCTCGATCGACGGCAAGCCGTTCACCGATTACTGGTTTGGCGCGCGTTCCGACCGGCCGTACGTGCGGCCATTCTTTTATCCGGTGATGGCGGCGGACGGGACGCCGGTCACGGAGGACCATTACGGGCAGAAAGAGCACCCGCACCATCAGTCGCTCTGGGTCGGGCAGGGCGAGGTCAACGGCGCCGATCACTGGGCTCTTGAAGGCGAGAAAACGCCGAAGCAGCGGCATCTCAAATTCGATCAAGTCTCCGGCGACACGATCGTCGAAGAACTGGACTGGGAAGGAAAAGACCACCAGCCGATCCTGCACGAGCGGCGAATCATGCGGTTTATGGCTTTTTCCGATCAGTCGCGCGGGATCGAGTTCGCGCTGGAGTTTACGCCGACCGAAGGGCCGGTCACGTTCGCGGATACGAAGGAAGCCGGGCTGGTGGCGATCCGGATGAACGACCAGATTCCGAAGAACAAAGCGGTGCTGACCAATTCCACCGGCGCGCACGGCGAGAAGGCGACCTGGGGCAAGCCCGCCGACTGGTGCGACATTTCGGGCAAGATCGACGGCAAGGAATATGGGATCGCAGCCTTCGACTCGCCGCAGAATCCGCTGCATCCGCAGCAGTGGCACGTGCGGGAGTACGGGTTACTGGCGGCCAATCCGTTTGGGCTGAGCTATTACGACCGCAAGGTGAAAAAGCACACGGGGGATTTCGTCATGCCGCCGGGCAAGACCGTGACCTTCAAATATCTGGTCGTCGTTCATGAAGGGGATGCGGCAAGCGCAAAGCTGCCGGAAAAGTACGAGCGATTTGTCAGGGGAAAAATTGCGGGGTGAATCGAAACCAGCAGAGTGCAAGCCGGGTGCGGAGCGAAGCGGACCCCCGGATTGGTTGCGATCCAGGATCCGGGGCTGCGCTTCGCTCCGCACCCGGCTTGGCGAGCGCGAAATGCGTTACTGCCCGGTATTGGAAAAAAACGGAAACAGCTTCAGCAGCTCCGCGTGACCTGGGCTTTGCCCGTACTCGCAGATCTCGAAGGCCTCGGCGTGCTGGATGTGGGCTGCCTCTTCGGGCGGATACCATGCACCCAGTTCCTTGCGAAAACGGCTTGCCACGCCGCGGTTTCGGGCGTCAAAATTGCCGCGCACCAGGGCGGCCCGCCGCTTATGTTGCTCGGGCGTCTTGGGGAGAAGCGACTCGTTTCCGTTGGCGCCGCCCTCGAGGAACTGTGATTCGATTGCGCCCAATGCATCCAGCTTTTTGTCGATCACCGAGTCGATGGAGATGACGATGTCGGCCTGCGACGGGTTGGGCTTCTGGAAGCCGTCGGTGTAATACATGAAGACGGGGTTGCGTTTGAGGGCCGGCACATCGGGGCACATGAAGGGGACCGTGACCATATACGCGGCGTCCTGCACGAGGATGGCCGTGTTGCGGTGATCGGGGTGGTAGTCGTAAGGTCGCGGGCTGAGGACCAGATCGGCGTGCCATTCGCGGATGAGCCGGATGATTTCTTTACGAACTTCGAGGGTTGGCATCAATTCCCCGTCGTGATTGTCCAGGACTTCGACGGTGGTGCCGAGGATTTTGGCGGCGGCTTCGACTTCGTGCTTGCGGCGAAGTGCCAGCGGCCCGCCGGCCTCGCGCCAGTGGCCGATGTCGCCATTGGTGACGGAGACGAACTTGACGTGATGCCCCTGTGCCGCCCACATCGCGCCGACGCCGGAAGCTTGAAGTTCGCAATCGTCGGGATGAGCGCCAAAGCAGATGATGTGGAGCTTCCCGTCCTCGTCGGCGGCAAGGACCGAGAAGGAAAAAATGCCCAGCGCGAAGAGAAAGATGAATTTGTTCATGGATGGGATTGGTTGAGAGGGAGCGATGGTAGATCGGCGCCGGACGATCTGTCAAAGAGTGAGCTTGCGTTCCAAGGCGCCAGAGGGCAACGGAAAACTGAATCGGGAGGGTGAGGCCCTGCTGAGCCGAGACTTGCAAACGCGGCGCGGCTCGGCGGGAGCCTCGCCGGCGGCGCCCTCCCGGATTATGGCGCCGTCTCGATTCCGGCGGCGCTTGCGGCTAAATTTAGAGTCGCAACTTTGTGGGAACGCGATGCCGCCGGGTGGAACAGCGATGAGCGTTGGATCAGAGACCGCCGGGTTATCGGCGGGACAGATGGAGCTTCTGCTCAACGTCTGCCGGGCGCTGGCGGTGACGACGGACTTGGACGCGCTGCTGCGGGAGATCGCCGAGTCGACCTGCCGGCTGCTGGGCTGCGAGCGAAGCAGCATCTGGCTGCACGATCCGGCCAGAGAGGAACTTTGGACGAAAGTGGCGCTGGGGTCAGACACGATCCGGCTTCATGTCGGGCAGGGGATCGTGGGGGCGGCGTTCGTGGGGAATCAGGTGGTGCATTCGCCGCGGCCTTACGAGGACGCGCAGTTCAGCCCGGAGAACGACCGCCGCAGCGGGTTTGTCACGCGCAGCTTGCTTGCGGCGCCGATGGTCGACTTCGGGGGCCAGCCCGTCGGAGTGATCGAAGCGGTGAACAAGATTTCCGCGCCGTTTTCGTCGCAGGATGAGGCGCTGATCCGGCTGCTTGCCGCCCAGGCGGGAGTGGCGA
>DATHPP010000047.1:0-17922 GCA_035483795.1 Tepidisphaeraceae bacterium | reverse complement strand
AACCACTCCTGTCCGGCTCCATGCGCCGGTTAGGGTTTGAACGACCGAATTTTCAGGCCGATTCGCGTTTTCGTTAGGGTACACGATTTCATTTTGCACCTTCGATTTTGATTCGGTTTGCGGGTTACGGCCGCTGATCATCGGGGGATGAATCAGGGTCGCACTGTCTTTGCTCAACTGCTGGATCTTCTTCCGCGACGCGCTTTTGAACTGGCGGTTGCGCGTCATCGCGTCGGCGGACGCCCGCTGGTCCTCTCGGTCACGGATCAGTTGCTGTGCATGGTCTTCGCGCAGCTCACCGGCCGCGCCAGCCTGCGTGAGACCGTGACCTGTCTGCGCGCCATCGGCTCGCGTCGATATCATCTTGGCCTTCGTCACACGCCCGCGCGCAGCACGCTGGCCGAGGCCAATGAGCGTCGCGACCACCGCATCTTCGCCGACACCGCGATGTCGATGATCGCTGCGGCACGCCGCGAGCTTCCGGTCGATTCGGACCTGCGTCGCCTGAAAATCAAAGCGGCCTTCGCCCTGGATTCCACCACCATCGACCTGTGCCTGGCGCTGTTTCCCTGGGCCCGCTTCAAGCGCACCAAAGGAGCGATCAAGGCACACGTGCTGCTGGACCTGTTCGTCGGAGTCCCCGTTTTTATGCGGGTTTCCAATGCAAAAACCTCCGACATCTCCACCCTCGACCAGCTGGTCTTTGTTCCCGGCGCCTTCTACATTCTGGACCGCGGCTACGTCGATTTCGCACGCCTGTTTCGCATCCATCAGGCCGGCGCTTTCTTTGTCATCCGGCCCAAACGCAAGATGAGCTATCGCGTGATCAAACGCCTGCCAGCGGATCCAAAAGCCGGAGTCGTGCGCGATCAAATCATCCGGCTTCGTGGACAGCACCGCAAAGCCATTCGTCGCTGGTCGCTGCGGCTGGTGCAATACATCGATCCAAGCACCGGCAAACGTTTGAGATTTCTCTCCAACGACCTTCAGTTGTCCGCTCGAGAGATCGCGCTGTTGTATCGCAAGCGCTGGCAGATCGAGCTGCTGTTCAAATGGATGAAGCAGCATCTGCACATCAAAGCGTTTTTCGGCACCACGCCCAACGCGGTGAAGGCCCAACTGTGGATCGCGGTGATTGTTCTGCTGCTGATTCATCGCTTGAAGCACCGTCTGAACCTGGCTCAGACTCCCAACGAAATTGCACAAATCCTCAGCGTCACGTTTTGCGAGAAAACCCCGATAAACCAGGCCTTTTTTGACGATCACCAACAAATCGCGCAATTGCCGGATCACAACCAATTGCTACTATTCGAGTTGTGACCGGACAGTAGTGGTTTGCAACCCGTGCAAGCGGCGCGAATCGGAAAGAACCCCGCAAATTGGCCGGCAACCAACGCGACGTGGAAAAACGCGGAAAACGTTCACTTTCGTTCATTTCGTTTCAAATGTTGCATGAGCGAGCATGTTTCGCCCGGCATCGAACTGGACTGCTTCCGCGGTGTCGCGAAAAACGTTCAGTTTTGTTCAAAACGTTCAGTTCCCCATCCGCCGGCAACAACCATTGCGATGTTACAAAATGTTACAAAGTGTTACATTCGTCGAGCCAGCTGATCCGACAGCCCCAGAGGCCGTTTTGATGTAACAATTTGTAACAACATCGCCGTGTTCGTTGCTGTTTGCCACCGAGGCAAAGATCGCTTGAATGGGCCACGGTTATATCATAAAATTGCCCTAATCTTGCCGCAATGAATACAGCGAAATTCCCCGTCCCATTCGACAAATTCCCAGCCTCAGCATTATTTTGACATTTCGCTTGCCCAATAATTAGGCAAATGACCGGCGCGGCGACCCCTGAAGACGCAAACCACAGAGACCACAGAGGACACAGCGCCAAGACCGCGGTCGTGGCGCACCCTCCCCCCACACGCACAGCCGCCCCGGCTGACTTCGACGAGCTCCCTTCGGTCTGACTGCGACGAGTTCCTTCGGGTCTGAGCCTCAGCCCGCGACGAGCTCCCTTCGGTCTGAGCCTCAGGGTCGAAGGCAGTCGAGTCGGGTCCAAGACAGTCGAGTCGTGCTCCACCGCAGCCGGAAGACATTCCGACGATCGCTTCGACCTTCGGTCGAAAGTGGATCGGTCAGTGCTTCCTACGGATTACGCCGTAACGAGCAGTGTCCCCCTTCGCCCCTCCAGCCGTTTCGCTCTCACCCGACCGGGTGCGCCATAATCCACGCGAGCGTTTTGGGTATCATTTCAGGCTCGAAAGAGCAAACCGCGGAGGCCGCGGAGGATCGCGGAGGATTGCGAATGAGGGCACAACTTCTGACGCATCTGGAGCTGAGCGGCATCAAGGTAGGACCCCTGATCAACCATGCAATCACTCAACGCCCCATCAATTCGCCGAGGGTTACATGCCCCTGCTCAAGCCGCATTCGTAGCGCCCATGATCTGGCGCAGCCGTGAGCCTTTTCGACCTCCATGAGGTAGTGCTCGACCTTTGTCCAGTTCCTGATCGTGTTTGCCTTGTTGCAACCTTGTTGTGACCGGCGGCGTTGCCCATTGATCGGATCGATCAGCACCTGCGAATTGCCTGCGTCTGCTCGCCTGTTGTTGAAATGCTTCACAAGGCTCCGTTCGAGGGGATTCGTACATATTGTACAACGTCAGTTGCGCTCGATCAGCGACCGCCTCATTTCTTCCTCAGCCTGCTGAATTGACTCCAACATCGCCTGCCACTGGTTCAAAGCCCCCTGTAACTCCAGCAGCATCGACTCGGCGAAGAACTTCGACACCCGAACCTCGCGTGACTCAGGTATCCTGTGCTCTTTCAAAAACGCCCGGACTTGTTGTTGCGGTGTTTCCAATTTGCTCCGTCTGATGAATCATAGGTGCCGCACGAGCGCAAATCCGGAAACAGAAGAAAACGCCCGAAGGGGCACCGAGCGCGATGTCGGTTCATTCGCTATAATCCGGAGGAAGCAGCAACGGAGAAATCGCTGATGTATCCCGGCATGGGCCTGCTGGTCCTCGTGCTCGACATCTACGTGATTTATCTGATCGCCAATGGCAGCGGAGACACCGGGACGAAGCTGGGGTGGGTGATCCTCGTGTTGTTCCTGCCGCTGCTCGGCCCGATTCTGTATCTGCTGCTGGGTCGTGGAAACAAAAGGACCTGAACTATATTGGGAGAGCATTTCCATCGACTACTTCACTACTTCCAGATCATCGCCAAAGGATCGATCGAAATGGCCCCGCACGCCCGGATTTTACGGGCGAATTGCCTGACGTTCACGTCGCAGCTAATGCGCTACAATGCAGCCATGACCCTGCAAGATCGCATTGCGGCTGCCGCCGACAAATTTCGCAAGACCGGCGAGCATCCTCGGCAAGTTCATCTGACCAGGACTGATGCAGCGCAGCTTCAATATGAACTGATGGCCGAGGGCGGCAAGGTTGCTCAGGACATCATGCTGCACGGCGTCCAGAAGGCCGTGCAGACCGTTTGTGGGCTCCAGATCGTCTGGGGAAGCCGGTCATTCGGTGTCGTTTGAATTGGCGGCTCTCAGGCCCGGTTACGAGCAACGGGTTTCCTTGCTTCCTTTGTATTCTTGACTCGCTGCATTCCGGCTTTCGCCAGGTCCTCGGCGATCCGGGGCAGGTCCGCTGGCAAAGGAAACTGCATGAACTCAACTTTGACGTTTTTCGTCGGCACCACCGTCCAACTCGGCCTCGGCATCGCACAAGTGGCGGCGGTGATTCTGTTCGTCTACCGCTGGCAACGGAACAGTTGGCAATTTGCCAATCTCATGAAGATCAGGGAACCCCTGGCACGGGCGTACTGTTCTCTATCGGCGGTGGTCCGTGCCCGTGCCCGCCTCGCAGATGAAGTGGGGGACCAAGCGAAGGCCGAGCATGACGAAGCGAGAATCCACAAATACCTTACTGGTGGGCAAGACGAAATCCTTAATTTCAGTGTCGAGCACTTCAAGGCCAGGTTCTGGCTATCCAACGCCGAAAACGAGCAGCTCGATATTCTCTTCGACAAGCTGCGGGAAGAATGGATGGCTGTGCGAAATGCCGTCAAGAACCCGCAGGACCATCTCGACGACCTGCGTCGTGAAATCCTGAAGTTCGACACGATCTGCGGGCTGAAAAACTATAAGGGCGGGCACTGGTCGCACGTCGCGCTTCACGAATAGGGTCAAGGCGTCAACATGCCTTTTTCTCTTCCCCGGGTGGCTTGTTCCCCGGCAGGCCCGCCCCGACTTCACTCGATATGGCATGGACCGCCTTCATTCAGCATTGCAGCAATGGCAGCAGCGTCCTCCGCCCCAAGGCCCGTCGTTTCCATCGGCATGTCGCCCAAGGCCGCTCCCAAACTCGCGCCGCCGTCGGCGGAACGTATCACGCCAGTTAGAGGTTTTAGAGCGGCGGCGAAATCCTGGTCGGTCCGCGTCCACATTCTCGTTGGCAACTCGGCAACAACATTCTGCTCGAACGCCTCCGCCAGCGCCTTCGCCTTGGAATCGTCGCCCAAAAAATCCGACAGCAGCGCCACCGACAGTTGTCCGCTGCCGATGTAGCCCCAATCAAATGGAGTCGTGGCGTTGCCCGTCAGGTCCGACCGCTTTTGGAGCGGCCTGCCGTCCACCGTTACTTCGCATCCCCCTGCCGTGCGCTCACCGTGGTAAAACTTCATGGTGTGCCTCTTGGGATAGAAAGGGCGAGTGTAGCACCGTGTGACCTCCGTCAACCCCCTTGTTCGGATTTTTCGGTGCTTATTTTGCGGATGGGTTTGGTCGTCAAGGGACACCGGCGTGCTCAACCGCATCCTTTGTGCCGATCACTCAAATCAACACAGCCGTGTATCGCCGTACCCGCAAACGGGGTAGAGTCCGCAAATCAGGAGCTTCATGATCTACAGCAGATTCGGGACCGCACTGGCACTCGTGAGCAAGACTGAGGACGACAGCGGCCAGGTGTCCGTACAGGCGACGACCGAAGGCACGGCAGATGTTCACGAGTACAAGCTCGCCGACCTGACGGCGGACGAGGGTTTGACGGAGATCAACACAGCCGTTGCGAAGTTGCCGCTGAAAGTTTTTGAGAACACCAGCGGGCGGCGACGAAAGCCTCTTTAGGCACTTCCAGGGAAGCCTCGATCTCACCGTTCTCGTTTTTCCAGCCCGTTGATTAGACCCGCGATCATTCTCGACATTTCCTCGAGATTGTCCTTCAGTCCTGCATGATCCGGCGGCGGGATGAATCCTCGGCGTGATGCAACCTCCAGGAGCGGGACGCACTCCTGCACCGAGCCGCGAGCGATAATGAAGAAGTTCATGCGGTCGGCCTTGGTGAAGCGGCCGTTGCCTTCGGCAAGATTGGTTGCGATGGAAAGCGCGGCGCGATTCAGTTGGTCAACCAGGAAGTAGTAGCCACGGGGGAACGATTCGGTGCGGGTGGCAATCCGATCGGCGAAGTCGATCGCCTTCTGGTAGACCTGAAGGTTCTCGAACATGAAGGCCATGGAGGTGCGCCCCCATCAAACGAAATGAGTAGGAGAACAGTTGAGCAGTAGACCGCAGTGGAGCGGGACATCGTCCCGCGAGCCGAGCATGTTTGCTTTTTTGCCTTCTTCTACTGCTCCACTGCTCTCCTGCTCCACTGCTCTAATTTTCGCCTTCGGCGAAAATTGGAGGCGGGGGGAATCGAACCCCCGTCCCGAGATAACTCGAATGACGGCCTCTACATGCTTAGTCGGTGTTTTGATCTCGGCCCTGCCGGCGAACGCCGACATCCTCCGGCGGGGCCCAGCCGTCTGTTTCTCACCGCCGGATCAACGGCCGAATCCGGCGGCCAGCCCGCATTTTGCGGCCGTCGCGTCGCGGGCTACGCGGCGTGCCGAGGTTGCCTTAAATTAGGCAGCCATACGAACCGGGGCGGCAAAGCCAACCCGGCCTGCAACATCACTGTTGGCAGTTAATGTTTTGCTCGATGATTTACGAGGCCAACGAGCGTCCTCGGCATGCCACCGCCACCCTCGCCATCCGGTCGAAACCGATCGCCCCCGGTGGTTGTGAACATTCAAATTGTACGATTGTTATGATAGGTCGGTTTGAGGTTGGCCGCAACTTGCGGAGTCGCAGACGGCTTGGTGCCCCCTCTCCCTCTGGGAGAGGGCTGGGGTGAGGGCGAGTGAGAGGCGCCTCTCCAAGTCCCCTCACCCCCACCCTCTCCCGGAGGGAGAGGGGGAATGAGGGAAGTCGCCGACGCCGTCACGCACGGGGCAGACATGGTTCGATAATATCGAGTGATGAAGCAGGCAGCCCGCGACCGCCGGCAGAAGAATAAGCCCAGCCACAAGGGAGCATTGGCGGCGCGCTCGGCGCAGCCTCCCAGCCGGTTCATTTGGGTGGTCCCGGTGCTGGCTGCTCTCGCGGCGTTCTGGCCGGTCCTGGGATGCGATTTCACGTCGTGGGACGACCTGCTCAACGTCGCGAAAAACCCGCTGTTGAACCCGCCGAGCTTCTACGGCCTGGGGATGTTTTGGACCCGGCCGTTTATGGCGATCTACATTCCGCTCACCTACACGATCTGGAGCCTGGTTGCGCTGGTGGCGCGAACCGATGCGCCGGACCCACAGGGAATCTGGCTGAATCCATATATTTTTCATGCCGCCAATCTTGCGGTGCACGTCGTGGCATCCGTGGCGGTGTACCTGCTTCTGCGACGGTTGGTCTCCAAGCCATGGGCGGCGTGCGCGGGGGCGGTGCTCTTTGCCGTCCATCCGGTGCAGGTGGAGTCGGTCGCCTGGGTCGCGGGAATGAAAGACGTGCTGTGCGGAGCGCTGTCGATCATCGCGCTGTGGCAATACGTTCTTTTTGCCCAGGGCGATCAACATGACGACCCGGCGCCCGTGCGTCGACGCGTTCGCTACGCGGCGGCCACGGTTGCTTTTCTGCTGGCGCTTCTCAGCAAGCCTTCGGCCATCTCATTGCCCTTGGCGGCGCTGGTCCTCGATCGCGGCCTGCTGAAGCGCCCCTGGCGATCGATCCTTCCCAGCTTGCTGCCGTGGTTCGTGATGGCTCTGCCGATCGCGATCGTGGCGAAGATCGCCCAGCCGGTGACGATCGCTTACGAAGCAGGGAAGCTCTGGCTGCGGCCGTTGCTGGCGGCAGATGCGCTGGGGTTCTACGTATACAAGTTTTTCTTCCCCCTCTGGCTGGGTGTGCAATATCACCATTCGCCGCAGGTCGAGATCGGGCAGGGCCGCGTCTATTGGATGTGGCTGATTCCGGCGGCAATTGCACTACTCGCGTGGATCTACCGTCGCAAGGCGGCGTGGTTTGCGGCGGGGATCGCCCTTCTCGTGGCGGCGACGCTGCCAGTTCTCGGACTCGCGCCATTTCAATTCGAGCGGTATTCGCTGGTCGCCGATCACTACCTTTACGTCGCCATGCTTGGACCGGCGCTGATCCTGGCGTTCGCGCTGCAATCGCTGAAATATCGGCGGGAAATTCCCATCATCGTGACTGTCGTCCTGCTGGCGCTGGCAGTTCGAGCCAACCTTCAGACGTGGAGCTGGCGAAGCACGGAGGACCTGTTCCGCCATGAGCTGGCAATCAATCCGCAGAGCGTGGTCGCGTACAATTCGCTCTCAGCGTATGAGCTGTCGACGAACCAGCCAGGTAAGGCCGAAGCCGACGCCCGACGGGCCATCGAGCTGCAGCCCGACGAAGCCCAGGCATATGGGAACCTTGGCGTCGCCCTGGCCATGCAGAATCACACCGCCGACGCCATCGATGCCTACCGGCGGGCCTGCGAGCTGGACCCGCAGAACGCCCGCGTCCTGACCAATTTATCCGGCTTGCTGGCGGCGCAGGGACGGACCGATGAGGCGATGACCTGCGTCCGCCGGGCGCTGGAGCTGGACAATCTGCTTTCCGACGCGCATCGAAATCTGGCGGTCTTGCTGGCAGGACGCAACCAAGTTAACCAGGCGGTTGCCGAAGCCCGGATCGCCGTCCGTCTCGATCCCGCCGACCTGCGCGGGCAGCTCAACCTGGCGGTGCTGCTGGATACCGTCGGCCAGCGGCAGCAGGCGATCGAGCATTACGCCGAAGCGCTTCGCGTGGACCCCAACTCGCAACTGGCCAAACGCGGCCTGGCCGGGGCGTTGGTGCGGCCCGCAGCCAGATAAGCGCTAGAATTGATTGACGCGGCTTGCCAGCTCGCAGCAGGGCGGACAGAATAAGATTCCCGGAGCATTTATGGCCAGCACACAGACGAAATGGCAATACCTCGAGCGGGACCCCAAGTCATCCTACCACCAGCTTTCCATCAAAGGCCGGCGGATCAAGGCGCGGACGCTATACGGCCTATGGGCCAATGAAGAAGAGCCCCGGACAATCGAGCAGATCGCGGAAAATTACAGGCTGCCGATCGAGGCCGTAAAGGAGGCGATCGCTTACGTTGAGTCGGACCCGCCGGAGTTGCAACAGGACTACAAGTTCGATGAGATGATCATGGAGGCGGCGGGGATGAATGAACCGAATTACAAATACAACCCCCGCCCCAAACCGATTCCCCCAGAGGAAAGGGCAAGGATTCGAAGGCTTTGCTATCCCTCCGAATCCACTTAGACGATGATTCAGCAGACCCGCTACTTGCAACTTTGCTGCGGCGCGCGGGGCACGATGTCGTGATTCCGTCATCGCTCGGAATCGCCGGTGAGAACGATCCCGTTCATTTGGCGCGCGCCATTCGGAACCGACGGATTCTTTTGTCGGGCATCCACGAGGACTTTGATGAGCTGCACGACTTGGTGCTCGCCTCCATGGGCCATCATCCCGGTATTCTGGTCGTACGGAAGGACAACGATAAGAAACGAGACATGAACCCGCATGCAATCGTTCGTGCCGTTGTCAATTTATGTGCTTCAGCAACCCCACTCGCCGACATGCTTCACGTTCTCAACCATTGGCGATAACCCATGAAAACCATCGTCCAAATCTCCCTCGACGTTGTGCGCATTGACGAAGCCCTTTCGACCGCCGAGATGGCGTTGCGGGCGGGGGTGGACTGGCTGGAGGCGGGGACACCGCTCATCATCGCCGAGGGAATGCACGGCGTGCGGGCGCTGCGAAAACGCTTTCCCACCACCCCGATCGTCGCCGACCTCAAAACCATGGACGGCGGCTGGCTCGAGGCTGAACTGATGGCCAAGGCCGGCGCGACCCACATCGTCGTGATGGCGCGGGCGCACGAGGAAACGCTCAAATGCGTCGTCAAGGCCGGCAAGGACCTGGGCGTGAAAGTCATGGGCGACAACCTGGCCTGTCCGGACATGATCGCCGGCGCGAAGTTGATCGAGGACATGGGTTGCGACTACGTGATCCATCACATCGGCTACGACGAGCGTCGCGGTATCGCCGCCCGCGGCCTGCGGATGCCCAGCCCGCTGGATCAGCTCCGCGAAGTCGTCAAGGCGGTGAGCGTGCCGGTGCAGGCGGTGGGCGGCCTGTCCATTGCGCAGGCCGTCTCGACGCCGGAATACGGCGCCCCATTGGTCGTGCTGGGCGCGCCGTTGACGATCGACGCCGACTCCTTCAAGACCGCCAGCGGCGACGTGGAAAGCTCACTGCGCCTCATCTGTCAGAAGGTGCATGCGTACCGGGACGTTTGAGGAACGCCTCCCTGTGACACGGGTTTTTAACCCGTGCCGAGTGCTCGCAAAGAAAAGCGGATGTGGGCTGGTCGAAATCCCCTTCGGTCGAAACGGGGACGGCACGGCTTGCAAAGCCGTGTCACGTGCAGCGCCGTGACACGCGTGCCGGGGACGTGCGCGTCGTTCCTCTCATGGCAGCGGTCAGCTGCGATTGGAAACCCGTGTCACGAGAAGCGCTCCAGATCCCTCAATCGGCAATCGCGGGCTGCGGTGCCTCGACGACCTGCTCCACTACCGGAGCGGCGTTGATGTCCTCCTCGGCCGCCACCACGGCGTGATCGTCTTCGACGATTCCGTCCTTGATGCGGATGGCACGCTTGGCGTGCCGCGCGACGTAGGCGTCGTGCGTGACGAGGATGATGGTGATTCCCTCCTCCTCGTTGAGCGTCTGGAACATCTGGAGGACTTCGGCGCTGGTGCGCGAGTCGAGGTTGCCGGTGGGCTCGTCGGCAAACAGGAGCGGCGGGTGATTCACCAGGGCGCGGGCGATGGCGACGCGCTGCTGCTGCCCGCCGGACAGTTGCGATGGCTCATGGTCCATGCGGTCGCCCAGTCCGACCAGATTCAGCAGCGCCTCGGCGCGCTTGCGGCCCTCTCGTTCGGACAAATGCAGGGCCGTGTAGCTGAGCGGCATCATGACGTTTTCCAGGGCGCTGGTTCGCGGCAGCAGATTGAAGCTCTGGAAGACGAAGCCGATCTTCTGGTTGCGGATCGTGGCCCGGCCGTCGGCCGAGAGGTTGGAGATTTCCTGCCCGTCGAGCCAGTATTCGCCGGAGCTCGGACGGTCCAGGCACCCGAGGATGTTCATCAGGGTGCTCTTGCCCGAGCCGCTGACGCCCATCAGCGCGACGAGCTCGCCCCGGTCGATGTCCAGGGAAATGCCTTTCAGCACCGGCACGTCGACCTCGCCCAGGTGATAGGTTTTATAGATGTCTTTGAGATTGATCAGTCGCATGGTTACCTTCGCCCTCCCCGGCGGAAGACCTGCGGCGCAAACGGATTGGTGGTCTGGCCCGCATCTTCCTCGTGAATCTCGCCCACGATCACTTCGGCGCCTTCCTTCAGATCGGGGCCCGCGACCTCAGTGTTGAAGGTATCGGTCGGCCCGACGGTCACGGTGACGGGACGAACGTACTGGCCGTCCTTGATCCAGATGGTTCCGGTTTTCTCGACCTCGGCGTTGTGGCGGCGGCGCGACTTTCGATCGGACGCATCCGCCGGCGCCGTGGCGGGCGCGGCCTCGGTCTGCTGCTGCTGTTGCGCGCCAGGCGCCTGCTTTTCGGCGGCCTCCACCTGCGCCCGGACATCCGGCGCCACCGACTGCGGCTGTGGATACCACCGCAACGCGGCATTGGGCACCAGGAACACGTCTTCGTCCTTCTTTACCTCGAACTGCACGTTGGCGGTGAGGTAGGGAAGCAGGCGGAGGTTTGAATTGTCGGTATTCACTTCGACGGTGTAGGTCACGACGTTCTGCGTCATGGTGGCGTTGAGCCGCACGCGGTTGACCGATCCCTTGAACACGTCTCCCGGATAAGCGTCGACGGTGAATGTCGTATTCTGCCCGGGGTGGATGTTGCCCACGTCCGCCTCATTGACGGCGACCCAAAGCTGCATCTTCTTGAGGTCTTTGGCGATCAGAAAAAGGCTGGGAGCACTCAGGCCCGAGACGACGGTCTGGCCGATGTTGACGCGGCGATCGATGATCTCCCCGTCGACCGGAGATTTGATGGTGCAATACTTGACGTTGGCTTCGGCCTGGTCGAGCGTCGCTTTGGCCTGCGCGACGCCGGCGTTGGCCTGTTCGACTTGCGCGTTGCCCACGGACAGATTGGCTACCGCCGTCCCGTAGTTGGCCTGGAACGTGTCGTAATCGTTCTGTGACAGGGCGTCGGAAGGGCCGATCTTCACGGCGCGTTTCCATTCGTTGTCTGCCTGGGCGAGCAGCGCCTTGAGGCGGCCGAGGTCGGCCTGATCGTGGAGGAGCGTTGCCCTCGCCTGCGCCATTTGTGCCCTGGCCGACTCCAGCGCCGCTGTGTAGAGCAACGGGTCTATGTTGGCCAGCACCATGTCCTTGGTGACTTTCGAGCGGTAGTCGACCGTGTGCCCGTCGGCGTCGGTGCCGAAACTCAGAAGAAGCCCGTTGACCTGCGCGCCCACGTCGATGACCTCTTCGGGCTCGATGGTTCCGGTGGCGCTGATGGTCGCCAGGAGTTCACCGCGTTTGACCTCGGCGGTCTTGAAAGTGAAAGAGGGCTTGGAGTTGTGCTGCCAGTACCATCCGCCGGCCCCGGCGGCCAGGGCCAGCAGTAAAAGGACGCCCAGGAGCAGTTTCATGGCTCAGATCTCCGATGCGCCGCCGCTCGGGGCCGCGCGGTTGGTTGGGTCAAGTAGCTTTTCCAGGTGGAGCGACAGTCGTTGCAGCAGTCGATGAAGCTCCTGCTGATCCGAACTTCGCAATCCACCCAGCGCGCGTTCCACCTGCTCGGCATAAACACCGGTAACTTGCCGAAGCAGGCGATGCCCTCCCGCCGTCAGCCGCACGCGCCGCGTCCGCAGGTCGTCCGGGGACGTATCGCGGGCCACCATGCCGCTGCGCTCCAGCCGATCGATCACACCGGTCACGCTGGGCGGGCGGATCAGCAGGCGTTCGCTCAGATCGGTGATCCGCAGGCTTGGCTGCCCGTCCGCCTCGGCCCGCTGGAGCGTGCGAAGGGCAGCCCACTGCGAGCCGCTGACGCCGAACCTGGCAAATTGCGGCTGCATCACGCGTTCCAGCAAACCGATCGTCCGCACCAGCGCGAGAAACGCACGCTCGGGAGCGACAACCTCAGATCCTGACTGAGCAACGGAGAGGGTCATGAATTTACTTAGCTTCCTAAGCGATTTACGCTCAACATGGCGGAATGTTTAATCAGGGCGCTGCGACCCCGCCGAAGCCGGCTGCGTGGCGGCCGCCTCGCCAATTTCCCAACCCCCGCCCAATGCCTTGTAGAGCGACACCAGGTCGGTGGCGACGGCTTGATCGCTCAGCACCAACTGATTCTGGGCCGTATAAAGCGCCTGCTGTGCCACCAGCAGATTGAGAAAGTCGGCAAACCCCTGTTCGTAAAGCCGGGTGGCGATCGAAACGGCGCGCTGGTCGGCGGCAACCGCATCAGCCAGGGCGGCGCGGCGCTGCTGCTCCTGGGCGTACGCCGTCAATGACGTCTCGACATCTTGCAGCGCCGTCAACACCGTCTGGCGGTACGTCAGCAATGCCTGGGATTGCAACGCTTTCTGAACCTCGATGTTGCTCCAGATGGCGCCGGCATCAAAGACCGGCCAACTGAAGCTGGGGCCGAAGGACCAAAACCGCGTGCCCCAGTTGCCCAATTGCTGGAAGCGGTGACCGCCGACGGTCACATCTCCGGTGAGCGAAAACTTGGGAAACAGATCGGCGGTGGCGACGCCGATTTGCGCCGTCTGCGACGCCAACTGCCGCTCGGCGCGCCGGATATCGGGCCGGCGGCGAAGCAGGTCCGATGGCAAACCCACTGGTACGACCGGCGGTGCAACCGGGATCCGTTCCCGCGGCGAAAGCTCCTCCAGCAGGTTCGCCGGCTCTTCACCCAGCAGCACCGAGATCGCATACGCCTGCTGCTGCGCCAGGCTCTCAAATCCGACGATCTGCGAGCGGGTTGTTGCGACCTGGGCCTCGGCGTTGGCGACGTCCAGGCCGGTCGTCGTTCCGGCTTGTTGCTTTCTGCGCGTGACGTCGAGGCTGTGAACCTGGGCGGTGAGATTTTCCTGGGCGATGACGACCTGCTGCTGGTCGCCGCGAAGCTGCACGTAATCGGTGGCCAGTTCGCCCAGGAGCGTTACCAGCACGTCACGGCGGTCTTCGATGGATGACTCGTACGTGGCGCGGGAGGATTCGATGTTGCGGCGAATCCCGCCAAAAATGTCCAGCTCCCAGGTCGCGTCAAAGCCCGCCTGCCACAGGTCCGCGGTGTGGGCGCCAACTGTCGTTACCGCGCCGGAGGCGGTGTTAACCGAGTGGCCGCTCGAGGCGCTGAAACTATGTGTGAACGAGCCGTTGGCGTCGATCGTGGGCCAGAAGCCGGCCTTGGCGATCCCCAGGGTGGCCCGTGACTGGCGGATTCGCTGTGTCGCCAATTGGACGTTGAGATTGGATTGCACCGCCCGGCGGACCAGCGAATCCAGTTCCGGATCATTAAAGGTAGTCCACCACTGCTCGACCTGGAGTGGTTCCGGAACGGCGATGCTTGCCTGCGTTGTCGGAGGCGCCACCCATCGGGAAGGCATGTGTTGCTCGGGCGTCTTGTAGTCCGGCCCGACCTCGCACCCGCTCAACACCGCCACTGCGAGTGCGGCAAAAACCGGGAGAGGGAATCTCACAGCCGGGCGATGCGGAACCTTGCCCGTCGCAGGGACACAACTTGGAGCTTGCATAGCGGTTCAGTCCGTTTCCTGAGAGCAGTACCGCCCTGGGGATCGACCGTTAGGAATCGCCTGGGATTTCTCACTGGGGTCGCCGCCTGGCCCAGTGGCGTCTTCGCCAAAAACCTCAAATGACGGTAGCGAAACCGCATTTGATTCACAAGCAAAGCTCCACCACCCGACAACGGGCAAAAGGGGGCGAATCGGACCGTCGCAGGCAATGTCCGATCCGGTTGTCGCCTTACGCCATAGTGAGTGGAAGCGCCAATAACATCGGGGACGGGAACGTCCCGGACCGCCAGGCGATTTGTGTTGTTGGGTCCGGGCGTTCCTATTTTTTCAGTCAGTAAGCCGGATGGAGACAGTGCGACAGATCGTGCAACTCAAAAGTCCGGCGCTGATCGTCTCTCGACCTCATCGCCGATTTCGCTGCCGTCGGGGCCGGTGCGCCGGACGGCGGCCTCGCCGCAGCATTCGATAATGTCCGGTGAGTCGGGGCCGCCGTGGATGGGCGGCGCCCCGACTTTTTCAGAGCAGCGTCGCCCCACGGCGGAACGCCAATCCGTAAGTCCGCTTACACTCAGGTGCCCCATATTCTGCCCTTGACCTTTTTTTATTGGCCTGCATACTATGGCCCCACATTAGTGTCGCCCCGCAGGGGGTGCCAGTGCATCAGCGCCGGATCCGTCAACTCACATTCGCCACGGAAGCAGCGCGCGCAGCCGCGGCTCGCGGAGACACAGCCCGCCCCAGAGAAGCACGCCGACATATGTCGGAAACAGGACGTGGCTGAACAGCGGATCGCCGTGCCGCAGGTGCGTCGCGACGGCGCCGCCGAGATAGCCCGTGAGCAGCACGGCGCCGAGCACGGCCGTCGGCGGAAGGACGTACAGGACGGTGCACGTCAGCAGGACAATCCCCAGTGGAACGATCACGCTCTCAGAGTAGCCGAGTTTCGTGGTTGCCTGAACCACGAACGAAGGCTTCACCAGCTTCATCACGCCGTCCATCAGAAGAAACAGCACCGGGAGCGCGCTCATGATTCGGCCGGTCCAGAGGGCGCCTCGTGACACAGAAGTCATAGGCACGGCGACAGTTTCCTGGGGCATGTGGGAATCCTCCCGTTTGGTTGAAGCCGATGTTAGATTTTGCTCGGGTGGGTGGCAAGGTTGCATTCCGTTGACTGTTGCATTCCGTGACACGGCTTTTCAAGCCGTGCCGATAACGCGATCTGAGAGATACCGTGTATTTGGGCGGTCCTCTTGCATTCGGCGCCGCCAGCACGGGTTGAAAACCCGTGTCACATTCATCCATCGTTTCGCAGATCGCGCTTGAGCACCCGGCGGCGGTCCAGCTATAACTTCGGCCATGGAACGGACGCTCATCATCTTCAAGCCTGACGCGGTGCAGCGCGGGCTTTGCGGGCAGATTCTGGCGCGGTTTGAGAACAAGGGGCTCCAGATCGTCGGGATGAAGTTCATGCGGCTGCCGCCGCAGCTCGTGGAGACGCATTACGAGCCGCACAAGGGCAAGCCGTTTTATGCGGGGCTGGTGAAGTTCATGACCAGCTCGCCGGTCGTGGTGCTGGCGCTGGAGGGGAAAGACGCGATCGCCATCGCGCGGAAGATGATGGGCGCGACGTTCGGATCGAAGGCCGAGCCGGGGACCATCCGCGGCGACTTTGGCGTCAGCAACTCCTTCAATCTGATTCACGGCTCCGATTCGCCCGAAAGTGCGCAGCGCGAGCTGAGTTTGTTCTTCAAACCCGAAGAGCTTGCCGAATGGCAGCCGACGATCCGGCCATGGGTGTATGACTTGAGCAAGGGCACGCCGGAGTGATGGGCGGGGCGGATTCTCAAACGCGAATCGAGCTGGTCGTGTTCGACCTTGGACGGGTTCTGGTCCGGATTTGCAGCGACTGGGTTCACGCCTGCGCGACGGCGGGAGTGAACATCGCACTCGACCGCCTCGATCCGGCGTCGCTGCTGGAGCTCCGCGAATTGGTTCACCAGGTGGAGGTGAACGCGGTGAGCTTCGAGGAGTTCGCCGGGCGCGTGGGGCAGAGGCTGGGGGCGACGCCACAGCAGATTCGCAGCGCGTCGGAGGCGTTTCTGATGGATCTGTATCCCGGCGTGCTGGAGTTGATCGCCGAGCTTCACAAGGCGGGGATTGCGACCGGCTGTCTGTCCAATACCAACGAGCATCACTGGGGACTTCTTGCCGATCCCGAGCATCCCGCCTTCTCCGGCTTGAGTGGTTTGAAGTATCAGTTCGCCAGTCATCTGATCGGCGCTCGCAAACCGGACCCCGCCATTTTCGAGCATCTCGAACGGGAAACAGGAATTCGCGGCGGCGCCATTCTGTTCTTCGACGACGTTCAGGAAAACGTGCAGGCGGCACGTGCGCGGGGGTGGAACGCCCAGTGGATCAACCCCGAATTGGATGACCCGCTTCCGCAGATCCGCGCGGCGCTGCGAGACTTTGGCGTTCTGCGGCAGGCGCTGTAACTATAAGCCTGAGTCACTTCGGCGCGATCTGGAACGGCAGCGGCCCGTTGACCTGTTGCAACTGCGTCCCATCACACATGACGTCGTCGTCGTTGCCGAAGAGGGTGTCGTTGCCGGCCGACCAAAGCAGATACGGGCCGGTGGTGATGGGAACTTCGCCGGGATCGATCACCCCGTTGTAATTGATGTCGCCCAGCCGGTAGGACATGACCTTCCAGCCGTTGGCCCCGCGCGTGAGGTTGGCGGGATTGCCGCCGGGATGGCCCGGTGAGCCTCCGGCGGGTTCCGCTGCCAAGTCGAGGAAGATCTGGTTGTCCTCGAAATAGAACACCGCCGGGTTCGTTGGCGGTGGCGTCACGTAAAGGGACGGAAACGGCGATTTGACGAACCCGCTCGGACTCGATGTCGCGACCGCGCCGCGCGTCGCGGCGAAGTACAAGATCGGCGAGTTGAATCGGTCGGCCAGAACGTCCTCGGCGTTATCAAAGTTGGCGGATTGAATCGAGGTCACCAGACCGGGCTGGTGTACGAGGCCCACCCAATCGATCGTTCCGATCAGGAACCGATCCGGCGGAAGATAAGGCCCTTTGACCGGCCCGGTCGTCCCGCGCAGGCGAAACCCCGGCCCATCGGCGCCGTCGCCGGGGCTGGAAAGGCCGCCTGGGCCAATGGGCGTCGACAGCGCCGGCCCCGGCGCCACCAAAGCCCAGCACAGCAGCGGAGCGCCGATCACCCTGGGTAATCCCAGATGGTCCCGGTGGTCCAGTCGGGGATAGTCGCCAAAGTCCCCCTTGTAAGCCTCCAGCGCCTCGCTGATGGTCATCAGGTCGGCGGCCGTGGCGGTTCGCCGGGCTTGCGAATGCACCTTGCTGATCATCGGCAGCAGGATCGTCGCCAGCAAAACGATCATGCCGACTACGACCAGCAGCTCGATCAGCGTGAACCCCCGCCGCGAGACATGCGACATGCGCCTCCCTGACAGGCGACAAAATGATACTAAAGCGAGTGTGAGAACGCGATGAGACGGGTGGCGTCCATTACAATGCCGTCGATGCCCGATCACAAGCTGGCATGCAAGAATTTGACAAATGTCCCATTTCGCCCAAAAAGTGGGACATTTTGGTAATCCCGTTCGGCCCGGCGGTCGCTTGCCTGAGTAGATTTCGTAAATTTGCCTTTCCTGTATCAAGGCGGGTGATTGTCCGGGGTTGGGGTGCCGGGATGGGGCTTGGAAGGCAGAAGGT
>DATHPP010000046.1:0-21841 GCA_035483795.1 Tepidisphaeraceae bacterium | reverse complement strand
AACAGCCGCTGCCCGTACTTGCCAAGGCGGCGTTGGTAGCCGGTTGCGACCTTCGATTGGTACGTCCGCCCCGCCACACCCGCCAAGTACCGGTCGGCGTCAGCCTTATGCTTGTGCAGGTGGTATTGGGTCAGGCCGTATCGGTCGATGGTGGCGATGATCGGCGTGAAAACGGCCGTGAACCCCTTCGCCAACTCCGCCAACTCGCCGTCCAAAGGGTGCTGCTTTAGATCGTCGTTCAGATCGCGGACGAAGTGGACCACGCACTTCTGCTGCTCGCACGTCGGCGAGTCGTAGACACTGAAGAAATCGGAGACCAACACACCGTTGAATCCCTCCAACACCTTCCCGAGTACGGTGCCGTCCCGGCTGGCGCTGTAGAGGTACACAACCTCGTGCAGGTTCGTGAACGCCCAGACATAACCGGTCTTGCTGCCTAATTGCACCCTCGTCTCGTCCACGTAGAGGACCGGGCCGGCACGGAGCTTCGCCAGGAGCAGTTCCTGCGTCGGCTCGTACTTTCTGGCCATTCGGGGCTTGATGCGATAGAGGATCGGGGACGGGAACGAGTAGCCGAAGGCATCGTTGATGCCGCTGGTCACGTCCTCGAACGACTGCCGCAGGGCTACGTGGGCGTGGACCGCCCAGCTCGACAGCCCGTGCCCGATGTGCCCGCCGTGCTTCGGGTAGCCGGAGGAGAAGCACGTGCGGAGGCAAGAATCACATCGAAACCGCAAGGTCTCGTACCGGACCACCCACCGCCGCACCCCTGATGCAGAGAACCGCAGATCGAACACGGTCTTCGACAACGGGAGCTTCCGGTCCATGTGGAGCTTCTCGCCTCCGCAGTGGGGACAACGTTCCGGCCGGGGAAACGTAACGACTTTATTAACCTTGGGCTTTCGCCAACGAACCTTCTGCCTCCGCACACTCTCCCGGACGCGGGGGTCGGTTCGGAAGAGCACCTTGTTCGTCTGGTAGGCGAAGTATGCGCACTTGATGATCCGGCCAATTTCGGGGGTTGCCGGGTTACCCATGCCGAACTGGCGGACGGCGTTGGCCGGCAGTTCGTCCGGCCCAACGACCACGAATGAACACGCTTCCCCTCGCGACAGTTTCGCTAGCACGTCAGTAACGGCGCGCAAGGCGAAACAGTCCTCCTGGTTATATTGGAACAGGTTGTGCTTGAGGGCCGGATCTCGGCTCGCCTCCCACTCATGCCGCCACACCAGACTCTGGAGGCCCGACGCGGCGGGATCCGACCATGACGCTCCGACGAGCGACCCGATCTCTTTCAGGTTCCGCGAGTTGGCCGGGAAGTAGACGCAACCGGCCATCGAGGCCAGCACGTCGGCAGACTCGGTCTTCAGGTGCTTGGCCACTGCCTCTTGACTGGTGAGGATGCCGTACCGGGCGACCATGTGATCGAGGAACGTTTGCTCGTACCGGCCGTAGTGGTAGGCGGTGAAAGGACCGAGGTGGCCGAGGATGGCTATTAGATCCTCCCAGATACGTCTCTCCCCGTCCGCATCGTCCGCCCATAGAGAGTGCGTCCACGTCTTGCCGTCCTTCTCCACGACGGCCCCGATCAGATAGTAAAAGTCCCGATCAGGCACGCCCTCCACGTCGAGGAACACCCTCGCCGCGGTCGCGACCGGCAGCTCCAGTGGACGAGCCAGATATATCTTCTTCTCCCGGACGGCTAGCGCTTGGAGGGCCGGCAGGTGTCTACCGGCGCTGCCCGCGCGCTTTCCGGTGACGCTCTTGGCGCGGAAGGTGTAGGAGAGTTGGGTGACGGTGAATATCCCACGCCTCCGCCACTGTTCGATCTCACCGCCAGACAGACCGCGTAGCAGGCTGATGTCGTCCTTCTCGACCGCCGCGGCTCGGCAGCGGTCGCGGAATTCGCAGGCGGGGCAGTGATCGTTGAGGGTCAGCGCTGGCGGCGGAGGCCCTTCGATCTGGGCCGCCAGTTCGTCTACGAGGCGGCCAGCCTTTCGCCCCACTTCAGTGATCCCAGCCGGTTTGGCGATGGCAACCTTCGTGACGGTGCCACCCGGCCCGTGGATGATTCCCGCGTAGGGTGTCGGCGTGCCCGTCGCTTCTGCCAAGGCGAGCGCGAAAAAGACGGCGAGCAGCTTGTCCTGCCCCGTGACCTTCTCGCGGTGTGTGAAAATCAGCGGAACATACCCGTGCGTCCCGGCGCTGGGGTCGTCCGCGACGTGTTCCAGGGCCTCGAAATAGACCGAGAACCGACCGGCCGTGGCGGAGGCGTTTGTGATTAGTCGGTAGCCCTGCCTAACGGCTGCGACGAGAGACAGGGGACTGTCGATGGTCTGAGCGGCCCCGAGCCGCTTTCGCCATCCCCGGAGCAATTGCTCTCGGTAATCCCGGTCGAGGTCGGACACAAGCCGCTCGTACGCCGAGCCAGCGCCTGACTCACCTGCGGCCTGAAGGTGGGCCTTGTACCTGCACTTGACGAAAGACGCGAACAGCGGGGCCGTGATCGAAATCGAAGTCCTCTCTCGAATGCCCCGGCTTGCGAGGTCAAGGAAAGACGGAGACGACCCACCATCTTTCAAAATGGACGAGACCGACAGTGGTCCGTTCGACTGGTGGTTTGGGCGACGGGCTGTGACATCCGCTCCAGATTTGATTAGCCTGACGCATCATGCGGCGCTCCTCGCGAAGGATTTCAAGGCGAATTCTCCGGCGGTACGGTACTCGTAACGGAACTGCACAGTCGTCCCCCAGTAAGGGGCTGCTGAGGTCTGTCTCGCCGATTCCGATATTCCTGCCGCGCTCAGATGCTCCTCGCAGGCCGTGTACGTCACGAGCACCATTCGTCACCGTCGTGCTGCGAGGTTGCCACTGATCCGCCGCATCTCGCCACCATCTTCGCCGGATGCCTTTGAAACCCAGCTTTCACCAGATCGATTGTGGGCTCGACTTGGCGTCCGAATGGCTCACCCTTGCCTCCCGACGCCCCGACTCACCGGTAACGCACACGTGCCAACCCGTGGCAAAATACGAGGGGACTCATGCAATCTTCCTCCGGTCCTCCCCAACCGCCCGATGCCGCTCGTACAGTTTCAGGAACCGCTCGTGCTCGTTTTTCAGCGCTGGCCCCGGGCCGATCAATCTCGGCTTTCGCTGAATGCGATTCGATCCGCCGGCCAAACGCACCCGCGGTTGCACGAATTGCTCGTAGACCTTCAGGAGGCAGAACCGCTTCCGGTAATCCTTAGAGAACATCAGCCTTGCCTGTTGTAAGCTGAATCCGGTCGGCGGTCATGACCCCTGTCAGATTTGGGTTCCCATCTGACAGCGCAAAGGAATTTCCCTGTCCTTTGCAACCCGCCGACTTTTTCTGCGCCGGACTCCAACCTTGTGACGCCTCACGGCTTCGCATAACCTCCCGCTCCGGCAACAGTATTGCCGCTGGGCTGAAGCTAATATCACATTGTTCGACCGCTGCATCCGCGTGGCCCCGAAAGCCGGCTTCACCAGATCGATCCTGGGCTCGACTTGGCGCCAGATGGATCACCCTTGCCTCCTGCCGCCCCGATGCCCCGGTGACGCTGGTGCTCAACCGGTGCCCATTTACGAGGGGGCTCATGCAACCTTCCACTGGCTTATCCCTTTGGGGCTCGATCCTCAAGAGACTTTCGGCAGTGATCGACGACGCCGGGCCAGTAGACCTGCTGCGATCCCGATCAGCAGCCCTCCGGCGGGTTCCGGGACAGGCGCAATCGCCCCACCCCCGCTGAGCGCGTACGTCTGATCGTTCAAATAGGCGTTGGCGGGGTTGGAGGGGTCGTAATAGAGGTTCACGCCGTCGCCGCTGATCGACGAAATCTGCTTCACCCCGTCCGCCAGTGCCAGCGCATCGACATACAAGGCGGAAATCGAACTTTCTGGCTGAAGCGTCAGCGAGTCTCCGGAGTCGAGTCGGAGAATGCCCCAGGAAAAATTATTGGCAAACCCGTCATAGCTGGGTCCTTGATCGGTCCCGGAAACGGCCAGCGTGTGATTTTCGCCGCCGGTGAATTCGAGCAGCGCTTGTTCGGTGTTCCAGGCGGTGTTGCGGGTGCTGGTGGTGATCAAATCGCCGCTGACGATGAACTGATCGCCGCCGCCACCCAGCAGGATTCCTTCCGCGCCGACGCTGAGGTTCTGGAAGTAATTGGTGGCAGGATCGGAGCTGAAAGTGCCGTTGTTGGTGAAGGTGGAGAGGAACCTGCTTGTGCCGGTGGTGACTTTGATCACGCCGCCCGCATTGTTGGTCACGGCGCCATAGAAGGTGGTCGTGTTGCTGGTGATGTTGATATGCCCGGTGTTAGAGACGCTGCCCAGGACGCTGGAGGCGACATCGGCCAGGGAGATCGTGCCCGTGGCGGTGTTGGTCAGGCCGCCGGTGCGGAGGGTGCCGTTGCCGGAGATCGCGCCGTTGTTGGTGAGCGGCTGGTTGTTGTTGTCGAACGTACCGCCGGAGAGGGCGATCGTGCCGCCGTTGGTTGAAAGTCCTTGAGCAAACAACGCGGTCGCGCCGGAACTCGCCTCGATTTGACCGCCCGCGGCGTTGGTGACGGCGCCGCCCAGCGTCAGCTCACCGCCCTCGGCGCGGACTACTCCGGTCGTATTGTTGATCGAAGCGCTCACTGTGCCCTGGCCCGCGATGGTGCCGGTGTTGGTAATCGTGGAGCCGGTGCCGCCCAACACGGCGTTGGGACCGCTAAGCATCGCGACTCCATTGTTGGTCCAGCTGTTGGAAATCTGGAGGGAGCTGTTGTCGGCGACCTTGATTTGAGCGCCGGCGCTGTTTCCCTGGAAATTGGTCAGGTTCAGCGGAAGCGAGGCGATGTTGGCGGAGATGATCCCGCCGGCATTGTTGCTGACGGCACCGGAGAGAGAGCCGCCGCCCTGAACGACGCCGTTGTTGGTGACATCGTTCGATATCGCACCCCCGGTCAAATTGATCAGGTTGGCGTTGGTGACGGCGAAGACAAAGCCGTTGCTTCCGCGAAGGAGCGTAGCCGCCGGAACATTCAGAACACCATTGTTGACTGTAAAGACCTCGTTGAGCACGCCGCCCAGGGACAACGTACCGTTGTTGATAAGATTCGGATCGATTTCGCCCCACGCGGTCATCGTGCCGCCGTAGTCGTTTACGGCCGATGTTGCTCCCGTGGTATTGATCGTGCCGCCGCTAAGTGTAAAGGTGCCGAAGTTGTCAAGGCCCATCGTCGGGCCGCTCGTCAGCGTCTGGCCCGCCGTCACGGTCATGGTGGTGTCGTTCTCAACTCCGCCGGTTGGTTCAAAGCTCGCACCCGGCGCGAGCGTCAAAGTGCCTTGATTAATGACGCGGCCGACCAGCGTGCCGGAGCTGTAGGTGAGGCTTCCATGATTCGTCAGCGTGCCAGAGGTATTGAGCGTTCCGCCCTTGAGCGTGAGCATGCCGAGGGGATTGATGGTGGTGGCTCCGCTGATGGTATTAATCGAGCCGCCGTTGAGCGTGAGTGAGCCTGTCCCGCCCCCGGCAATCGTCTCGTTGCCATTGGAGAGGATGAGGGCTTGACCGGAATTCAGCGTCAGCGCCGAACCGAGCGACGCGGCGGTCCCGGTGGCCGTCGAGTCAAACACGATATTGGAGTTGGTCAAATTCAACGTTCCGCCGGTCCAGACAAAGTTGGCCGGCACGTTTTGCGTGTTGAGGTCCCCCGCTATTATCGTCCCGCCGTTGAAGTGGACAGAGCTGCCCGTGTTACTCCAGATTTCCAGCTCATCCGTAACCGCAAGAGATGCCGTGCCGCTGACGTTGAGGGTCCCCATGCCGCCGGAAAATACGGTGCCGCCACCCACAGCGACTGAGGTCGCGCTGGCGGCGCCGTTGGAAAAATTGTAGACGCCGCGTGAGAAGCCGGGAGCGATAAACAGGTTACCAGCCGCATTCGTGCCGCCGGTCTGAGTGAAACTCCCTGCGCTGCCTGCACTGCCGCCGAGGCCAATCCACTCATTGCTCGCATTCAACGTTCCTCCGCTGAGCACATAACTCCCATTGGAACTGAAGTTAGTGCCGAGGTAGAGGATAGCACTGACCGTGTTGGTTCCGCCGGACTGAAGAAACGTTCCCGTGCCGATGTTGCCGACCAACTCACTTCCCGCGTTGAGGGAGCCGGCGGAAAGGGAGTAAAGGCCACTTCCGGTCGATTGGTCGCCGAGGTTTAGGCTGCTGCTAATCGCGTTCGTCCCGCCAGTTTGGGTGAAACTGCCGGTGCCGCTGACGCCGACGAGTTCATTGACGCCAGCTCCGCTCACGCTCAAGGAACCGCCTCCGAGGGTGTAGCTGCCAAGCGAGCCGGAGAAAAAGCCGATCTCCAGGCCGGTGCCGGTGATGGTGTGCGTGCCGCCGGTCTGGCTGAAGGATCCCCGGCTGTTGTTGCCGATGAATTCGCCGCCGCTGCCGACGGTGAGGTTGTTGGCGGCCATGGTGATGAAGTTGGTACCGCCGCCGGTGTTGTCGAGTGTGAGAGCATTAAGGGTGATGGCGGGGCCGGTGTAGTCGTAGGCAACGGTCAGGCTGGAAGCAGTGGTGAAGGTGATAAAGACGGAGTCTCCGGCGGCGGGAATCGTGGCCGGGCTCCAGTTGGTGGCCGTGCTCCAATTGCCGCCGGCGTTGACCGCCCAGGTCTTCAGCCCGGCTTGGGCGTTTTGAGCGGCCAGCCCCGTGACTGCGGCCCCGGCCGCCAGGGCCAGCGCGGCGCTGCGATGCCGTCGAAATGTATTGCGACGCATACTTTTCCCCTTCCCACGCGTCAGCGGAACAATGACGATCCGGGCCTGGATGAATTGTTATGCTCTTATCGCGAATATTGAACACTTGCGTCACAGGAAAACGCAAGCAGATTTTTGCCGCACGATCTCCCGGATTACACTGGTGCAACGTACGTTAGAGATCTGCTGAGGCTGCTCTTTGTGGCCCTCGCGGCGCGCCCGGCATGTTACAACCCCGTCGATGCCCGATCAGAAGCCAAGCGCGGCAGCCTTTTGACGAGACCCTGAAGCTCGGGATAGCGGCGCGTGATGTCGAGCTTATTGCGGCTTTGCAGGCTGAGTCTCTTGCCGTCCCAGAAACAGACGGCGCCGACGCCATCCCACTTGAACTCGAAGGCCCACTGGCTGGAATCTCTCGGCAGCGTGTCTGACGACACGGCCAGCATGGGCGCGATGGTGTGTGGCATCGTTGATCCAGAGGCAGTGGGTCGCGTCACTTCTTTCAGGAACAGCTGAAAACTCGGCATCACGGCGGAATCCAGCAGCCGCCTTTCAACACCGGCCCTACGAGCATTGCCAGAATGAGAATCGCCATCGGCAAGATGATGACCCAAAACGTCCACGGAAAGGCGTTGCCGGTCGAGTTGCTGTTCCGGCCTACGCTGTTGTTCCGGGCTCGCATACTCCAGAGTCGGCTTCTGGTCGGGCATTGATTGTGATTCTATAGCCCTTTCAAGGCCACCCCACCCCCGTAGAGACAGCTCGCGTCAGTCGACCGTGCTCGGGATAAGGTTTACGCGGTTTTCAATCAAACAATGTTCGGCGCGTCTGGTTGTCCCCGCCGCCACGGTTCGTCACGATCCGGGCATGGATTCCAGCCAGCTCAAGCCGGAACAACTCGCCAGGCTCCGCGCCGATCTGGAACATCAGCTTGGCTACTTGAACAAGTTGTGCGCGCGGATGCAGATGCTCAGGTTCCCCGACGATGACCCGGTGTGGCGTGAGGCACAGACAGCGCGGTCAAGGATGCAAGCGCTGTACGACGCTGCGCGATTTGCAGGGCGCGCCGGTGTTTGAGAAGACCACGTTTTCTTCGGAGTTCCGCGGGGAGTTCGGAGCGTAGCGAGACGTGAACGGCTACTTTGCTTTCTTCGGACGCCCCGGCTTGAGGACGCGGACCTTGGCGAGGTCGGCGGGTTTGATGACGTATTGCGAGCCGAGTTTTTCGCCCGGAACGCGGCCTTCTCGAACAAGAAACAATACCCGGCTGCGCGAGACGCCCAGCTTTTCGGCAACCTGTGTGACCGTCAAAAGCTTCAGCTTCATGCCGACAACTATACCCGACTGAGAACGCCGTGTGGCGTGAGGCCCATGCTGGCGCGGTCGCGGGTGCAGGCGCTGCCTGGACCCGGCGCGGTTCGCGGGGCAGAAGTAAGCACGTCGCGATATGCTGCTGGGATGCCCCAACGAAAAACGTCGCTGGCCGACGACGTCCTGAACGCCCACGAGAAACTTTTCGCCGAGCGGCTCGCTCAGAAGCTGGTGGCGCTGGTCGAAGAGGAATGGATCGCAGCGGGCGGGGCGCACGTCATCCGCCCTCAGGCCAAAGCAGCAGCCCTGCGGCTCGCAGTGGCGGGCGTTTCAAAGCTTCCCAACCGCAAGCCGTCCTGAGCTTCATGTGATGCGTCGCCGAATGTTCAACTTCGCCGCTGCCGTATCGCTGGCGCTGTGCCTTGCGGCGGTGGTGCGGTGGTTCATCAGCGAACAATTCCCGATTTCGCACGAGCCGCCCGCCGCTGCGGCACGCCGGTCCCGAAGGGGGCGGAGGTGAAGGCGTCAGGCGGAAGCTGTTCACCTTCGTGTCGGCGATTTCGCTGCTGCTTTGCTTAGCGACGGTGGGGTTATGTTCGGTGTGAGTAGAACCGCGATGCCCCGCTTAACCTTGCGGCGCGGGACGCGCTAAAGATGTGTCGATTGAAAGCCACCACCGGGCGAAAACTATGAATCGATCCTTGCTGAAGTTGAGGTTCTTTTGTGCATTGCTCGCTGCCGTCACTTGCGGCTGCGCGCACTCGCCCGAGTGGGACCGGAAGGTCGGCGCGGAAGCATCGAAGGATCTGGAGGCGAACGTCGGGCTCTATGACGATCCGAAGCTTACCGCCCACGTGAACGACACCGGCCAGAAAGTCGTCAGTCAGGTCAGCAATCGGCAGTACGATTTCCAATTTCACATCATCGACCAGCCGGTGGCAAACGCTTTTTCGCTTCCCGGTGGTTACGTCTATGTGACGCGCGGGTTGCTCGCGCTGACGAACTCGCCCGATGAGCTGGCGTGCGTGCTCGGACACGAGACGACCCACGTGATCAAGCGGCACGCGGCGCAGCGGATGGAAGCGGCGACCGTGCCGGGGATCTTCGCGCTTCCCGGGGCGGTCGTCGGGACGATCTCGCCGACGGCGGGTGATCTCCTGGCTGCGCCGGCGCAGAGCGTGGGCGGGCTATTTCTCGCAGGATATAGCCGCGATCAGGAGCGCGAGGCCGATCGGACCGGGCAGAGGCTCGCCGCCCGCGCCGGATTCGATCCGCAAGCGCTGTCGGAGTTTCTCGATCGCCTCGGTCAATTTGAATCGCTCGCCAGCAACCCGCAGGACCAGCGCATTCCGAGCATCTTCCAGACGCATCCCCAGACACCAGAGCGCGTGGCCGCCACCCGACAGCGCGCCAATGAGCTTGCGGCGACGATCACACCGTCGCCTTCGCCGCACGATCGCGACGCATACGTCGGCATGCTCGACGGCCTTGTCCTTCGCGACAACCCGGCGGCCGGCATCTTTGTCGGCGACGTGTTTATGCACCCGATGCTGGGCTTCGCATTCACCGCCCCGCACGGGTGGTCGGACATAAACATGCCGGTAGCCGTCGTCGCCGTCTCGCCGAAGCAGGATGCGGCGGTGTTGCTCGACCGTCCATCGGGCGTCACCAGCCCCGACCAGGCGGCCGAGCAGCTCATCGCCGAGTTGCATCGCGAAAACCTGACGGCACCCCCGGTGGAATCACTGACGATCGGCGATCTTCCCGCCCGGCGCGTCTGGCTGACACGGCAGGATGGCAGAACCGTCGACTACGTGGAGATCACATGGCTGCAGCATCGCGGCGTCACGTATCGCCTTCTCGCCATCGCGACGTCAAGCAATCTCACGGCCGTCCGCGGCGTCGTCGAGAGCTTTCACGATCTCACATCCGCAGAGCGAGCCTCAATCAAGGTGACCCGATTGCGAATTGCTCAAGTCCTCCCCAGCGAAACCCTCGCAGACGTGTCGCGACGAATGGACAATCAGTGGGATGTGAAGACGACCGCCGTCATGAACGCGGTCAACGAGAATGCACCGCTGCGCCCGGGCCAGCGAATCAAAGTGGCACAGACGGAAGCGTATGTGTCGCCCTGAACGTGCGTCACTGCTTATTCCTGTGCCAAAGAGGACGCACCGGCCCATGCTTCCCCTTGCATACTTCGTCTTCGCGGCGTGGCTCTTTCCGCCGACGACGCCGCGACTGCTTGTCGGCCTTGCTCATGCTCGGTCCTCCTGACCAGGCTCCGTCCGAATAATTATTGCCTTGCGAGGGGGAACCATTCACGTCCATCACGGCGGTGAGCTACTGCTGGTTGAAGACGCTCTCCGCCTCACGACGGAAGACCTCCATGGTGAGGTAGTTCTCTATCGACCCCTCTACGTGATCGAAGTCGTCGGTGCCCGGCGCTGTGATCTTTTTGGATCGGTTCTCGGCGCGATCGAAGATTTCCCGCGCTTCGCGCAGGTGCCCCTGGCGATGATGGATCATGGCGAAGATGAATTCAGCTGTCGCGGTGTAACAAGGTGACAGACCCAGGACGTGATTCAGGGCGTCGGTAGCCGGTTGCCAGCGGCCGGCCCGGAATTCGACGATGCCCCTGGCTTGCTGGAACCATTGCAGGAAGGGGAAGTTGGAGGCCAGCACCGAGTTCACGATCGAGTCGAGTTGGTCGACGTCGCCGACGAGCGTCGGAGTCAGGGCACAAACTTTGACGGTCCGCTCCCGCTCCCTGGGATCGGGCGAGTTGCCAAACCGCTTGAGCATTTCGCCGGCGGTTACCCGGTACGCCGGCTCATCGCCCTGAAGCAACTGCAAGAGCGCGAGGTAGTACCACGCAAAGTGGTCATTCCCTTCGGTTGCCCTGATCAAGTCGGGCATCGCCCCTTTGAATTTGCCGGCCCGCAACAGGTATCTGGCGCGGGCAAGATAGTCGGCGGGATTGCCGGGCTGGAGGGCGAGGTCAGCGGTCCTGCCCCTCACGAATGCCGCGAGCGCATCCAAGCGTACCGTCACGGCCTGGTCCGCCTTGTTTTCCCGGTCGAGTATTGCGGAAAGATTGGTGTATACCTCGCCCAGCTCGCTGGAGGGGGTTCGGAATCGCTGGAAGTCGGCCGCCGACTGACGAAAGTAATTTTCGGCCGCGGGGAGCTCGTCACGTCTAAGATGCAGTAAACCCAGCCCCTCGTAGATCCTGGCCGTCAGCTCGGGGATGTCGATCCCCCGCGTTCGGGCAAGCTCCAGAGCGGCGTTGAACTGTCGTTCGCTCGCGGCCGGGTTGTCGTGCAGCAGTGTGAAGCCGATGGCGACGCGGCAACCCATCGCAGTCTCGGGCTGATCGGCAAGCCAGCCGCCGTCAAGACGCTTGATCTCAGGGCCCATCCGGCTGGCGGCGTCGGTGCCCGAGGCGCCAAACGAGATCGCCACATCGCGCAGGAATCGGGTGGCGGCATTGGCGTCATCGCGCGACTGTTCGGCGGAGGCGCGCTGGCGACCGGCCTCGGCGCTGGCCTGAACGGCCAGATCGCGCGACTGGCGCGCCCGCAGCAATCCGAGAGTCGTACCGATGATCCCCAGGATCAGGGCCGATGCGACGGCGCAGACTGCCGCGACTCCAATCTTGTGCTTGCGAATGAACTTCGCCGCACGATAAGAAGAGCTTGGTGGGCGGGCCAGCACCGGCTCATCGTCCAGATATCGCTCCAGGTCCATCGCCAGACCATTGGCCGTCTCGTACCGGCGTGTTCGGTCTTTCTCCATCGCCTTGAGCGTGATCCAGTCCAGATCGCCGCGAATCTGTCGCCGGAAAGTGCGCGGATCGGTCCGATGTAAAGCCGCCGGGTCCAGCGCGTCTGCGATGGAGATCGCGGTCAAGCGCGTGCTGGGCTTTGGGGGCTCGGTTTCGCGGATCATCCGCGCCATTCCCTCCATTCCGGCCGTGCGCAGTGCTTTCGGATCAAAGGGGAGCGTCCCGGTCAGAAGCTCGTAGAGGATCACGCCCAGCGAGTAAATATCCGTCCTCGTGTCCACATCCAGGCCGCTGGTCATGGCCTGCTCGGGCGACATGTATTCCGGCGTGCCCATCATCGCGCCGGTTTGCGTGTAAAGCGTATGCTGGGTGAGTTGCTGGTTGGTGGCTTTGGCGATCCCAAAATCAATCACCTTCGGAACGGGTTTGCCGTCGAACATGCTGACGAGGATATTGGACGGTTTGAGGTCGCGGTGAATGATTCCCTTGTGATGAGCATGCTGAATCGCCTGACAGACGGGAATGAACAGCTCGAGCCGCTCGCGGACGGTCAGCTTGTTCTGATCGCAATATTCCCGAAGCGGAACCCCGGCCACGAACTCCATGGCAAAGTACGGCCGGCCCGTGTCGGTGATGCCGGCGTCGAGCACCTTGGCCACATGGGGGTGGGAGAGCATGGCCAGGGCCTGACGCTCAGCCTCAAAGCGGGCGACCACTTCCCGGGTGTCCATCCCCAGCTTGATCACCTTCAGCGCGACGATTCTGCGGACCGGCTGGCGCTGCTCGGCTTTGTAGACGAGGCCCATCCCGCCGGCACCGAGTTTCTCGATGATCCGATAAGGGCCGATCTGCTCGGGGTCAGCGGGCGACTGATTCGGCGCCAGGTGGGCATCGGCCGGCTGTGTCGTGGTATCTTCGGCCATATCAAGACACTGACTGCCCGCAAGAATTGACAGAATAAGTATTGCGATTGTCAGCGGTTTGTCCAGATGAAGCCGCCGGCAGATGAGAGGCAGGCTCCGGGAACTCGCTCATCGGTGTGCGACCAGCCTGGAGCGGGTCATCGACGGGGAATCGCAACTTCAGGCACGCGATTCCCGGTAGAATGATTGCGTGCCCTATCGCCGGTTCCTTGCCGTGGCCTTTGTGCTCTCGTTGCTGCCGCTCGCGGGCGCGGCCGTCCTCTGGATGGCTGACTATCGGCAATCAGACAGCCGTCACGGAGATATGGCGATTTTTCAGCGGCAGGGTACTCAGAACGGAACTGCACAGTCGTCCCCCATTAAGGGCTAACCAGGGGACGAACATGCAAAAGCGTTCCGAGCGGTCTGCCGCCCCTCACCCCATCATCTTCTGATCCCGCGAGGCGGATAAGGGGGAGCGACACATGAGCTTCAGATGGCCCGTCTTCATTTCAAAAGCGCCTGTCGCGGTTTTGGTCGGTTTTGGCAGTATTTCTGGTCCTGACGCTGCTCCTCGCCTTCATCCGCAGGATCACGTTGGGCTAAAGTCTCGCTGACCGGCAAGATCACGACCTATCGTCTAAGGACGGCGGCATGCGAAATTGATCCGATTTGCCTGACGAGGAGCGGGCGGATCATCCTTCGGGATCCGGTTGAAACATCGCAGGTAACTCATCACCAGCCTCATCTGTGGCTCGATTACGATAAAATTCATTGCACCGCTGATCGCCTCGATGCAACATTTCGTCACGTGCGGGGGTTCGCAACGCGATCACTCTCGGTCCACGTCGTTCTGTCTTCGCGTCTGCCGATCCCCGTCTCGGCAGCATTGGACTGCCAGATCAATTCTCAAAGAAGGAGAGGCGCATGTTTCACTCTCATGGCTCCGAAGCACGCATGCGCAACAGGGGATTCTCGCCCAGGACGTTTTGGCGGTGTCGCGCCAGTTTCGTCGCCGAGTCGCTGGAACGCCGCGTGCTTCTGTCGGCGCCGGTGGCGTTCCAGGCGCTGCAGACGTTCGCCGCCGGCGGCAATCCCTCGGACCTTACCACCGCCGATCTCAACGGCGATGGCAAGCCTGACTTGGCCGTTGCTGAAGCTACCGGCGTGAGCATCCTGCTGGGCAACGGCAACGGAACGTTCCAGGCACCCATCACCTTCGCGAGCGCCACCAGCCCCAACGTCCCGGCAAACGTGGTGGCCGCGGACTTCAATGGTGACGGCAAACAGGACTTGGCTTTTGGTGGCGCCGGCAGCACCCGCGCCATCGGCGTGCTGCTCGGTAATGGCAACGGCACGTTTGAGACGCTGCAAACCTTCGGCTTGGGCGCGAGCGGCTTAATCTACGTCGCCGCCGCCGACCTCAATGGCGACGGCAAGGTGGACCTGCTGTCCGACGTCGCCGGGGGAGTGCAAGTGCTACTGGGCAACGGCAATGGCACGTTCGGGCCTCCGCAGACTTTCAGCGCCGGTCCCGATCCGGGCGCCATTGGCGTGGCGGACCTTAATGGCGACGGCAAACCCGATTTCGTGGTGGCCGACCGCTTTGACCTGGTGGTCAGCGTATTCCTGGGCAACGGCAACGGCACGTTTCAAGCTCAAAATACCTTCGCCGCCACCGGTACCAGCAGCCCCTACTCCGTCGTTAACAGCGTTGACATTGCGGACGTAAACGGCGACGGAAAACGCGACCTGGTTGTAGGAGGCCAAACCAGCTCCACGGACGTCTTCCTAGGTAACGGCAATGGTACGTTCCAGGCCGCGCAGACCGTCGCCACCGGTCCCACGTTCGACACCGCGCTCGCCGACGTGAACGCGGACGGAAAACTCGATTTGATCGCCATCAGCCTATACGACGACGCCGCAGTCGTGCTTCCCGGTAACGGTGATGGAACCTTCGGGCCGCCGCGAGCCTTCGGCGTGGGACTGAACCCGATAGGGGTTGCGGTTGCCGACATGAACGGCGACGGAAAGCCGGACCTCATCGTCTCCTCCGAAAATCCGAAGGCCGCCATCGGCGAACTGCTAGGCGATGTTCCTCCCGTCGTGCAGTCGATCGACCGCGACAATCCGGTCAGCACGGTGACCTCCGACGACAGCGTCAGCTTCACGGTAACTTTCACCGAGCCGGTGACCGGAGTCGAAGCAAGCGATTTCACGCTGACGCTGAACGGCCCATCTGTTTCCGGTCCGATTGTTGTTACGCCAGGTTCGAGTTCTATCTACACCGTGACCGTTAACGCAATCTCGGGCAGCGGAACACTCGGGCTGAATGTCGTGATCGACAATGGGACGATCACCGATCTCGCCGGAAACCCGCTGGCGAAGTCGACCGGCACCGCGGTGTTTCAGATAACGCAGACATTGATAGTCGGCGCAGGCCCCAGTTCTCTGGCGACGGCGGATCTCAACGGCGATGGCACACCCGATCTGGTCGTCGCCAACAGCAGCGCCTCGAGCGTGAGCGTGCTTAGGCACGGGCGGTGGCTCTTTTCAGACGCAAGAGACTCTCGCCGTCGGCATGGGTCCCACCTCGATCGCCATCGCCGATCTGAACGGCAATGGCAGCGCAGACCTGGTAACCGCCAACTTCGAGAGTAACACCGTGAGCGTGCTGCTGGGCAACGGCAACGGAACGTTCAGCGCGCAACAGACTATTGCCACCGGTTCCGAGCCTGACTCGGTGGCCGTGGCCGACCTGAACGGCGATGGCAAACCCGACCTGGTCGTCGCGAATTACGGCAACAACACCGTGAGCGTGCTGCTGGGCAACGGCAACGGAACGTTCCAGCCGCAACAGGTGGTTTCCACCGGAATCGGCTTGGCTCCGCGGTCGCTCGCCCTGGCTGATTTGAACGGCGACGGAAAGCTCGACCTGGTCACCGCCGACTACAACGCCAATGCCGTCAGCGTGCTGCTGGGCAACGGCAATGGGGCGTTCTCAGCCGCCCGTACCTTCGCCGCGGGATCTGCGCCGCGCAGCGTCGCGATCGCGGACTTCAATCGGGACGGCAAGCCGGACCTCGCGGTCGCCAACCTCGGCGGCAATTCGGTGAGCGTGCTGCTGGGCAACGGCAACGGAACGTTCGGCGCGCAAACGACCTTCGCTGCGGGTTCGGCCCCCGATTCCGTTTCCATCAGCGACGTCAACGGGGACGGCATCCCCGATGCGATCGTGACTGATTCGGACAGCGCGAGAGTAAGTCTCCTGCTGGGCAACGGCGATGGCACATTCGCACTCGGGCAGACGCTGGCGACCGGATCAGCACCAGATTTCATCGACGCGACCGATGTCAACGCCGACGGCGAGCCCGATCTGCTCGTCGCCAACTCCGGCGCGAGCAGCGTTACCGTCCTGCTCAGCGCGGGCAACCAGGTTTTCCAAGGGCAGCGGACCTTTGCCACTTCCTCCAAGCCTCTCTTCCTGACCGTGGCCGATTTAAACGGGGACAACCGGGCCGACCTGATCGTCGCCAATGCCAGAAGCAACACCGTCGGCGTGTTGCTGGGGAACGGCGACGGGACCTTCCAATCGCAGCAGACATTTGCCGTTGGCATGATTCCGGTCGCGGTCGCTGTCGCGAATCTGGGAAACGGCCAGCAGGATTTGGTTGTCGCCAACGATGTCAGTCATACCGTGAGCGTGCTGCTGGGCAACGGCAACGGAACATTCCAGCCGCAGCAAACCTACGCCGTCGGCACCGGTCCGTTTTATGTGGCAATCGCGAACCTGGGGAACAGCCAGCCGGACGTGATCGTAGCCAACTCGGGCAGCGACAGCGTCAGCGTGCTCCTGGGTAACGGCAACGGCACATTCAAGCCGCAAGTGATCATTCCTTTCGGCTCGCAACCGGATGCGATTGCCGTGGCCGATGTCAACGGAGACGGGAAACCCGACCTGTTGGTTTCCAACCTCAGCAGTAACGTTGTGGACATCCTGTTGGGAAATGGCAACGGCACTTTCCAGGCCCCGCAGGTCGTCAGCCCCGGCCCATCCCTCAGTTCCTTTACCGATCTAACCGTGGCTGACGTGAACGGGGACGGCAAGGCCGACTTGGTAGTTTCCAGCGAGACAGGCAACAGCGTGAGTGTCCTGCTGGGGAACGGCAATGGCACATTCCAGCCCGCCCAGAGCTTTGCGGCAGGATCGATGCCCCTGTCGGTAGCCGCGGTGGACGTCAATGGGGACGGCAAGGAGGACCTGGTGGTAGCCGACTACGGCGTCAACGCGATCGGCGTGCTGCTGGGCAATGGCGACGGCACGTTCCAAGCCCCGCAGCTGTTGGCCGCGGGTGCGGGCCCAGAATCCGCCACTAGCGCCGACGTCAATGGAGACGGGCTGCCCGACCTGCTAGCCCTTAATTACATCGGCAACTCCGTCAGCGTGTTGCTGGGTGTCATGAACGGAAAGGTCAGCGGCCAAACCTACACGATCGTGCCGACCATCGATACCATCAACGGCACCAGTGGAGTCGATCAGATCTCGCTCGTTCAGGACCCGGACGGCCAGCACATCGATTGGACATTAGGCGCTGCGATCGGGCAACTCCTCATCGCCGACCCCAATGGCCTGACCATCAACGGCAACGGCTCCAATGACGTCATCACACTTTTGTACACCAGCGGGAACCCCCTGCCGAACTTGATCCACTTGAACGGAACGTTCACGATCAACGGCTTGACCGGCGCGAACCCGCTGTTGGGAAAGACCCTGGACATCGGCCGCAGCACTGTCTTCATCAGCTACAGCAGCTCGGACCCGATCCTAGCGATTAAGAGCTACCTCCAGAACGGTTGCAACGCCGGCGCCTGGAACGGCACCCCAACCGTTTCGACTGGAGTGATTACCTCTTCCGCGGCGGCTGCGAATCCGAATCACACCACGGGGATCGGCTACGCCGACTCGGCCGACGGCGCCGGCATCAACACCAGCCCCAACACCATCGAGCTGACCTACACCCTTTACGGCGACGCCAACCTCGATCATCAGGTGAACAGCGCTGACCTCCAGATCCTGCTGTTCAGTCTCAACCGGCCGGGCACCTGGGACCAGGGCGATTTCAACTACGACGGGCAGGTCAACAGCGCCGACCTTCAGGCGCTGCTGTTTACGCTGAACACGAGCCTGGGCAGCCAAGCGACGCCGATGGCAGTTGCGGCAACTCCTGCGGTCACCAAGCCGCCAAGTGCGAATAGCTCGGGCAGCAGCGATCCGACATCGCGTTTGGTCCCGGCGAGCCACCCGACGGGAACGACGGGGTCAGTGCATCACCCGCATCCGTCGAAAGTGCCGGTGCGGAAGCGGCGGTAACAACTTCACCTGCCCACGGACCGCGCGGTCGCGCGAATGGCACATTTTCTCGACTCGGAAATCCGAGTCGAAAACGGAAGTTATCTCGTCACGTCGGACACGGTGTCCACCCGTTCCGCGCCGCGTACCCCACTGGCCGGCGATCTCCCATCTACGAAATGCCGGCCGCCGGTTTGCTCGACGCTCGCCGCCCCCACCCGGTCCCAAGAGCCCGGGTGGGAAAGCGATCCGTTCTTCGTTCTTCCATCTCAGATCACTTCATCTCGAACACCAACCCGGTCGCGGGTGGAACGATGTCTTTGGCTGCTTGATGAGCGGGCAATACTTTCAGCGGCGCCGGCGCGCCATGGGGCAAGGCCAGCGCTGCACCTAAGGTCGCCTGAGGGCTGAGGCCGGCAATGCAGACGATCGAATAATGCGCGTCGGTGGGGTTTTCGCCACCCGCAATAACCGCGCTGTCGGCGTTCGCGTAAATCTGGCCACGGACGACAAACGAGCGCGGGCCAAACGTGAGCGGGAGCGAACGGGCCAGCCGGGCGGTGACGCTGTTGCACTCGGGCCTGCCAATCAGCAGCAGGTGTCGGCCTCGCAGGTCCTGGTCGGTAACCTCTGAATCCGACTTGAAGGGCACCGTCAGGTGCTGCGGGTGATCGATGATCGCCCGCTGGAGCTTCTCGGCGGCGATGCGATTGGCATCGGCTTCCACCTGCGTGCCGTACACGATCAGCGTGTGCTCGAGGTCGGCTTCGAATCCTGAAACCGCCTGGTCCGAGCGGTCGAAGCCGCCGGCGCCCCAGTTCCAGCCGTTGGCACAAGGCGTCGGGCCATACTTGTTCACGACGACCCGGAGGGGCTTCTTCTCGCTGTTAATTTTGAACTGGGCAGTGGCGGAGGCAAAGGGAAACGTATTGGTGACTTCGTCGTCTGCGGTTTCCAGGGTGACGTCGATGCTTGCCGGCGGACAGGGGCCGTGCGCGACAACTTGGCCGCTGACACGATAGCCGCCGTCTTTGTGCTCAGATTTGACTCCCGCAAGTTCGAGCGTTGGCAACGCATCTGCCGAGTCGATCCAGTGAGCGAAGAACTCCCGCAGATCGCTGCCGCCGATCGCGGTCATGGCGCTCAAAAAGGCCTCACTATCGACGGGCTTGCCGGCATGCTCGCGGCCAAATGCCTCCATCGCCGCGTCGAACCGTTCGCTGCCGAGCCGGCGTCGCAGTTCCGCCAGCAGCATGACGCCGCGATTGCTGGCGCTGCTGAACCAGGCATCGTCCGAAGCATCGGACTTGATCTTCCGTAGCGGCACTGACTGCTGGGCCGCCCCCGCCGTCATCGCGGCGGACCTCACCTTGAACATCCAGACGGCCAACTCGTCGCGCTCATCTTGTGTCAGTGGCGTCGAACCCTCTCTCGCATGCGCCTTTAGCAGCTCGTGCTCGCGAGCAACATACTCCTGGAATCTTGCAAAGGCACTGGTGAGCCAGATGTCGCCATCAGTGGCGGGAATCAGCGTGCCGTGCCAGACGACGGCGGGCAGCGCCTTGTCGTTGTCGTCGCGATAGTCGGCGGCCTGACTTTCCTCGTCCGAATTCCGTCCCTTCAGATCGACGGCGACGGCGGCCTTATCCGCACCCGTGACCGCCGGAGGATCGGTCGTCAGGAGGGTCCAGTCGCAGGGAACGATTGCATGGATGTGGTGATATTCTTCCCGCTCCTTGGGCGAGGGCTCCCAGAGTTGGCCGTACGGGTCGCCCCAGTGAGCGAAGGACTTGAGCGAAAGCGCCATCTCGGCCGTGGTAAACTTGGCGTCGCAGGACTCGCGCTGGGCCAGCGGAGGGCGGCCGAAGGCGAGCCGGGCAAAATCCGGGCCGATGCTGCCTTTGTTCTGCTGGTACAGTCGGACCCAGGCCATGTCGCGATCGGTTGGATGGAAGGTCATGTCGGCCGGACGGTCGTTGGCGCCGGCAATGGTTTCCATGCGGACGGGGAGGTCCTTGGTGTTGTTGCAACCCCAGTAAAATCCTTTCGTTCCACCGAACCATTCATCCCGTGAGCTGCGCATCAGCCGGGTGGTGTGCGTCCCCAGCTCGTAAAGCGCGATCTCGTTGGTTTTCATGTCGGCCAGCAGCCACTCGTTGGTATAGAGGCCGTTTCCCCGCTCACCCAGGAGCTTGGCGACCGAATCGATGCTGTCCCCATACTGCATGGCGCGGCGCGATCGTGAACCGACGGCCATTCCATTGGGCTCGAAGCGGGTCTGTGCGATCGTGGTCTCGGTCAGAACCATCCCGGCATCATTGATGTACCAGTCCATGCCGCTCTGCACGCTCCCCGGCGCTCCTTGAATCACCAGGCGATGTCCCCTGGCCGGCTTGACGTCGATCCAGACGTCGAAAAAGTTGCAGGGGTACAGATCGAACATGGTGATATGGCCGATGATGGCCTTGCCATCGCGCGTCGCCGGTCCGGTGGCGGCAAAGGCGCTGCACCGGCTGACCGAGGGACCAGGCGCTACGCGGGACGACGGCTTCTCGAAGCTTTTGCCCTCCAGACCTGTCGGCTGCGCGAGCAGGGCATCATCCAGCGACTCCAGCTCGGGCCAGGCGTTGATCGCGACGATGTCGGTGAGGTCCACGGCCCGTCCGTCGAACTTCGCCCCGCCCGCCGCGGCGCCGTCGGCGATTCCCTTCATTTCCTCCAGCAGCTCCGGATCGAATCGGCGCACGAAGAGCGCGTCCGCCATCGTGCGGGTCAGCTTCCACCCATCGGACGGTGCCTCGGACGATTGTTGCACCGCAAAACATCGGATGTATTCCTGGATCTCGCGCCACAACAGCTTGCCCTGCTGAAGGCCGCGCTGGTACGGCTCGCCCTCGACGTGCACGACGATCCACCCGGCCTGCGGGTAGCGGTAGGCCCGCCCTTCGCGCTGCACGCTCGCCGGATCGGGCGTGAGTTCAGCCCCTCGGGCTGGCATCGGGAGAAGCACGAAAACGCACAGCAAGCAGCAGTAGAAACGCAGTCGCATCGGTACTCCCACGACGTATACGCCGTCGATGAAGCGAGGCCCTTCTGTTCGAGCGTGAGGACGGTCGGATTGTGGGGTTCCCGCCCGCAGGGTCAAGAACAAACGCCGATCATCTCGACCACCACCGGGTGATCGCTCAGCTTGAGGCTAACGGAACGGTGTCGCTGAGAACTTGAACAGGCGTCGGCGGAGTCGAACAGTGCGATGCGGCCCGTCACATACGGAGCACGCAAGCCCACCGCCCGCTCCACCTGCTGCTTCAGCTCCCTATTGACGATGATCCCGTCGAGCAGGAACCAGGCTCGCCCGTGTCGATCGAGGGTGACGGAGCGGACGTCGGGCGGGAACCAATGCCAGAACGCGTGTGTGAGAAGCAGATCAGAACGATCGGCCGACGGCGCCGACGCCGAGGCGGACAGCACCGTCATCCACAGCAGCACAAGTCGGACGGATAAAGAGAACATCAGGTGCGCGGCCTTTCAGACGGCAGAAAGTCGGAGGCGACGGCATGCGCTGCCGGCAAGCACCGCATTCTGATCTACACCGGTGATCGCGGGAAAATTCAGTCGGAAAAACCCGGAATTGTGCGTAGGGGCGGACTTTGCCCCGCTGCCGCGCCGCACGTTACCCCGCGCGATCAGGAAATACAGCAGGTATCCCGCCGGGTC
>DATHPP010000045.1:0-12386 GCA_035483795.1 Tepidisphaeraceae bacterium | reverse complement strand
CCGTGACGATCTTCGTGTGCTGATCGTCGCCGAGCACGCATCGGCCCGATTCGGGGGCGAAGCCATTCTTCCGCTGCAGTATTTCCGGCGTCTGCGCGCCCGCGGAATCGACGCCTGGCTCATCGTGCACGAGCGCACCCGCGCCGAGCTGTCCGAACTTCTGGCAAACGATTTGGATCGCATTCATTTTGTCCCCGATACCCGTTGGCATCGGCTGCTGGACCGCTGGACCAGCCGGCTTCCGCAGCGGCTTCAAAATTTCACCACCGGATGGCTTCTTCGGCTGCTGAGCCAGGTCATGGCCCGCCGAATCGCCCGCCGCCTCGTCAGGGAATTGGACATCCGCGTCGTTCATCAGCCGATCCCCGTCTCGCCCAAAGAACCCTCCCTGCTTCATTCCATGGGCGCGCCGGTTGTGATCGGGCCGATGAACGGCGGCATGACCTTCCCCCCGGGTCTGGGCGGAAACCGCAGCGACGACACCCCCTTTCGCCGCTTTGCCCGGCGGCTCTCGGGCGTCATGAACCTGTTGCTCCCGGGAAAACGCCGGGCGGCGGTACTGGTGGTCGCCAATGAACGCACCCGCCGGGCTCTGCCGCCATCAGGCAAAGTTCACGTCATCACGCTTGCGGAAAACGGTGTTGACCTTTCGCTCTGGACGCCAGCGCAGTCGTCTGAGCCGCGTGCGACTACGCGCTTCGTCTTTCTCGGGCGGCTCGAAGACTGGAAGGGAGTGGACCTGCTCATCGAAGCGTTCGACGGCCTGCCCGCGCCCCAGGCGACCCTGGAAATCATCGGCGACGGGCCCATGCGCGCTCCCTGGGAAGGCGCAGTCAACCGGCTCGGGTTGCAATCCAGGATTCGGTTTCTGGGTTGGAAGTCACAGAGCCAGTGCGCCGACGAACTGAAGTGGGCTGACGCCCTGGTGCTGCCCAGCTTCTACGAGTGCGGCGGCGCCGTCGTGCTCGAGGCGATGGCCTGCGCCCTTCCCGTGATCGCCCTGGCATGGGGTGGGCCGGCGGATTATCTCGACGAAACCTGCGGCATCCTGGTCCCCCCCGGCCCGCGTGAGCAAATGATCGAGGATCTTCGAGCGGCGATGTCGCGGCTGGCAGAGTCGGCCCAACTGCGGCGTGAGCTGGGCCGCGCCGGGCGCCTTCGCGTCGTCGAGCACTTCGATTGGGAGCGAAAGATCGACCAGATTCTGGACATCTACCGCCTTGCTACCGACCGCGCTGACGTATCTATTTCGTTTCCGGCGACCCACCGAGAATCAGCCCCGTTGCAATCATCCCCAGAGCAACACCAATGACGTAGAGGCGGCAGTGGTTGTCGTGGCAGAGCCCCGCGAGAAATCCGCCAACCGGTTTGTAGGGCGGCAGCGGCGCGGGCGGCGGCACGCTCACCAACTGGAAGGGCGACATGCTTGCCCCACCGGAATCGTGTTGCAGCTCCAGCACCCGCGAGCCCTGCGGAATCACTTTCATCTGGCGCTCCGCAAGCCGCTCGGCCAGTGTCGGGTCCTGACCCACTTTCCGAAGAAATTCTTCGTTGACTGCGATCTGCTTCTGGACCGTCTGCAAATCCATCTGAAGCGTCTGCCGTTCATACGCCAGTCGGCGATTGGCATCCGACTGCGGGATCAGCGCACAACACGCAATCAGCGCCACGCCCGCGCATAACAGCGGTAAGGTCCAGCCGCCGCCACTCATCAGAGGAACCTCCTCCTCGCTGAGCCTTGCCCCTTTTCCCCCCGCGAGAGGGTTGGGGTGAGGGCGTTCGGGAGGCGCCGCCGATTTCCCCTCACCCCTACCCTCTCCCAAAGGGAGAGGGGGTAAATACCCGTCGCTCACAAGAGCATCGTCCTCGACGGCCCCTTCCTCCTCCGCATCCAGCGTTTCCCAAGGCACGTGCGCCTCGGATGGATCTGACTTGCCGAAGGCGGGGTCGCTCATGAGTCACTTGTTCCAGAAAACAGCGCCGTATTGCGCCCGGTCGCCCAACTGCTCCTCGATGCGGAGAAGCTGGTTGTACTTGGCGACACGGTCGCTGCGGGCGGGCGCGCCGGTTTTGATCTGCCCGCAGTTGGTCGCCACGGCAATATCGGCAATCGTGGCGTCTTCGGTTTCGCCGCTGCGGTGGCTGAGCACGGCGGAATAACCGTTGCGGATCGCCATGTTCACCGCCGCGAACGTTTCGCTCAGCGTGCCGATCTGGTTGACTTTCACCAATATCGAGTTGGCCGTCCCGGTTTTGATCCCCTTCTCCAGGAACTTTGAGTTGGTGACGAACAGGTCGTCGCCAACAAGTTGGATCCTTTTGCCAAGTCGGTCGGTCAGTTTCTTCCAGCCGTCCCAGTCGTTCTCCGCCAGGCCGTCTTCAAGCGAGCGGATCGGGTATTTGTCGACCCACCTGGCCCAGTAATCGATCATCTCCTCGCTCTTGACGATCTTGTCGGGATTGCTCTTGAAGAACTTGTAGCCTTTTTTCTCGTTGTCCCACAGCTCGCTGGCGGCGGGGTCGAGTGCGACGAAGACCTGCTTGCCGAATTCGTACCCCGCCGCGGAAACGGCTTCGCCGATCACCTTCAGCGCGTCCTCGTTGTCCTTCAGGTCCGGGGCAAAACCACCCTCATCTCCCACGGCGGTGCTCATCTTGTTCTTCGAGAGGACCTTCTTGAGCGCGTGATAAATCTCCACGCCAGCCCGCAGCCCTTCCGAATAGCTGTTGAATCCCCACGGCTGGATCATGAATTCCTGAAAATCGACGTTGTTGTCGGCGTGCTTGCCGCCGTTGAGGATGTTCATCATCGGCACCGGCAGCGTGCGTGCCGCCGGCCCGCCCAGGTAGCGGTACAGCGGCAGCGAGCACCCTTCCGCCGCCGCCTTGGCAACCGCCAGGCTCACGCCCAGGATCGCATTGGCCCCCAGCTTGGCTTTGTTGGGAGTGCCGTCGAGATCGATCATGAGCTGATCGATCGCCTCCTGGTCGCGCGGGTCCAGGCCGATCAGCTCCGGCGCGATTTTGGTGTTGACGTTCTCGACCGCCTTGGAAACACCCTTACCGGCCCAGAGTTTCTTGTCGTTATCGCGCAGCTCGACGGCCTCATGCTCGCCGGTGCTGGCCCCGCTGGGGACCGCCGCCCGGCCGAGCGTGCCGTCTTCGAGCACCACGTCGACTTCGACGGTCGGATTCCCGCGCGAATCGAGGATCTGCCGGGCCTGGATGAACTCAATGCTGAGGCTCATGTCTTTTACCTGGAGCGTCAGGCTTCGCGAGCGCTAAAGCAGGCAATCCGCCGAAGCGCGCTCCGGGTCCTTTGAAGTTATCGGACGATGGAATGAAAAAGCTGTAACGCCGACGGGCTCCCGCCCGCCGCCGCGCAGTCTATGCGCGGGGGTGCGAGTGTCAATCCGATTTGCGGTTGCCTGTGGTCCCCTACACCCCGCTCTTGGAACGGTGAAATGTTTGTTGCCTTGGCCGCACAATGCTACGCTCCGAACGATTTGGACCAGACTTGCGACGTGATCCATAATCGGCATTGTCCCTGCCCCTTCAATCGCATCGTCGCTTCCGGCGGATGCGAATGACCGCCGCCACCGTGGCGATCAGCCCGCCGACGTATCCGCCCAGGTTCATGCCGTAAACGCACATGAAACGCCGGGGTCGAAACAGATCGTCGCGCGCGATCGCGGCGATGTCGGTGTTGGTCCAGGCGAGCCAGCCGTTTGCCCCGCACCCTGCCCCGATGCCGGCCACCACCGCCGCCCCCGCGAAAATCGCCGGAAGCAAAATCAAAAGCTGCCAGTAAGGCAACTGCCGGCGGTCGCGCCGCGGATTGTTGGCCACCAGAACGGCGACGCCCGCGATCAGCCCGGCCGACCACGTCGCCCGCAACCCGACGCCGCACGCCGCCCACCGCAGCGCCGCCGGGTCCGGCGGCACGTGCGGCCCCAGCATTCCGTCCAAGCCCTTCCCGTAATAGAAGTACTCCCACGAAATCCCGCTGGCGACAAAGTCGTTGACGAATCCATACCCCATCGCCAGCCCGACCGCCACAACCAGAAACAGATACTCGCGCCACCGCGTGGCCCGGCGTCCATTCCGCCACAGATCCACCGCCGCCAGCGCCGCGAAGATCGCCGCGCCGATCCCGATCCGCGCCGCCAGCCCCGCGTCTGAAACCAACCTCCACTTCCAGGTCGACATTCAAATCCGCCACGGGAGAAAAATATCGTCTATCCAAGCCAACCGAGCGTTGCGATTTTTTACCGGACGAATTGCTCTCGTCCAATGCATTGAAATCCACCAGTAGCTTTACGAGGCTGCTGCTTCACCTCAAAGACAGCCCCAAGCGGATGGTCGACAAGCTGGAATCCTCCGCGTCCGTCCGCCCGGCGGTCTGGGGAAGGCTGAGGTGGGCCGGTGGGAACCGCCGGGGTTGCCTGGATCGCCGATGTTCTAGCAATTTTGCGATAAGTGGCCCATTTTGGCCCATTTTGGCCCATCTTTTGGGTCATCGATGGGCCATGGGCCGCATGGGCCATCTTGGGGGCGAGGGACAAAGGGATGAGCGGACAGAGGACCCAGGGACAAAGTGAAAAGTCGGCCGAAGGCGTTCCTCTGTCCCTGCCTGTGGGAAGCAGTCGTTAGATAAGTGGCGCGATGTGGCGCGGTTTGGCGCGGTTTGGCGCGATGTGGCGCGATGTGGCGCGGTTTGGCGCGGTTTTTTTGCCTCAGGCCACATGAGCCACCAGCTCGCCGGGGCGGGTCGTTGACGCCGGACCTATGGACATGCGGGATACCGACAGTCGAAACTGATCGGCCATGCGATATCACAAGTCGATCGTGGGCAGCCTTGTTTCCCTCAGTTTGGCGGCTTTGGTTTGCCTCACGGCGCTGGCGGAGGCGGGAACCATGCCGGCTGATCCCACCGTCAGTCCGATGCGCGGCGTGATCGACAACTACACCCAGGATCTGGCCGGGCTGGATCGGCGATACCAACTGCCCGGCTCCGACGCCGAGCACCAACGCCTCGCCAAGTTCTTCCAAGATCGATTGGACGGACTCAGTGGCGTGAACTTTGACTCACTGGATCAGGCGGGAAAGGTGGACTACCTGCTCCTGCAAAATCGAATTCGGTTCGAGGTCAGAGAACTGGAGTACCAGAAGAAGCAGTTTGATCTGGTTGCAACGCTGCTACCGTTCGCGGAGCCGATCGTGGCCTTGGAGGAAAGCCGGCGGCGGATGGAGAAGCTCGATTCCGAGAATGCGGCCCGCACGTTGGTCGGCGCCGATTCCAGCCTCGCGAAACTGCGAAAGGACCTGGAGGCGAAGGTCAAATCCAATTCAAAGGAACTCCCGGACAAGGTCCTGGCCAACCGGGCCGCGAAGCTGACCGATCAGCTCCGCGAAGTGCTCGAACACTGGCACGCATTCTACGATCAATACGATCCGCAGTTTTCCTGGTGGATGCGCGAGCCGTATCCGAAGTTCGACAAGGCGCTGAAGGATTACGCCGAGTTCCTCCGCAAAAAGCTTGCCGGGTACACCGATGAGGAAAGCGAACCGGTGATCGGCGATCCGATCGGCCGGGTCGCCCTGCTCGACGCCCTCCAGCTCGACATGATTCCCTACACGCCTGAAGAGCTGATCGAGATCGCGCAGAAGGAATTCGCCTGGTGCGATGTCGAGATGAAGCGTGCTTCTCGCGATCTGGGATTCGGCGACGATTGGCACAAGGCGGTGGATCACGTCGCGCAGCACCACGTCGCGCCCGGCGATCAGCCTCAGCTCATCAAGCAACTTGCCGACGAAGCCGTCAAGTTCGTGGACGACCACGACCTGGTGACGATCCCGCCGATCTGTCGCGAAACCTGGCGCATGGAGATGATGTCTCCGCAGCGGCAGAAGATCGCGCCGTATTTCCTGGGCGGCGAAGTGATTCAGGTCTCCTACCCCACCGACACCATGAGCGACCAAGACAAGCTCATGAGCATGCGCGGGAACAATTATGCGTTTTGCCGGGCAACCGTGTTTCACGAGCTGATCCCCGGGCACCATCTTCAGATCTTCATGTCGCAGCATTACAATGCGCACCGGCATATTTTCCAGACGCCGTTCCTGATCGAGGGATGGGCTTTGTATTGGGAGATGCGCTTCTGGGACATGGGCTTTGCCCGCACGCCGGAGGAGCGCGTGGGAATGCTCTTCTGGCGGGCCCACCGCTGCGCGCGGATCATTTTTTCACTCAAATTTCATCTGGGGCAGATGACGGCGCAGCAGGCGATCGATTTCCTGGTCGACCGCGTCGGCCACGAGCGCCGCAACGCCACTGCCGAGGTGCGGCGATCAGTCTCGGGCGACTATGGTCCGCTTTACCAATGCGCCTACATGCTGGGCGCGCTGCAACTGCGGGCGCTTCACCTCGAAGTCGTCGATGCGGGAAAGATGAAAGACCGCGATTTCAACGATGCCGTGCTTCGCGAGAACGCGATCCCCGTTGAAATGATCCGTGCCAGCCTGACCGGCCAGCCGCTCACGCGCGACTTCAAATCGACCTGGCGGTTCTACGAGTCAAGCGCACACGCAGCCAACTGAATGGGCGAACGGGCGCACAAGGAATTGAGCTACGCGATGAGCGCGGCCTTGCGCCGCGCGCCCGAACTCCGCGCGGGGCTGGCGGCGGTAGCCGTGCGGTTCCGGCGGAAGGCATGGATGAGCTCGAGCACCTCGGCGGGGACCCGCACGGTCGCAATGCGGCCGCCGGACAGGCCGAAGCTCAGGATTGCGGTGGATCCGTCGCGCGTATGGCGCAGCTTCCGCAAGTCCACCCAGAAATTCGCGAAGGCATCGAAGCGGCCATCGCTGCCGGCCAATTCCAATGCCCGAGCGACGTCTTTGGGCGCGGTGAGCGTCGCCGCCGCACAGCCCGGTTCCGTAGTCGGCCCGTCGGCATACAGCACCACCTGCCCCGCCCCGCAGGGCCGGTGCTCAATCATGTAGACCGAAGCCCAATCCAGGTTTCCCAGTCGCACTGCTGGCATAAGCGATCCCTTCAGTACAGGCGGTATCCCTACCCCACGTATCGGCGCGTCCGAGAGATCGCTTTTGCAGATTGCGCGGACCGTAAACTTTGACCGACGTCCGGCCAACTTTCGAGTGCTTCTGACAAATTGCTGCGGCTGGATGAGTGTGTCTTACCCGCCGCAGCGGTCGTCGCGGCCCCGGCACATTGTCGCTACACAAGTCGTGCTTGTTCCCCTGCCTGCCGTGCCACACGGACGCTGCTCGTCCCATTAAATTGTGGTTCATGCCGCTTTTGTGCGTTCAGTTTGGCATGATCAGGGAACCCTGATCTGGTTTGGCTTGCGCTTTGCAACTCACACAGCCATTGAACATGGAACGTTCTCAGATCGCGCATTTTGTAGTGAATCGCAATTGAACATGTCCCGGTATCGAACCTTTTTATGAGGAATAAGCTGGCCGTGCGGACTTTGTGGATAAACCGCTCCCGGCCGGCGCCCGATAGGAACGGCAGAGGGACGATCAGGTTCTGATTGACTTGTGGGAGAATGATGCACCAGGGTATTTCGAGGAGGCGCTCCATGAACAGCACGGTGTCGCGCGCTACCGCCAGGCGATGGAGCATGGCTATCGGCATCTTCGCCTGCCTTGGTTTGTGCCATTTCACCTCTGCGGGAATCGCCTGCATCGAAAATCCTCTGGTTCCGAACCCCACCATTTCATCAAACAGCCCCCGTATCGCCGAGCCACAGGACTTGTTATGGCCAGAGGGCGTCTCAGGCGGAGTTGAGCTCTTGGAATCTCAGCCCGGTCAAATCCGTCAATTAGACGCGGCCAGCGTCGTCGATGCGCACCCATCATCGCCGTCGACTCCTGCACTGACATCTTCCGAGGCCGCCGATGGCGCCAGCGCCATCCCACTGCCGCCCGCCGTCCAGAGTGGACTCAGCGGCATGCTGGCACTCGCCCTGGCCGGACTCTTCAAGCCGATTCGCCGCGCATTTCGATCCTGATTGTCCATCTATTCCCGTTATCAGACCTGCGCCGATCCTGTAGCGAACCCGGCTCAGCGTTGCCGTTCGCAGCATTGTCGCGAATAATCAAGCGTCGCACTCGTTGGGTCCAGGGCATGGCACGGCAATCCATCATCTACGGTTATATTCAGGGCGCCGAGTGGATGTCCTCCGACATCCACCGCCTGCACCGTTTGAACCGCGAAACGATTGCCGCCCTTCCCGAAAAGGATACGTTCCCCGAGCTGTCCCGTGGGATGTTCGCGGTCCCCGCGGACGCCAGCGAACCGTCCGCGTCGCGCAACCAGATCATCCACTTCGGCGCTTCGATCTACGAAGTCGAGCTGGAATGGCGCAGGTGGCTGGAAAAATTTGAGGCGCTGCTGCGAAAGCTCTACTGGTTCAACGCCGTCGTCCACCTTCGCACCGAAATGATCGGCGATCACGAGTACGACTGGACCGTCGACGCCAACCAGATCGTCCACTTCTTCAACGACCCACCCCGCGCCGCCACCAAATGGTTCTTCGACGGCAGTCCCAGGGACTTTGATCTGTAGGCCGCCGGGCACTGCTTGAACCACAACAGCCCCGCCACTAGAATCGCCTCAACAACCCGGGGCCATGGTCTAACGGGATGACGGCTGAATCGCATTCAGCAAATCGGGGTTCGATTCCCCGTGGCTCCATTTTCGCCGCAGGCGAAAATAGAGCAGTGGAGCAGATGAGCAGTCGATCAGGAGAAAAAGCTGACTGCTCCACTGCGGTCTACTGCTCAACTGCTCTCCTGATCATCCGGTCCAGTCACTTCTCGCAGCACGACCCATCACACGCCGCGGATCCGACCTTAAGCAATTGCACATGTGACGAGGCCGCCGCTTGCGCGCCTTTCGCGTCGGCCGAATTCATGCGGATCGTGGTGAAAAAGCCGTTGGTCTGCTTGAACTCGAAGGGCTTGTCGCCGTCGCGGTAGGCTTCGACCTCGTTTTTCATGACGCGGAAGCCGGTGTTGCTGGGCGCCGCCCAGAACTGGACATTCTGGATGACGACCGCCTTGCCGGAAGCGTCGCGGTTCTGTTTGAGGACCACCTCCGCGGATTTACCGTCGTTGAGCCGGGCGAGGGCGGAGTCATCGGTGATGCTCCAGTCGATCTTGGCGTCCTGGCCCGTGGTGAATGAATTCCACGTGACGGGAAAAATCTGTTTCACGATCGCAACGGCGGCCTCGCGCTGCTGCGGGGTCGCCGAGGGCTCGAAGCGCACCACGGCCCAGTCCATCTGGCCCTTGGAAAAGTCCCCGCCCAGGTCGCCGGCCATCCAGAATTTCAGGCCTGTCAGGTTGGTGTCGCCGTAATGACCGTCGGCGACACGAAATGCATTGTTGAACCGGCAGAACCGCATGGCATGGGCCGGTGTCGATGCATTCGCCTCGTGCAGCGCGGGCTGGCCGGTGAAATAGCACTGGCAGAACGTCGGGCAACTGCACGCCTCGATGTTGTCCAGAGTCACGGCCCAAGCCATCTTGTTCGTATCCGACGAGTTCATCGCACTGGGCGCCGTACCGGCCTGATTTCCGCACCCACCCGCCACCAACGCCGCGAATGCTACAATGCCCGTTGCCATTCGAGAGAAGCGCATGATGAGTCTCCTTCCAATCTCTGGCACGGCTGCCGTGAACGGCACGTACCGATCCGTTGGGAACTGGAAATCCACCGCCAGCGCGCTTAACCTACCTTCTAGTAGATAGACATGCAAGCAAAAACCGGCAAATTAATCAAACCCCATTCCGATGCCACCGCCGACCTCATCCTCGACGTCGCCCAGGAATTGCTCCAGACCCGCGGCTACAACGGCATCAGCTACCAGGACATCGCCGAGCAGGTTGGCATCCGCAAGGCGAGCATCCACCATCATTTCGCCACCAAGGCCGAGCTGGGCGTCAAGCTTCTGTGCCGCTATCGGCGGCAGTGGCACGCGTTCCTGGCCGGCGTCGACGAATCGACCGCCGGCCCGTGGGAAAAGTTCGACCAGTATCTCGACCCGTTCCGCGCCACCGCCCGCACCGGCGACCGCGCCTGCTTGTGCGGCATCCTGGGCGCGGAATTCGCCGCCCTCGCGCCTGAGCTCCAGCAGGAGGTTCAGGGATTCTTTCGCGACAACGAAACGTGGCTGGCCGCGCTGCTGTCCCACGGGCGCCGTTCGCGCCAATTTCGTTTTCAGGGCGACGCCGCTTCTGAAGCCGCCGTGATCTTCGCTTGCCTCGAAGGCTCCCTGATCGTCGCCCGCGCCGCTCGAAACCCCCTCCAGTTCGACGCGGTTATCGTCCAGCTCAAGGGCCGGCTCGGTCGCTGAGCAGCGATGGTTTTGAATCAATATATTTTCGGTGTACGTCCAGATAAACGTCCCTGATCATCCGGTCGGCGTCGCGCGCGTCCATCCACCGCGCGGAAAACCCCGGCAGCTCCGGGTCGATGCAGACTCGCGCCGACGCGGCCAGGTGTGCCAGCAGGTCGTGCGGGTCTTCATCTCCGACCGCGAAGCGGATCGTCGAGGGCGTGATCCCCGCCTGAATCTGCGCCTGCTCATCCATCTCCGAATGCGTCGTCAGCCCGGGGCAGCTCACGATGGTGTTGGATTGACCGAGGCTGATCATGTGGGCGAAGGTGGGATCGAGGCTGTCGAAAAAACGCTGGAACGCGGAACGCGAAAGCGTCGGCATCTCGATCGTGAACAGAGGCGCCGGCAACCCCAGGAACATCAGCCGGCTGCAAAGTCCGTGGTTCGGGTCCGATTCAAGGCCGGCGCAGTGGACGCGGATGTCCGGATGAGATGCCAGAAACCGCGCGAGGATCAAAGTATTGATGCACTTGTGCAACATGCGGACGTCGAGCGTGCGGATGCCTTGAAGGACTTCAAAAGCTGCGTCCGCATTCAGGAAGGCGCCTTTGACGTAATAGACATTCCAAAACAGGCTCTGCTCCCAGGAGCGCCCTGCCGCCGTTTGTCCTTTGGGGATGAACATGTCTTCGTTGCGGCCGATGACGACGCCCGCGATCGCCGAGCCGGTGCCTGTGAGGTCCTTGGTATAGCTGTGGATGACGAAATCCGGCCGCTCCTGCGGATCGTCGCGCTGAAGCGGCCGGGTCAGAAACGGCGTGCCCACCGTCGCATCCAGAATGACCCGCAGTCCCTGTGCATGCGCAAATCGGCAGATGCCCGGCACGTCCAGCACGTAGCCGTGTGGATTGCACGGCGATTCGAGATACACATATGCCTGTCGCCCTGATGACGAATGCGGCGCCAGTCGATCGGCATGCCGAGCGACAATCTGCTCCCACGCCCCGGCAAACTCCGTGGCGGTCATTCCATCAAATGCTTCGACCACAACGCCCAGGTTCGCCGGCTTGGCATACCAGTCGTAGATAAGCTGGTGCGCCCCGCCATAGATCGACCGCGCCGTCACCAGCAGATCTCCCTGTCCCAACACATGGGCCAGCGTGGCGTCGATTGCGGCCATTCCGCTGTTGAAGTTCCACGCCAGGTAATCCCGCGAATATGGACCCGCTTCCAGATCGACGATGTAATTGGCCAATGCCAATGATGTCGGGTTCAGAAGCCGCGAATAGATCTGCTCGAGAAACTCCTTTCCCTGGAACGCCTCGGCCACCCACTCGGCGCACGCGTACACGTACGTCGCAGTCCGGGCGATGACCGGCGTGGCGGAGAAAATCGCCGTCACGTTGTCGAACATCGCGTACGGCCCCTTGGCCGATTGCGTGCTCAGGCTGTAGCCCAGCGATTGGTACGTCCGCCGCAACGGATTCTGGAGCGTGTCCAGCAGCTTGGCGATCTGAAAGGCGAGAAACTTCTTCGCGTTGAAATACGCCACCCGATCGCTGCGGTCCAGCGAATCGATCGTCGCCGCGGTCACCCGCCACAGGCGGTCCAGGTCGGCGCCGCACTCGTACAGCCGGCCGACCAGGCTCGCCATCGCTCGGCCGTATTCGCTTTGCGGATCGATGTGATAATGCGCCAGTTGCTCGGCAACCAAACCCTGAACGTCTGACGCCTCGGTGCTCTTCCGCCGCGGAGACAACCCGCGCATGACAGACAAGTCGTGCTCGCGCGATTCCGGCTGGTTCTGGTCCATCCATGAACTCCTTGTGGTTGGGATTGTCGATATTAGTGCGCGGCAGTAAAGTCGCTTACGGTAGAGTAATAACGGCGCCTCATCCCCAATCGGAGCCTCCGTGTTTCGTCTGTTGCCGACTTTCGCGCTGCTGACCCTCGCGCTTTGTTCTAATCGCATCTTCGGGGCTGAGCCCGCGGATCATCCGCGGATTTCATGGT
>DATHPP010000044.1:0-25175 GCA_035483795.1 Tepidisphaeraceae bacterium | reverse complement strand
CGAAAGCCGACCGAGCCCTGCACCGCCCAGACCTCCGCCGCCGATGAGCGCTGGACCCACGACCCGCTGGAGGAACTGGGCCGCAAGGAGCGGCACGCGAAGATCGCGGCTGCCGTTGCGGCGCTGGACGAGACCTCGCGGCCGGTGGTCGTGCTCCGCTATTACGAGGGACTGGCCAGCAAGGAGATTGCCGAGCTGCTGGAGATGACACCGGCCGCGGTGGACATGCGACTCAGCAGGGCGCGAAAGCAGCTTCGCACGCTGCTCAATGATTTGGTAAGCGATACGCCGATGGTCGAGCAGAAGAATGCGTGAAAGGTTGACGGTATGACAGAGCAGGACAACGAGCAATTCGATTCGATGCTGCGGGATTTTTTCCGCGACGCGCTGGAGGGGCAGCGCGGGCAGGCGGAGAGCCATTTCCGCCGGCATCTCAAGGCCGAGGGCAAGGCTGTCTGGCGGCATCGGGCGTTCCTGATCGGAACGTTCATCACCGGTGTGGCGGCGTCGGTTGCTGTGCTGTGGGCCGGGCCGATGTTCCATCGCGACGTATCACGGCAAAAGAGCGTGGCAGTCGCGAAGGAGGATCCGGCCGTTCAACCCGTCGTCGAGCGCCTGGTGAGCTCGCATACCAGCGATGAGGGCGTCGTGATGCTGGACGATGACACGCCGGTCCGGGTGTTCCATCGTCAGGCGATCGAACAGACGCGGTGGTTCGACGAACACGAGCAGATGACGGCGCAGCAGGTGTCGCCGCGTGACGAACTGGTCTTCGTGAAGCTGGTCACGTATTGAGAATTTGAACCCGTCCGGATGCGGATGGAGACGTTATGAAACGGCAATGCATCATCATGTTGCTGGCGGCATGCGGTGTCGGGCAGACGGCGCGATCACAAAGTGTGGCGCCGGCGCCGCAGAAGCCGGGGTCGGTCCAGCAGTCGGACTCGGATGAGGAAGCGGTCCGGCAGGCGGACCGCGCCGTCCGCCGTGCCGCAGCCACCGACCAGCCGCAGGCGCAAGTTCAGGACGGCCAGCGATTTTACACGCCCCCTGTTTACAACGCCCCCAATTACACGCCCCCGGTTTATCCGCCGGCCCAGCGGATGGTGAAGGCGGCGTACCTCGGGCTAAGCACCTCGCCGCCCCCGGCGGCGCTGCGGCACCAGCTCAGGCTGCCGGATGGGACCGCCCTGGTCGTCGATTTTGTCCAGCCAAACAGTCCGGCGCAGAAGGCGGGCATTCGCCAGTACGATCTGCTGCTCAAGCTGAACGACCAGTTGCTGATCAACGCCGAGCAACTGGCGGTGTTGGTTCGGACGTTTAAACCCGGGGATGAGATTCATCTGACGCTGCTTCGCGAGGGCGAGCGGCAGTCGCCCTCGCTCACGCTGGCCGAGCGCGAGCTCCCTCCCTTGAGCGATCTGGACATCCCGTCCCAGTTTGAAGTTCCTCTTCGGCCGGGCAGGGCCATGGGAGGCGCCACGGGCGGCGGAGGGGGCGAAGGCGGCGCCGCGCCCAATTCTCCGCACACTTTCGTCTCGCCCAATGAGCACACCCTGACCTGGCTCGACGGCAAGCGCCAGATCACCGTCTCGATTGACGGCGATCATCGAACCGTCACCGTCGCCGACGCCAAGTCCGGCAAGCTCATGTTCCAGGGACCGCTCGAAGCTGTCGAACAGCAAAACGATCTTTCCCCGGACACGCGGGACGCGCTGAGCCGGCTTAAGCAGTTCCTCCAGCCTTATTCGGACAAAAAAGACGGCGCCCCGGACCCGACAGAAAAGCCCAGATAGTCCCTCACGCCCAAGCAATAAGGAGATTCCGATGCTTCGAAGCTGCTTTTACTTGCCGGCTCTGATGCCCTTGCTCGGCGCCTCCCTGGCGATGGGCCAGAGCAGCGATTACCAGATCCAGAACGTTACCCCCGGCCAGCCCGGCGAGGTGCGCATGTTCGCGCCCCAGGGGCAGCCGGTGCAAGAGATGATGCCACCCAACGGTGGTGATGTCCGGTTGTGGTCCAAGGGGCCGGCATCGGCGCTGTCGCTCGGCGTATACGTGTCTCCGGTCACGCCGGTCATGGCATCGCAGCTTCGGCTTCGGCGCGGTGCGGGCCTGGTGGTCGAGGGCGTGGTGCCCGGCAGCCCCGCCGAGCACGCCGGAATTCAGCGGTACGATGTGATCGAGCGGATAAACAATCGTTCCGTTGCCAGTAACGCGCAGGTCGAGCAGATGTTGCGCGGCAACAACCCGGGCGGCCACGTCCCTTTGCTGATCATCCGTGAAGGCAACCGTCAGAACATTGATGTGACCGTCGAATCCGCGCCGCAACCGAAGCGAATGCCAGATCAGCCGTTCGGCACTTCTCCGAAGGATTACTTCCCGAACCGGTTTCAGTTCTCGCCGGACCAGACGCGGGAATTGCAGCAGATGAGCGAGCAGCTCAAGAAGGAAGTCGAGCAGCAGGAAAGGCAGATCGAGCGGCTCAAGGAGAACCTCCGCCGCGAGGCCGACCAGGCCCGCCGCGAGCTCGAGCAGCTCAAGGACCAGATCCGCAGCGAGCTGGAACAACAGAAGCGCCAGATGCTCGACCAGCTCAAGACCAAGCCGGATTCATCATCCGACAAGCGGGATGACCAGGCGCAGCAGGACCGCAACTGAGATCGCCGGCGCAGGCTGCGAATCGGCGTGCCTGCCTCTGGCTGAAAAATCCCCGAAAAGGTTCAGTTGCGTTCAACCATGTTCAGCGGGCTCCCACGTACAGCCGACCGCCAAAGCGCAAAAAACGTTCAGTTTTGTTCAAAACGTTCAGTCCCATCCACCGGCAACAACCATTGCGATGTTACAAAATGTTACAAAGTGTTACATTTCTGAGAGCACCTTGAGTAACATAAAATTGCGTTATCTGCATCGCAAAGAATATCGTGAAATTCCCCGTCCTATCCGACAAATTCCCGCCCTCAGCAAAATTATGGCATTTCGCTCTTGCCCAATAACTAGGCAACCAGTTTCGATCTCGCGTATTCCAGCGTCGGCTTCTGATCGGGCATAGATGGCCTCAGAGCACACGAAACACGGCGGCCAGCACCATCAGGAACAGGCCGAAGCCGATGAGGGAGAGCGCACCCCACTTGGCGATGAGCACGAAGACCTCGAAGGCGGGCAGGTGCTGCCCCTCTGGCCTCCGGTAGTTCAGAACCGGCTTCTGATCGGGCATCGCGGCTCCGGATTAATACGAATGTAGTAGCGTCCCTATTTTCGGTATTCCCTCTTTTCGGTTTCGTCGCCATCTAAGGCCTGTTTCGCCAATCCCCGCGAATGACCAAACGCGATCATCTCGACGCAAGCGACAAAGAACACGCCGAGCATCGCGTAGATGGCGGCATGTAATAAGAATGGTTCGCTATGGAACTGTTTCGCACGATCATAATACTGTTGGGCCGTGGTCGAATCCAGGTGCCCCACCCGGTCGAATATCGCAGCCAAGATTACTGAGACGATGATTGCGGCCAACAGGCGTGAGAAGACACTGCGATTCATAGCTCATTTCTCGTTTAATGCCGGCCGGTGGGGGTGGCGAAATCGGCTTCGTTGCCTTCGGTCAGATTTCCCTCAGTGCGAACGTGCGACGAGGCATCGGAGCCGATCGCATGGCCGACGTTTCGTGCGATCTCGTCGTCGGCGATGGTGACGTCGCCGCAGGCGGTCAGGTGAATGCCGTCACCGGCGGGGGAGTTGTTCAGCCGCGTGTCGGCGATGGTGCATCGCGCGACGTGCGACAGCATCAGATTGTGAGTGTCGGGAAGATTGCCGTTATCGGTGAAGCTGCAAGCGACGACCGCCACGTCGCGGGCGCGGTCAATGCGGACGCCGGTGTCGGTGCAGTTGCGAACGGTGAGGTGTTCGAGGCGGAGATTCGACGAGGGATTCCCGTCCGGCGACGCGAAGAGGATTCCCGATCGGCGAGGCGCTCCGGGCCGGCTGCGCGTCCGACGGTCGGCGTTGGGATCGGTGTGCGGGCGGCTGGTCGTCGCGCCTTCGATCACCAGGTCGCGAATTGTCACATCCGATAGGGTTTGGCCCGTACTTTCGATCGCCGGACCGCTAAGTTTGGGATCGAGCCAGAGGATCGTCGAGTCTCCCTGCCCGGCCAGCGTGACGCCGCTGGATAGATGCAGCCGAGCAGGCAACTCATAGACGCCTTTTGCGAGGACGATCGACCCCGGTTTGCCTTGCAGATGGTCGATGGCTTCCTGAATGGATTGACCCTGCGCGACGACAACCGCCGCCAGCGGCGGCGGCTTTACGCTCGGCTCGGGCATGGCGCCGCCCTGGGCAGCAATCGGACTGGGTTTGGGCGGACCGAACTTCGGGGGCGGCGCATCCGGGGCGTCGCCGCGGAACATCGTCAGTGTGCTCAGTCCATGAGTCTTTTGGGCGGCGCGAGCGGTGTAGGGCATGTCGATGCTGCGGTCAAAGCGATAGTGCTGGTAAACCAGATAGTAGATGTCGCTGAAGCGCCCGCGGCCGATCGGGGAGATGAATCCTTCACACGGAACATCTTCGCCGAGCAGGTATTTGGCGGTGTATTCGAAGCCCAGGGCCAGCCGGTTGTCGGCGGCGCCGTACAGGTCGATGCCCTGCGTGCAGGCGACCTGGCAGGCCTGGGCCATCTCGCCCAGGCCGAGCTGCGTGTGGCCCATGTCGCGCGTGCTCTCCTGGCATTGGCCGCTGGGATAGACGTAGTGGGTGATGCCGCCGTTGAGGTGGCCGTGGAGGTAATGGTCGACAGCGCGGTCGAAGATGGCGTGGTCGTCGAAGAAGACGCCGGTGCACAACATCGTGTCCATGATGGCGGCGTCCCAGTTGCCGTTGGCTTCGGGGAAGAAATCTTTAGTCAGCGGATAGTAGACGCCCACGATCATCCGCCGGAGCAGTTCGGTGTCTTTGGGTTCCCAACCCGAGTGGCTGTAGCGGAGAATCTCCGCGGCGTTGAGAAAATCGTGCCCGGTCCATCCCACCAGAAGCTTGGCGTCGTTGAGGCTGAGGTCCTGAAGCACGGGGCCCCATGCGTCGATGATGTCGATCGCCTTGCGGGCATGCGCCTTGTCTGCGGTGACGTACCACTGGATCGCCTGGCTGTAAACGGCCTTGGCGCTGGCCATCAGCTCGTTGCTGCCGATGCTGGGGCGTCCGTACGCCCCGCGGATCACGTGGGCGGTGGGCTTGGGATCAAAGTCGAGCGACGAATACGATGCCCGCAGCAGCCGGTCCCAGGCATCCTTCCACGGCTGCTCGCCGGCCAGCACCTTCTTCTTCATGAACTCAAGATCGGCCCGGCTCTGGTACATGCCGGGATGGACGAACGGCTTCTGGGCCGCCGCGAGCGATGCGCTTAACGGGCAGGAGATGAGGAGCACAAGCAATTGCAACTGGTATTTCATCTATCGGAAGTCGAATGAGGGCCAAACCAACCGTCCGCATGAGCAGTTACACCTGCATTGGGGTCATGTTGGCCGGCATGCTGCCACGCCGTCGACGCAATCGGGTATGATTCAGAGGTTCGCGTCGTTCGATCCTTGTCCTGAACCAGGAGCGGGATGCGTCTGGTGGGTTGTTGCATTCTGGCAATATTCTGGCTGTCGGTGGTTGCTGCGCGCGTTGTGGCACAGACCTCACAGCTTGATTTCAACGCCGATATCGAGCCGATCCTGGCCGACAACTGTTATCAATGCCACGGCCCCGATCCGGGGGGACGCAAGGCAAATCTTCGCCTCGATCATCCCGAAACCGCATTTGCGCGCCTCAAGGATAGAAAGACGCCGGTCGTCGCGGGGCATCCGGAACTGAGCGAAGTAATTCGACGGGTCGAGTCGAATGATCCCGACGTTCACATGCCCCCTGAAGGGCATGATGCATTAAAACCCATTGAAATCGAGGTATTGCGTCGGTGGATCGCCCAGGGAGCCAAATACCGCGATCACTGGTCGTTCGAGGAGCCGGTGCGGCCGCCGTTGCCGGAGGTGCACCGCGCGGATTGGGCGAAAAATCCGATCGACCGCTTCGTTCTCGCCGGCCTGGAGCGGAATGGGCTGAGTCCTTCTCCCCCGGCCACGAAAGAGGCACTCATCCGGCGTGTCACGCTCGATCTGACGGGACTGCTGCCGACGCCCGCGGACGTGGAGGCGTTTGTCAGCGACTCGTCGCCGGACGCGTACGATCGCCTCGTCGACCGGCTGCTGGCCAGCCCGCGGTTCGGCGAACACCGCGCCCATTACTGGCTCGATTACGTCCGCTACGGCGACACGCACGGGCTGCACAACGACAACTACCGCGATATCTGGCCCTATCGCGATTACGTCATCCGCGCGTTCAACCAGAACAAGCCGTACGACCAGTTCGCCCTCGAGCAGATTGCCGGCGACCTGCTCCCGCCGACCAACATCGATCAGATCGTCGCGACCGGGTTCGTGCGCTGCAACCTCAGCACGGGCGAGGGCGGCGCCATCAACGAGGAAATCCGCGTCAACAACAACCGCGACCGAGTCGAGTGCTACGGGACCGTCTTCCTGGGCATGACGCTCGGCTGCGCCGTCTGCCACGACCACAAATTCGATCCGCTCACGCAGAAGGATTTCTACCAGCTCACGGCCTACTTCAATAACCTCAACGAGCGCGAGTCCAACGACGATCGCTTCGACGTGCCGGCCACCATCCGCGTCCCCAAGCGAGAGCATCTGGCGGAATACAACACGGTGCTGACTCAGAAGGCTTCGATTCTGAGAGAGATGAACGCCCGGCGGCAGCAGATTCAATCGCTGCTGGCGGACTGGATCGATTTCGGCGAGCGCCCCAAGCGTGTTTCCACGCAGGACCTGGCGCTGCGGTTCCGGTTCGACGAGCAGAAGGGCGATGTCGCGATCAACAGCGCGCCGCATCCCGCTCCAAAGACGGTGAAGTTCGCCGGCCCGGCGCCGGTGTGGGGCGAGGAAACATGGCTGTGGCCGTCGCTGCGGTTCGAGGCTGCGACCAAGCTGGAGATTCCCGACGCCGGCGACTTCGAGCGGGATCAACCCTTTTCCGCCGGCGGCTGGTTCCAGGTCCGCTTCAACCCGACCGCGATCGGCGACGTGAACATCGGTTCGCTGATGTCGCGCATGCAAACCTCGCCGGGCCTGCGCGGGTGGGACCTCTGGTATGACAACGGGGCGATTGCCGTGCATCTCGTCCGCGACTGGCCCAAGAACGTGATCCGGGTCCAGACGAAAGCCAAGCCGTTCGACAAGGGCGAATGGCACCACGCGTTTTTCACCTACGACGGCTCGGGGAAGGCGGCGGGGGTGAAAATCTACGTCGACGGAAAACCGCAGCCGCTCCAGATCGTGACGGACGGACTGAGCGGGAGCATCCGGACCACCGCGCCCTGGGAACTGGGACGAAGATACGACGCTTCGGCGATGAAGCTGGCGCGGTTTCAGGACATCCGGCTCTACTCGCGAGCGCTTGCATCGGATGAAGTCTCGCGGCTGCCGTACGAAGATTACGTCGCGGAGCTGATCGCCCGGCCGCAAAAAAGTTGGAACGACGACCAGCGCCACGTCGTCAGCGAATTCTATCTGCGCCAGGTCGACGAACCCTCGCAGCGCCTCGCCGCACAGGCCCGGGCCCTGGACAAAAAGCTCGACGCCCTCGCCGCCGGCGGCGAGCCGACTATGATCTGCCAGGAGCGATCGCAACTGGCTTACGCGCATGTCCTGGGACGGGGCATCTACACGGCGCGGACGCAACGGGTGCAGGCGGATTTGCCGCATTTTCTCGGGCACGATCCGGGTCTGCCGCGCAACCGGCTGGGCTTGGCGCGATGGACGGTCAGCCCGGAGAATCCGCTGGCCGCGCGCGTCGCGGTCAATCGGATGTGGCAGGAGGTTTTCGGCGTCGGCCTGGTCGCCACTCCTGGCGACTTCGGCCTGATGGGCGACCGGCCCTCCAATCCGCAGCTTCTGGACTGGCTTGCCGTCGAGTTCCGCGACAGCGGCTGGGACATGAAGCACTTGTACCGATTGATCGTGACCAGTGCCGCGTACCGTCAGTCGGCGCGGATCACGCCGGAGCTTCTGGAGAGAGACCCGCAGAACCGGCTGCTTGCCCGCGGCCCACGGTTCCGCATGGACGCCGAGATGCTTCGCGATTGCGCGCTGGAAGCATCCGGGCTGCTGGTCAACAACCTCGGCGGCCCCAGCGTCAAACCCTACCAGCCCCCGGGAATCTGGGAAGCTGTCCGCGGCCTGGCCACCAAGCCGCAAACCTGGGAGCAGGACCACGGCGATGACACCTACCGCCGATCGCTTTACACCTTCTGGAAGCGGCAGGCCCCGGCCCCGGACATGATCGCCCTCGACGCTCCCGCGCGGGACGTGTCGTGCACGCGCCGCGAGCGAACGAACACGCCGCTCCAGGCCCTGGTCCTCTGGAACGACCCGCAATGGTTCGAGGCGGCCAGAATGCTCGCGCAGCGCACGCTCGAGCGGTGCGATTGTGGTGACGAAGACCGCCTGGACGTCATCGCCGAAACCCTGCTCTCGCGACAGCTCAGCAAAACCGAGCGGGAAATCTTCCTCCGCTCGCTGCGCACATTTGAATCCCGCTTCTCGCAAAGCCCTGTGGCCGCGACAGACCTGCTCAAGACCGGCGACACCAAGGCCGATCCTTCCCTCCTGCCGGCGAACCTGGCGGCGTGGACCATGGTTGCCAGCGAAGTAATGAACACGGATGAGGCGATGAATAAATGAGCCTGGGCAAACAACAGACTGTATAATTGGGTTGGAGCGTTCTTCATGGCGACGGTGAAATTCGTATATTGGCAGGAGGGCAACGCGTGGCTGGGGTATCTTCAGGAGTATCCCGACTACTGGACCCAAGGTGAAACCCTGGACGACCTCAAAGAGCACCTCCGGGACCTTTATCGCGATATCAGCAGCGGCGAGATTCCCCAAATCCGGAAGGTTGAGGAGCTGACCATCTCGTGAAGCGGCATGATCTGGTCAGAACTCTGGAAAGATTCGGCTGCATCTTGGTCCGTCATGGAGGCAAGCACGACTGGTATCACAACCCCGCGACGGGCGTGTCGCAGCCTGTCCCGCGGCATCGCGAGATCAAGGAACGATTGGCCAAGCACATCATCAAACTACTTGGTCCGAAGCCTGAGTAGCGCTGGTAGAGCGCCTACATCATCGCCGTAGAGTCCCTCGCCTTTGACTTTCACCCCCTTGCTCTTACCGTGTAGACGATGACCCCCGCGGCGTTCCAGCAGTGCATCAACCCGGCGTGCGGCGCCACGGTTGCCATCGACCAGATCAAAGTCTCCTGCGACAAGTGCGGCGGGTTGCTCGATATCCGTTACGACTGGTCGCGGCTGCCTGTTCCGCGGAGCCTGAGCTTCTTCGAGCATCGCTGGATCACCAAGGGTACGCAGACTCAAGGGCGCCTCGATTTCTCTGGTGTGTGGCGCTTTCGCGAGTTGCTTCCTTTCTATCGCGTCGAAGACGAAATCGTGACGATCGGCGAGGGCCGCACCGTCCTCCAGCAGGCCGATTTGCTTGCCCGACAAATGGGGATGAAGCCGGGGACGCTGCTGCTCCAGTACGAAGGGCTCAATCCCAGCGGGAGCTTCAAGGACAATGGCATGACCGCCGCGTTCACCCATGCGCGGATGGTGGGGGCGCACAAGGTCGCCTGTGCGTCGACTGGCAATACCAGTGCGAGTTTGGCGATGTTCGCGTCGCTGGCCGAGGTGCAGGGTGTCGTCTTCATCGGCAGTGGGAAAATCTCGATCGCCAAGCTTTCGCAGGCGCTGGATTACGGCGCCCTCACGCTGCAAATCCAGGGTGATTTCGACGCGTGCCTGCGCCGCGTCCGCCAGATCGCCCAGGACCCGCGAAACGGGCTATATTTGATGAACAGCGTCAACCCGTTTCGCATTGAAGGCCAGAAGAGCATCATGTATCGCGTGCTGGAGGCGCGGGACTGGAACCCGCCGGACTGGGTGATCGTGCCCGGCGGAAACCTGGGCAACTGCTCGGCCTTCGGCAAGGCGTTCATGGAGCTGAAGGAATTGGGGCTGATCAAGAAGGTTCCCCGCCTGGCGGTTATCAACGCCTCCGGTGCCAATACGCTTCACGAGGTCGTCAACAAACAGAAACTCACGTGGAACGGCGGACGCTACGATGGGACCGTCGTCCAGAAGTTGTATGCGGCGATGGACGAAGTCGGGTATCTGCCGCACACCATCGCGAGCGCGATCGAGATCGGCCGGCCGGTCAACCTTCCCAAGGCGCTGCGGGCACTGGAATTCATGAACGGCGTCGTCCGCGAAGTCACGGACGACGAGATCCTCGAGCACAGGGCGCTGGTCGCACGGCTGGGCTTCGGTTGCGAGCCGGCCAGTGCCGCCAGCGTTGCGGGGTTGAGAAAACTGCTCGACGAACAACTAATCGGCCCGTCCGAGAGCGTCGTTTGCATCCTGACGGGCCACGAGCTCAAGGACAGCAACGCGACGGTGAAATACCACACCGGCATCGATCTCAAGGCGATCCAGGACCTGGCCCCGCGCTCCGACCCGCATGGAAAGCTATCCAATCAGCCGGTGCCGGTGGAGGATGATCTCAATTCGATCCTGCGGGCGATGGATCAGCGAAAGGGCGCGTAAGCAGGTTGTGACACGGGTTTTTAACCCGTGCTGACGGCGTTCAAAATAAAGCTCGTTCGGCGTGGGCGAGGTGACTTTCGCCAGAACACCGCCAGCACGGGTTGAAAACCCGTGTCACGTTTTGTCCAGTCGTGCGACTCTCGGCGCATGGGAATCGAACAATGACAACGATCGCAATTACCGGATCGGCGGGGCGGATGGGGAATCGGCTGATCGCCCTGGCCAGGCAGAGCGGCGAATTCGAGATCGTCGGCGCCATCGAGCGGCCCGATCATCCGGCCCAGGCGCGGGATGCGGGTGAGGTTGCGGGCGTCGGCCCGATCGGCACGCCGATCACGTACGACCTCAAGCCCACGCCGCAGGTGCTGATCGACTTCACGGTGCCGGCGTCGACGCGACACTGGCTCAAGACCTGCCGCGACCGGCACATCGCCATGGTGATCGGGACAACCGGCCTGGCCGAGCAGGACCACGCCGCCATCGATCGCGCCGCCGCCGACATTCCCATCCTTCAGGCGCCGAACATGAGCCTGGGCGTCAACGTGCTGTTCAGGATCGCCGGCGAAGTCGCCAAACTTTTGGGGGACGACTACGACATCGAGATCATCGAAGCCCATCATCGCTTCAAGACTGACGCCCCTTCCGGCACCGCGTACGGCCTGGCCGATTCCATTCTCAAAGCCACAGGCAAAAGCCGCGACGCGCTGGTCTTCGACCGTCATGGAGACGAATCCACCCGCAAACGGGGCCAGATCGGCATGCATTCCCTGCGCATCGGCGACGAAGTCGGCCGCCATACGGCTTACTTTGCCGCCCTGGGCGAGCGCCTGGAATTGACTCACGTCGCCACCAGCCGCGACACCTTCGTGCACGGCGCGCTCAAGGCCGCCAAGTGGCTCGCCGGACAGAAGCCGGGACGCTATGCGATCGCCGATGTGCTGGGTTTGAGGTAGCGAGGCTTTTTTGTGGCACAGCCGCCGTCGGCTGTGTTCGACCGAAGGCCGAAGAAGATCGTCGAAATGCATTCCGCCCCCGGCGGAACACAGTCGAGGCGACTGTGCCACATGGTTACGATGCTGACGGCACGCGAAGCGTGCCTGCTACCAGCGCCCGCACCCGATCCACGTCCACCGGCTCGGATGCTCTTCCGTTCCGTTTGAAAGCTGAGCCGATGATGAAGCCGTCGCAGAAGGGGGCATACTCGCGGGCGTTGTCGGCGGTTACGCCCGAGCCGACGAAAACCGGTGCGCTCCCCGCCGCGGCCTTGACCTCACGGACTTGCCGCGGGTCGGTCTTCTGGCCGGTTGCCCAGCCGCTGACGATGAGGGCGTCGGCCAGGCCGCGGTGCAGTGTGTCTGAGACCTCGTCCGCAAGCGGACGGTCGGAAAGCGGCACGGAATGCTTCACGTCCACGTCGGCGAAGATCTTCACGTCGGCGCCGAGAATTGCGCGGTCGCGAAGCAGCTCGTGCGCGATTCCCTGGATGATTCCCTGATCGGCAACGCGCACGCCGGACAGCACGTTGACGCGGATGAACGAAGCGCCGGCCGCATGAGCGATGGCCAGCGCGGCCCGGCCATCGTTGCGGAGCACGTTGATGCCCAGCGGCAGGTCGAACCGCGCGCGAATGCCTGCCGCCAGTGCGGTCATGTGAGCGATCACGTGCGGAGGAACGGCGGCGGGATAAAACGGCACGTCGCCGAAGTTTTCCAGGATCAGCCCATGGACGCCGCCCTCGGCCAGGGCTTGGGCGTCGCGCAGAACCGCATCGTGGATCGCATCGAGCTTTCCGCCATACCGAGGCGATCCCGGAAGCGGCGGCAGATGGAGCATGCCGATAATCGGTTTTGCAATGGCAGCCCATTGAGGCAGCATGCGCCCGGCCATGCATGCAAGATTAGCGTCCGTCGGCGTGCAAGCTAGGGCCGGAAATTGGAGATCGACCGTTCTCTCACTAAACTTCGCACCCGCCTCGCACCCGGATTCATTATGAGCACGACGGCCGACGACCAGACTGCCGCTGCCGCGTTGGATACCGGCGGCATCGCCGGGCATCCGCGCGGGCTCACCACGCTCTTTTTCACGGAGATGTGGGAGCGTTTCAGCTTCTACGGCATGAAGGCGATCCTGAGCCTTTACATGACCGCGCCGCTGATGATGGGGGGAATGGAGTTGTCTGATGCCCACGCCGGCCTGATTCTGGGAAACTACACCTCGAGCGTTTACCTGACGCCGCTGGTCGGCGGTTGGCTGGCGGATCGGTATCTGGGGACGCGTCTGGCGGTCCTGATCGGTGGGATCGTTATCGCCTGCGGACATTTCTCGCTGGCGGTTCCGTCGATGGCGACGTTTTACCTCGGATTGATCCTGATCACGCTGGGGACGGGGCTGCTCAAGCCGAACATGAGCGCGATGGTGGGGCAGCTCTATGCGGCGGGCGACGCGAGGCGCGACGCGGGATTTTCGATCTATTATATGGGAATCAATCTTGGGGCGTTTATCGCGCCGCTGGTCTGCGGATTTCTGGCGCAGCACCCGCTCTTCAAGCACTTCATTGTGTCGATGGGCTTCAAGCCGGAGAACAGTTGGCACTGGGGGTTCGCCGCGGCGGGGGTGGGAATGGTCCTGGGTTTGACACAATATGTTCTCGGGGGCAATCGGCTGCGGGGGATCGGACTACGGCCCGCCCGCCGCAGTTCCGGCCCCGCTTCAGAATCCTCGGGCGCTGCGGACGTCGTGGCAATCTTTCTCACGATGCTCGGCGCCGCGGCCGGTTTCCTGGTCAGCTATCGCGTCAATCATGCAATCAGCTTCGAAACGGCTCTCTTTCCCACGGTCGTGGGGGGCGCGCTGGGATACCTCGCTGCGGTGCTCCGGGGCTTGCGCGGAGACGAACTCAAACGCGTGCTGGTGATCTTCATCCTGTGCGCCTTTTCGGTGATTTTCTGGATGTCGTTCGAGCAGTCCGCCGGCAGCCTCACCTTATTTGCCGACCGTTTCACGCGCAATTCGATTTTCGGACATGAATACCCGTCGAGCTGGTATCAGGCGGTGCAGCCGCTGTTCGTCATCCTGCTCGCTCCCGTTTTCGCGGCACTGTGGGTGAAGCTGGGCCGGCGGCAGCCATCCAGTCCGACGAAATTCGCGTTCGGTTTGCTCTTCGCCGGGATGGCGTTCGGATTGATGGCCCTCGCTTCGACGCTGACAGGCGCGGGACGCGTCAGTCCGCTGTGGCTGGTCTTCTGCTACCTGCTGCAAACCTTCGGCGAATTGTGTCTGAGCCCTGTCGGGCTGAGCACCGTCACCAGGCTTTCGCCGGCAAGACTGGTCGGGCTCATGATGGGGACCTGGTTCCTGTTTACGTCGTTCGGCGAATTCATCGCCGGCTGGTCGATGCGGTATCTGAACGAGAACGATCAGGCCAGGCTGTTTGGGACGGTGGCGGGGATCACGTTTGTCGCCGCGGCGATTCTCTTCGCGCTCGTGCCGCTCATCCGCAAGCTCATCCCACAGGGCGCAGAGGGGTGAAAGATGATCGGCCTGTCCAAGGAGCGCGGGATTCCGCTGATTCTTGTGCTCACTGGAATGGCGCTGACGGCGATCGGCGTGCTCTGGAAGCTTGGGGCGTGGCGGGTTCCGTTGGCCCTGGCGGCGCTGGCCGCGACGACGTTGCTGGGGACGTTGCTGATGCTGGTCGCCGCGTTCGCCACGGCGGCGATGATCGGCGCATCGTTCGGCGAGCTGCGGTCGGCGATACTGAAGCTGGCGGCGGTTTATATTCTTCCAACCTCGCTCGACGCGGCGCTGCCGTTGTGGCTGGCGTTTATCGTGACCGGCGTCGTGTCGCTGCTGCTGTTAATGTGGCTGTTCGATCTGGAGATGCGCGAGGCGCGACTGTTCGCGGGGATCGCGACGGTGATCAGCCTGATCGTGTGGCTGGGGATCGCGGCGGTGGTGTGGCCGTGGGTGGGCGGGGCAATTCAATTGCCGATGGGCGGCGCGAATGCCTCGCCGCCGTAGGCGCTGTCGTCGGCAGACAGGAATCCCGTGCCCGGGGCGGCGGAGAGGCCCGCGCTGTAGGCGACGCCACTTCCCTTGGACCAGACGCCGGGCGCGGTAAAGCGGTCGGCGACGCTCTCGGCGTGGCCATCGCAGTAGCAGACGTTGGTGCGGCCCAGGTGGCGGTAGCCCTGCGTGCCGGCGGCCCGGGTGGCGGAGCTGACGCCGTCCCCGATCTCGGTGCCGCTCATCAGCACGGGGGCGCGCATGTATTTGTCGGCGCCGCCGGCATACTGGCCGTCGCCGAACAGCGCCACCTGTGAGGCGTGCTTGACGCCGGAGAATTTGGCCGGAGTGACGTGGCTGTGGCCCAGCGGCGTGACTTCGCCCATGCCGCCGCCGATGTAGCTGGTGTTGTAGTTGTAGCCGGTGTAGGGGTTGTCGGGAACGATGTTGCCGGAATAACTGGGGCATTGTTGCACTGCGAGCACGGCCCGGTTCCACCAGAGCAGACCCGGCGCGATCACGCCGCCGGTGATGTCGAAATCCCATTCACGGGTAAAGCTGTCGTGGCTGATGGGGAAGAAGTCCCGGTTGGATTGCGCGTAAAAATAGGCCGCCTGTCCGAGCTGCCGGAGGTTGCTGAGGCACTTGGCGCTGCGGGCGTGCTCGCGGGCGGAATTCAGCGCGGGCAGCAGCAGTGCGATCAGCAATGCGATGATGCCGATCACAACCAGCAGCTCGACCAGCGTGAAAGCGCGACGCATGTGAATTCAAATGTTCGCCACAGATGAACACAGATGGAATTCAAAGGAGACGGAGGAGTCTTGACGTTGACGAGGTGCCAGGCACGGGTTGAAAACCCGTGTCGCATGCAAGTCCCTCGGCTTCATCCGTGTTCATCTGTGTCCATCTGTGGCGATTATTGTTTCTCAATGACTTCTGCGTCGGAGGAACAACAAGCCACCGGCGAGGATGATCGAAAGACCTGCTGGTTCAGGCATGGCGGCGCCGACGTCGGCGTTGTTGATGGCGACGGAGTCGACGACGAACTCGCTCGATCCGGCGGGGACCTTGAACTGGATGTAGTCGATCTGCGAGAGGCCCGAGGAAGCGAGGTTGAGCCAAGTCCCGCCGCCGGAGGGGCCGAAGAGGGCGATGGTCTGGGCGAAGTTCAGGCCGTTGAAATCGGAAATGGGGTGGGTGAAGGGGATGCCGAAGTCGGCCGGGACGTTTCCGGGCGTGGACTGGTAGGGGGAGGCGACGTCCTGGTAGAAGTTGGCCGGCTCGGCAAACGTTTGGACTCCAATGGAATGGAAGTTGACGCCGTCGTTGCTGACGAGCACTTCGGCCTGCCCGCCGCCGGGCGTGTTGCTGCCGAAGACGACCGCCGGATTGGAATTGACGCCGCTGGGAAAGGAGGCATCCTGGAGCAGGTTGTTGGAGACGACACCGACTTCCAGGCCGCCGCCCACTTTGACAAAGTTGGGGAATTGGAGCGTGAGGACCCCGCCGGGCCCCAGCTCGACGATGTCCTGTTCCTCGAAGGCTGGATTGAAGGGGTCCAACACGTTCGGGAAGCCAAGGGCGACCCCATTGACCCCGCGTGGCGGACCCAGCGCCGCCGTCGGGTCGTTCAATCCGGAGACCAGACCGCTGGTGAGGGACGGAACGTAGTTCGAGGCAAAGACGGTCGCCCGGACAGGTGTGGCGAGGACACCGCCGGCAAGGCCGGCTGCCAGAATGAAAGAGGAACGGAACACCGCTTGACTCCTGTGCCGAACCGCGCGGCACCAAAAGAGAACACCCCCGGCCCCGCGAAGCGCGGCAAATGCGCGTCTCGGGGCCGAGGGTGGAAGCGGCGACGTGAAGCGGGGGGGGGAGCGAGTCCCACACGCCGCGTGACGAAGTCATCCTGCCCGGCCGTCCCGAGTCGCGGGGACGGAGCGGAAACCACCGGCGGCGGCATCGTCGCCGCACCGGCATCGCCCCGGGCAGGTCTTCTGGCTTAGGACTGGGAGCAGACCGCAATGACGAAATTCTGAATTTCGTCATTTGCCCTGTCTGCTCCCGCACCCCGCCTTCCCACCGGCTGTGAGCCGGCAGTGGCTGCGGAACTGGAGTTCCGCGGGGGTGCGCTTTAGTCCATCACAGCGGCGCGTCCGCGGCGGAATTTCACCGCCTTCCCTCGCCGGGGCCGATCGCGGTCCCGGCGGGCTCGCACGCCGCCCAAGGGCAGGGGCTACGGTAGCGTCGCGCCGCGCAAACGCAACGTGCGACACCGTCATTTGTCACTTGTCATTGGTCATTGAAGTACGGCAACCCCAGTGACCAGTGACAAATGACCAGTGACGGTTCGGCATACCCATCAGAGAGGATTTTGCGGCGCATGAAAAGGGCGGGATGCTAAAATTGCAGGCATGACCTTGTCCGGTGTCGAGCGCAGTCACATCCTGGATCTGGCGCGGGCACACATCCGGCGGGCGTTGCGGGTGGACAACGTGGTTCCGGAATTCGCCGACGAGGTGCTGCGCCAGCCCGCGGGGTGCTTTGTGACGCTGCATACATTGCACGGCCGGCGGCTCCGCGGGTGCGTGGGGCGCATCGACGCGTCGCAACCGCTGGCCGAGGCGCTACACGCCGCCTCTCTGAGCGTTCTGCGCGACCCCCGGTTTTCAAGGGAGCCAATCCTTGCGGAGGAACTGGCGTGGCTCGAGATCGAAGTCAGCGTGCTGTCGGCGCCCTGGCCGGCGAGCCATGCCCTGGATTTCGAGCCGCTCGAACAGGGGATCTATCTGACGGTCGGCGAGCGAACGGGGTGCTTTCTGCCGCAGGTGGCGCGGGAAACGGGGTGGACGCGGGAGCAGTTGCTCGACCGGCTGTGCCTGGAAAAGCTGGGATTGCCCGCCGGCACCTGGCGGCAGGAAAACGCCCGGCTTCACGTGTTTTCGACGATCGTGGTCGGGCCGGAGGAATTTGAGCCAGCGGTGCACGCCGGCCAAATTGGAAAACACCAGGGGCACGGCTAGAGTATGTTTATCGTGACTTACCTCCAACGGTGCGGCCCGGTCCTGTTCCTGGCGGGGGTGTTGGCTGTCGGGTGCAACAGGGACGACAGCACGATCCGCACCTATTCCGCGCCCAAGGACGAGGCGTCGCACTCTCCTGCGATGGCGATGGATTCATCGCAACAGCCGGCGCCGTCGGATGCGCAAGCGGACGCAACCGCGCCGATTCAATGGACGCTGCCTTCGGGATGGCAGCAGACCGGCGGTTCGGGCGAGATGCGTTACGCCACCCTCGAAGTTTCCCACGCCCCCAAGGCCGAAGTGACCGTCGTGCCGCTGGGCGCCGAGGCAGGGGCCATTCTGCCAAATGTGAGCCGGTGGGCGGGGCAGTTGAAGCTGCCGGCGCCGACGGATGCGGACCTTGCGAAATTCGTTTCCCAGACGCAGGTGTCCGGCGAGCAGGCGCAGTTCATCGAGATGACCGGATCGGAGCAGACCGGGACCCCGCCCACGGCGCTTCTGGCGGCGATCATTCCGCATGCCGGGCGGGTTTGGTTCTTCACGCTCAAAGCCCCGCAGCCGATCGTCGCGGCGCAGAAGGCGAGCTTCGAAACTTTCATTCATTCGATTCAGTTCCCGACGGAACCGGCCGCTTCCGCGGCGCCCTCGGCGGATTCACCTCACGGGCAGATGGCGAACCCGCCCGATGCGGGCTCGTATCGACTGGCATCCTGGAAGACGCCCGCCGGCTGGCAGGAGCAGCCGGGCGCCAACTCGATGCGAATGACCTCTTTTCGGGTGACCGACGGCGGGCAGCGGGCGGAGGTCATCGTCTCCCGCATCCAGCAGGGTCATTCCGGTTCGCTGGTCGATAATTACAACCGCTGGCGCGGCCAGGTCGGCCTGGGCCCGATCACCGACCAGGCCGAGGCGCATTCGCAAAGCGGTAGCGTGGGCGGAATCCCGGCCATGTTTGTGAGCTTCGTCGGCCCCAAGACCGATGAGCCGCCCAAAGAAGTTATGATCGCGATGACGATCGTCGGCGGCGACGACTGGTTCATCAAACTGATCGGGCCCGAATCCCTGGTCAGCAGCCAGAAGGACGCGTTTGATCAGTTTGTCGGCTCCCTGAAATTCACCCCCGAGCAAAAGTGATCCAGCCCATCAAGAAACTCCTCAAGCCGGTGGCGTCGCTGTATTTGACGGTGCCGTTGCTCATGCTTTCGATGCTGCTCATCTACGCCGGCACGACGGTGCAGAAGCAGCTCGGGATTCAAGACGTTCAGAAGAGCTTTTTTCACAGTTGGTTCGTGCGGATCCCCCTGGACCCGCTTCTGCGGCCATTTGCCCAAGCCGGATCGGCAGGCGAAATCCCCGGCAGTTTCTGGATGATCGGGGGTTACAGCTTCATTGCGCTGCTGCTTCTGAACCTTGTCGCCGCGCACTCGGTGCGGTTCAAGCTGAGATGGAAACGCTCGGGGATCATCCTGATTCACCTTGGTTTAATCGTGTTGCTGTTGGGAGAAGTTTTTGCAAGCCTGTACTCCCGTGAAAGTCTGATGCAGATCGATGAGGGGCAGACTGTCCGCTATACATTCGATCTTCGACATGTCGAGCTGGCGGTTACAGAGGCTTCGAGCGGAGATCGAAACAATCAAACAGTCATCGACGCGTCGCTGCTGAAGCCCGGAGCGGTGATAAACCCGGCCTCGCTACCGTTCGAGATTGAGGTCGAAGATTACTTCGCGAATTCACAGCCCCTTGGCCCCATGCAGGATGGGCAGGGTGCGGTGCAGAAGGCGACTGCGGGTTTGAATAAATCGGTTCGCATTTTGCCCCAATCGAAAACGCCCGGGACTGACGAAGCCCAGGACATGGCCTCGGCCTTTGTCACGGTGCGTACGGGCGCGCGGGTGCTCGGGACCTATCTTGTGTCGCAGTGGCATTCGGAGATGCCCAAGCTCATCCGGGCGGAGCCGATCCAGATTGACGGCAGGACCTTCGATCTCGACTTGCGATTCCGGCGCTACTACAAGCCCTTCGCGATCACACTGACCAAGTTTTCGCATGATCGTTATCCCGGCACGGACGAGCCGAGCAATTTTGCCAGCCTGGTGCGGCTCCAGGACCCTGATCGCCACGTCGATCGTGAAGTTCGGATCTGGATGAACCACCCGCTGACGTACGGCGGAGAAACGTTCTACCAGCAGAACTTCCGCAACAATGATCACACCACTGTGCTTCAGGTGGCATCGAACCCGGCGTGGCCGATGCCCTACATCGGACTGGCGTTGGGCTTCGTGGGGATGCTCATTCACTTCGGGATCATTCTCACCAACTTCCTGCGTCGGCGGCTGGTTCAGACTCCGGCGCCAGTGGCGCCCCCGCGAAGGGGGCGCAATGCAGCCGCGACGAGCTATACGCTTGAGCCGCAATCGAATCTCGTGGGCTGGTCCGCAGCCATCGTGACGGGCATGCTCGGCATCCTGATCGTCATAGGCCTTGCTGCCTCGACCGCGAACGACGAAAACGGATTTGATCTCGCGGGTTTTGGCGCGCTTCCGGTCATGTCCGGCGGACGTGTGATGCCGCTCGATACGCTCGCCCGCACCGACCTGCGGATCATCAGCAACCGCGAGACGTTCAAGGATTCCGACGGCAAGACTCACCCGGCGGTCCGGTGGCTGCTCGACACCATGTCCGAAACCCCCGCAGCCGCGGATTACAAGATGATCCGAGTCGACTATCCCGACATCATCACGCAGCTCGGCCTGGATGCCGGGCAGAAGTACTTCTCGCTCTCCGACCTGCTGGCACACAAGGACATCGTCCAGAAGCAGTTCGAGCTGGCGATGCAGATTCCCGAAAAACAGCGGGACCTGTATCAAAAGCGAATTGTCGAGCTGGCGCAGCACATCGAGCAGTACCTGGAGATCCGCGAGCCGGGCCGTTTGATGCTTGTGCCCGCGGCGAAGGAAAACGCCGACTGGGAAACCCTTCTGACCAGCGACCATCTCACTCCCGGCGCCGATCGTTTTGTCTCGCTGCTCCAGGCATATCGTGACGGCCGGACCCGCGACTTCAACCAGGGCGTTGCCGATTATCATGCGTCGCTTTCGCAGCAGCTTCCGTCGTCGATGGCCAAGGTCGACTTCGAATCGTTCTTCAACAAGGTCAGCCCGTTCTATCTCTGTCTCTGGTTCTACGTGCTGGTGTTCATGTTGGCGTGCTTCTCATGGCTCGGCTGGCGCAAGCCGCTGTGGTCCGCCGCGATGGGGCTGCTGGTCGTGACCCTGATGGTGCACACCTTCGGAATGGTCTCGCGCGTCTACCTCACTGGGCGCGGACCCATTACGAATCTCTATGCTTCTGCCTTGTTTATCGCCTGGGCGATCGGACTTTTGTCGATCGTGCTTGAATTGATTTTCCGCAACGGGCTTGGCGCAGCGGTCGCATCGATTGCCGGTTTTGCATCGCTGCTTGTCGCTCACTCGCTTGGCAACGATGGCGACACCATGAAGCCCGTCGTCGCGGTTCTGGCCACCAACTTCTGGCTTTGGACCCACGTTCCGTGCGTGGGACTCGGATACGCGTCAACCTTCTTTTCCGGCTTATTGGCAATCGCATACGTGCTGCTGGGGATTTTCACACGCGTGCTCGATTCGGACAACCGCAAGTCGCTGGCGCGGATGGTGTACGGGATCACCTGCTTCGCGATCCTGTTCAGCTTCGTGGGTACGATTCTAGGCGGCATCTGGGCGGATTATTCGTGGGGCCGGTTCTGGGGTTGGGACCCCAAGGAAAACGGCGCGATCCTGATCGTCCTCTGGAACGCCGTCATCCTCCACGCCCGGTGGGGCGGCATGATCAAAGAACGCGGGATGATGCTGCTCGCCATCGGCGGAAACATCGTCACAAGCTGGTCCTGGTTCGGGACCAACCTGCTCGGAATCGGCCTGCATTCCTACGGCTTTATGGACGGGGCGGCGACCGCGCTGGTGTGGTTCTGGGTCTCCCAAATCGTTCTGATCGGGGTGGGGTTGATGCCTACGACGATGTGGAGGGGCTTGGGCGACGTGGGCGTCGCGAAGGTTCCCGTTCCAGCGGTCTAACGAATCGTTCGCTGTCGCGTGACGTAATCAGTTACAACCCCGTCTCGTTCACGCTCAACCCGTGTGCTTTGAGGGTGTTGAGCTTCACGAGCTTTGCCTTTTCTGAGTCCGCGACGTTGTCGCTGTGACACGCTGCCTTCTTGCCTTTGTGGGCAAGGCGCATGATCTCGTCGGGATTCAGGTTTCCCCGCTGCTTGAGAATCTCCGCGCCGGTTTCGCTGACGCCCGGTGACACGACGGCTTTCTTAGCGGGTTGGGATTCTTCGTCTTTACCGCTGTAGAACTCGGTGATTTCCTTGCTGATGCGGACGCTGCACCAGTCGTGGCCGCACATGGCGCAGAAGTCGGTGTCGACTTCCAGGTCCTCGTCGTGGTAGGCGCGGGCGAGGTCCGGATCGAAGCTGAGGTCGAAGTGCTTCTGCCAGTTGAGGGCGGCGCGGGCTTTGGTCAGCTCGTCGTCGCGGTCGCGGGAGCCGGGGATGCCCAGGGCGACGTCGGCGGCGTGGGCCGCGATCTTGTAAGCGACGCATCCCTGCTTCACGTCGTCCTTTTTCGGCAACCCCAGGTGCTCCTTGGGCGTGACGTAGCAGAGCATCGCCGCCCCGTGATAGGCGGCGGCGGTGGCGCCGATGCAACTGGTGATGTGGTCGTAGCCGGGGAAGATGTCGGTGACCAGCGGGCCCAGCACGTAGAACGGCGCGCCGTGGCAAAGCTTGCGCTGGAGCTTCATGTTGTATTCGATCTGGTCAAACGGAATATGTCCCGGTCCTTCGACCATCACCTGGCAGCCTTTGGCCCAGGCGCGCTCGGTCAGCTCGCCGAGGGTTGCCAGCTCGCGGAGCTGGGCCTCGTCGGTGGCGTCGGCCAGCCCGCCGGGCCGGAGGCCGTCGCCCAGCGAGAAGCTGACATCGTATTCGCGCATAATGTCGCAGATGTCGTCGAAGATCTCGTACATCGGGTTCTGCCTGTTGTGATGGAGCATCCACTTGGCCAGCAGCGAGCCCCCGCGGGAGACGATGCCGATCAACCGGTTCCGCACGAACGGCAGGTGCTCCCTGAGCACGCCGGCGTGGATGGTGAAATAGTCGACGCCTTGCCGCGCCTGATTCTCCAGTTCCTTGAGAATGGTGTCGTAGGTGAGGTCCTCGATCGAGCGGCCCATGATCATCGAATAGATGGGGACCGTACCGATCGGGACGGTGGAATTGCGGATGATCGCCTCGCGGCACTCGTCGAGGTTGCCGCCGGTCGAGAGGTCCATCACCGTGTCGGCGCCCCAGCGCTCGGCCCAGCGGAGCTTTTCGACTTCTTCGTCTGTTCCCGACGAGACCGGCGAGGCGCCCATGTTGGCATTGATTTTGGTAAGCGAGGCCCTGCCGATGCACATCGGCTCGAGCTTGTATTTCAGGTGCACCTTGTTGGCGGGAATGATCATCCGGCCGCAAGCCACTTCGGCGCGGATCTGCTCGGGGCTGAGGTGCGGCTCGCGCAGGGCAACGCGCTTTGCCTGGAGGCTGATGCGGCCGATCCGCGCTTCTTCGAGCTGTGTCTTTGCTTCGTGATCGCGGCTGGAGGCGAAGTCAAACGCGGTGAGATCGGAGACGCCGGGCATTCCGGGCGTGTCGGGCGAGCTGAAGGTGCGGGCCGTGCCGACCCGCGGCGGATTGGCCAGAGAGCCCGGAGTAGTTCCCTCGCGTTCGCTGGAGGGGTTGCCTCCCAGCGGCGGCAGATCAAACGACCGATCGGCGGATGCGGATGCGTGACTCATGGGTCCTTCCTTCAATTCGCAATATCTCAAATCTGAAATCAAGAAATTTGAAATCTCAAATTTGAAATTCCAAACAGGGGAATCGAAAGGAGAAGTGCGTCTCGATTCGCTTCCCTTCGCCGGTGCTGACCGGAGCAGGTTCCAAGGGTGTACTCTCAGGCCGGCGGCTATCGCGCGGCCACCCCTAGCGAACGGGTTTTAAGTCTAGAGCCTCGAGGCTTTTTCTGCAACGCGCCAATAAGCCAATACGCGAAGCCAATCCGCGCGCCAATGTCAGCCGCCGCTACGAAGCTTCGTGATGCGGGTCTGCACGTCACGGTAGTTGAAGTTCCACTGCGCGACCTGGCTGTAAGCCTTGATGGCGGCCGCCGTGTCCTTCTTTTCCTCCAGCGCCCGGCCGTACCAGTAGAACATGTCGATCGACCGCTCGTCGCCGCGGTTGGGGTACTCGTCGATGACGGCCTTGATGGTGTCGACGGCTTCATCGGCGTACCCGGCCATGAGAAATGCCTGGCCCAGCAAAATCGAGGCGTTGACGCGATATTTCGGATCGTTGCGCACGTGCTGAAAGACCGGGATGGCATCCTGGAACTTGCCCAGTTGGAACAATCGGGCGGCGACCTGGTAACGCGCGTTGGAATCGGTGGGATAGTGTTCCAAAACGAGCTGGAATTCCTGCAATTCGGTATTGGCCCTTTTGATTCGATAGTCCCTCAGCTGATTGAGCTGCTCCTGATAATCGGGGCTGTTCTTGGATGCTTCGACATCGGCGCGAAGGGCCCGCTCCTGACGATTGAGCTGGCCCATGCGGATTTCCCCGATGCGCTGCCGCCACTTGAACTGATTGGTCTTCTGGTAGATGTCTTCCAGCAGTTGAACGGCGCGATCGTCGTACTCGTCCTGTTCCGGCCGGCGGAGGGCGTCGACGTATTTGATGAACTTGGCCTGATCTTCCGGATCACTCTTCCAGGTGGCCTCGGCGTCGCGGATCGTGCGCTCCAGGGCGTCGATGGCGTGGACGTCCTTGTCCTGTTCCAGCAGCCGCTCTTGAAGCTCCTGGTCGCGCATGCTCTCGCGGAAGCTTTTGGCGATGCCGTAGTTCCCTGACTTCATGGTGTGTTTTGCCGCCAGGTTCTTCATGTCCTGCTGGAGGTCCATGTCGTCAGGTCGCATGGTCAGGGCGTACTGAGCGGCTTCGGCGGCGTTGTCATAGCGCTCCAGCGCGTGGTATGTGTCGCGCAGGGAAAGGAATTTTTTGAAATCCGGTCTTTTCTGATCGGCGTTTGCACGCAGCAGGATGGGGGCAATCCACAGGACCGTGTCATAGCAGCCGGCGCGATAGGCGCCCTGCATGACGGTGAGCATGCGGTCGCTGTCGCCGGGCGAGTAGGCGAGCAGTTTCTCCCCGTTGAGCATGGCCTGTTTGTCGTCCTTGGCCTTGGGCATGCGCATCTTGTCCATCATGCCCATGTCTTTTCCGCCGCTGGCTTTCCGCTTGAGTGAGATGTCGCGCAGGGTCTGGTGGGCCTCGACATTCTCCGGGTCATAGCTCAGGCCCTGGATGAACATCTCGATGGAGTATT
>DATHPP010000043.1:0-6576 GCA_035483795.1 Tepidisphaeraceae bacterium | reverse complement strand
CGTCCGCTCTGGCAGAAGATCGTGATCGTGGCCTTCGCGGTGCAGATCGCCATCTTCTGCAACGTGATGCGCGTGGCCGGCCAGGGCCTGCTCGACCATTACGTCAGCACGCAATGGTCAGAGGGATTTGCTCATCAGTTCGCGGGACTGGTGATGCTGATCCCGGCGTTCTTTCTGATCCTTCTCGTCGGCTGGGTGCTGGATCGGCTCTTCATCGACGAGATCGAAGACAAGAAGCAGCTCCAGCAGCGCGACCTGATCGTGCGCAAGGCACCGGCGGTCCAGACGGACAGGAGGCCGGCATGAGCGGCCCGTGGCGAAACGTGGCGCGAAAGCTGATCGCACAGCCGGACTATGTGCTGGCATTGATGCTGCTGGGTGGGGCGGCGGTGGCGCTGAATTTCTCGACGGACTACCTCAAGCTCCACTTTCGCAAGCTTCCAGTCCAATTGCGTGTGACAAAATTGGACGGCCCGGACGGAATCCCGGCAAAGCTGGGAAACTGGGTTCAGGTTTCGCGCGACAAGCCCCTCGATCCGGACATCGAGCACATCCTGGGGACCGACAAGTACGTGCAACGCACCTACGTGAACGCCGCCGCCATCGATCCGCAAGTCGTGCAACGACTGGTGGACTCGTCCAGCGATGAGCGCGATAAGGCCCTTTACGCGCTTCAAGCCGAGCACCCCGAAACGGTCATCAACATCGGCATCTTTTACTATACGGGGTTGGTCGACACGGTTGCGCATATCCCCGAGCGATGCTACATCGCCGATGGATTCGACGTGACGAATTGCGAGGAAGAACAAGGCCAGAACCTGGGGACGTATCCCGATGGCCGCGATCGGACCCTCCGTTTCCGCTACCTCAACTTTGAGGACCAATCCGGCCGCAACCGGGTGAATACCAACGTGGCATACCTGTTCCACGTGAACGGGCACTACGAGAGCGATCCGCTGGGTGTGCGGCGCAGCCTTCAGAACCTGCTGGAGCGATACGGGTACTACGCCAAGGTCGAGCTGATGACGATCAGCCCCGGGCTGTCCGCCCAGGCCCGCGACGAGAGCCGCCGCAAATCACTGGCGGCAATGGCCGATCTGCTGCGCAGTCTCCTGCCGGAATTCGAGCGATGTCTGCCGGACTGGGACCAGCTGCATTCCCAGCCAAGCCGATGAACGCCGCGCACCGCCGGCGGCGCAAAACTTCAAACACGGACCCTTGAAATGGCAAAACGAGTCAATACCAAGTTCCTGATCGGACTGACGGCGTCGCTCGGAGGACTGGCGGTTCTGGCGTTTGGGATGGCGATCTACTACACCCGCCATCATCACAACGCGACCTACTACATCAAACGGGCGGCGACCGATGAGGAGCGCCAGGACTGGCCCGCTGCCGTCAGCGATATTGGTAATGCCCTCGTCAGGCAACGCTCCAACCCGGCACTCTACGTTCAACTCGCCGGGTATTACGAGCGCCTGGTCGACCAGGACACCGTCTATCTGGCCAAGGCGAATCAGGCTTATGGCGGCGCGCTGGAAGTCGACCCCTCCTACCTACCGGCGATCGATCACCTTCTGGCCGCCTATGTCACCGAGATGAAACTCGGAGTGAACACGCCGGGCTTCTTTAACGAGCTCAAGAACATCGCCGACAAGGGCATGGCTGCCGACTCCAGTAACGCTCACTACCAGGCGTACAGCCACATCGCCGCGTTGCAACAGTGGGTTTCGGGCTCGATGGCGAGCAATCCGCTTCTAGAGAAGGAACTGAACGACCTGTCGGACCTGGCGGTCAAACACCCTGAGGAGCCAGACGCGGCGTTTTACGCCTCCGAAGCCCAGCTCAAACGTGCCCGTGAGCTATGGAACAGCGGCCAGGCGGAGCCAGCAAACGCGGTGCTGGACCGGATTGCCGCCCGGCATGACTCGGCGGTCAAAGCCCGCCCCAATGACCCGGCAGTGCAGCTCCGCGCCGCCCAGGTGTTCGCCCAGCTTGCCGTCGCCGACCCGCGGGCCGACCGCCGCTCCGGCTGGCAGGCGCAATCGGATCGCGCGCTGGACGCCGCTTATGCCACCGCCAAGCCTTCCGACGAGATCTTCGACGACGTTCAAGCCAGCTACGTGACGCGGCTGCGGACGCGGAAGTCCCCGCCCGACCAAATCCAAAAGGCCCTGACCGCATGGACGACCGCCCATCCACACGACCAGCGCGCCCTGCTCGAGCTCGCCTCTTACATCGCCACCCTGCCGGGCAAGCGGCCCGAGGCGGCCAAATTGCTCGAGACCCCTTTGGCCCGCGATCCCGAGCTCCGCGGCTACCGCCTTCTGGAAGCGCGGCGCTGGGAGCGCGCCCGCTTGATTGCCCTCAACACGTTCCGCGTTGAAGACGCCAGCCTTCCCACCGTCGCTCCCAGCCAACGCGACGCTCTGCTCGCGCCGGTCGACGCCGACCTGGGAAAAATCGCCTCGATGGGACTTGGCGAAGACGCAAGCTTCCTCAAGCTCCACGGAAAAGTGCAGATGCTGCACGGCAGTCCGGTGGACGCGATCAAGAGCTTCGAAAAGGCGCAGACTCTGCTGGGCTCGAATATCGACCTGGACCTGTGGTTCCAGCTCCGCCAGGCTTATCGGCGCACCGGACAGACAGGCACTGAGCAGCGGCTCATGGAGGACCTGTTGAATCGCGTGCCGGGCGCGGTGCCCATTCGCATTCAGTTGGCCGAGCTCTACCTCAACACGCAGCAATTTGACCGCGCCGCTGAACAGCTCAGGATTCTCAAGGCAACGCACGTCACCGACGACGCCCTTCAGAGCGACATCAAACGGCTTGATGTCGAGATCCTGGCGCACCAGAACCAGGGGGACTCGGCTCGGCAGAAATTTGCCGCGCTGCCGGAGACGAGCCGTCAGGACCGGCTGTTCAAGGCACGGATGGCGGTGGACGTGAACGAGTCGGCCGAGGGCATGCGGCTCTACCGCCTGGTCCTCCACGACAACCCCGCCGATCCCGATGCCGTCGTCGGCGCGGTCAACCTGCTGCTTCGCCAGAAAAACGTGCCGCAGGCCCAGCAGATCGTCGCCGACGCCCTCAAGGCGCAGCCCAACGATCCGCGATGGCCCATGCTCCGCGACCAGTTGGCCGCCAACACCCCTGACGCCATCCGCAAGCTCCAAGACGACATTGTCAACCAGACCTCCGACCCGATGCTGCACGCGCTGCGTATGGCCCAGCTTGCCATGGAGCGAGGACAGTGGGACGCGGCGTCTCAGCAACTCGACATCGCGCAAAAGCTCAAGCCCGACGACAACCGCGTTCTGATCGCGCGGATCCAGTGGTACGTATTGCAGCGCAAGTTTGACGACGCGGCGCCGCTGGTGGACCGGGCGGCTGTAGCCAACGCCGACCAGATGGACGGCCTCATGCTCCGCACTCGCTTCGCCCTCACCCGCAACGATGCCGCGGCGGCTGTGAAATATGGCACCGAGCTCGTTGGTAAGCACAATGAGTTTGCCCTCAACTGGCTTTTGCTGGCGCGGGCCCAGCAGATGGCCGGCGCCTATTCCGACGCCGTCGCCAGTTGTGATGCTGCCATTCAACGGCAACCTAACAACGTCGAGGCCCTCAAGATCAAGGCCGCCTGCCTCGAAGCGCTGGCGCGCTATCCGGAGGAAAAGGCCGCCATCGCCGAAGCTACCCGGCTGGCCCCCGATGACGTGACGGCCCGTGACCTCTCGCTCAATTACGAGCTTCACCACGGCGACGCCGACGGCGTCATTGCACACTGCGAGCAGTTGCTCAGGGACGAGCCGCAGAACCCCTCGGTTTACGTCGCCCTGGGGCAGGCCTGCGAGCTGACGGCGCAGTCCAAGTATCGCGGCGATGCCGCCACCTTCAAAAAGCTCCATCAGCGCGCCGCCGATGTGCTGAAGCAGGGCATGGCGAAGTTCGCCGACACGCCCGACGTCTACCGGTTTTATGGTCCGCTGTCGCTGGCGCTGGACAAGCTGGGGGACGCCCGGGCCGCCGAAGAGTTGCTTAAACAGTTCGCCGCCCGCCCCGATCAGCAGCAGAGTCCTGACGCCAGCCGCGAACTGGCCCGGTTCTACGAGCGGCAGGGCCGTCTCGACGACGCCGAAAAAGCTTGGCGAGACGCCTACGCCCGGTCCGGCCAGAGCCTTGATGTGGAGCTGGAGTTGGCCCAATTTCTCGTCCGCCGCCGGAACTATGACCAGGCCCTCGATACCCTGGCCTCCGGTCCACCCTCCCGCGCAACCGATCCGCGCGTGCAGAACCAGAAGATCGAAACCCTGATGGGCGCGCGTCGGATGGACGAGGCGCTGAAGCTGGTCAACGAGGCTTACGGGGCCGATTCCTCGGTCCCGGCGGCCCTGTATTACCACGGGCTGATTTCGCTGACGAAAGGCGACGCGCAGGCGGCCCTGACCAGCCTCTCGGCGGCACGCGACAAAGACCCGCAGAACGCCATCGTTCGAATCTGGCTTGCCCGCGCCTTGCTCGCGCAAAACCGCCGCGACGAAGCTGCCGCCGAACTCGTCGACGTCCTTCAGCGAAATCCCCTCCGTGATGATGCGCGAATCCTGCTGCTCGAGGCCTATTCCAGTCAAGGCAATCCGCGCTGGGACGATTTCGATCAGGTGGTCACCGAGGCGGAGAATAATCCGGTGCTGGCCACCGACCCCGCCTGGCACCAGATTCATGCCCGCGGGCTGTCACAACGCGGGCAGTTTGCCCAGGCCAAGGCCGAGATTGACGCCGCCCGCAAGCTCGCGCCGGATAGCTTCGTGCTATGGGACGAGTACGTCAATCTGCTGGTCCGGGCAAAAGACTGGCAGCACGTGCTGGACGAGACGCACAAGCAGATGGCGGCGGGCCATAAGGAACCAGCCATACTGGGTAAACGGGCCATCGCCAGGGCATCGATGGGGGATAAGGCAGGTGCCGCCCGCGAGTTTGACGCCGCTCTCTCCACCAGCCCCCCGCCCGGTTCCGCACAAGTCGCCGACCTGCTGAAAACCATCGCCCAGACGCTTGGACCCGACGAGGCCCTGGCGCGGGTGGGGAGCTATCAGGGTCCGGATCGTGCCGTCCTGGTGGTCGATTTCCTCCGGCTCAAGGGCGATTACCCCGCTCTGATTGGCGCCACGGAGGCGGCGCTCGCCCAGGGCGACGAACTGACTTCCGATCAGAAGGTCATGCTGCTTCGAGCCCAGATCGACGCCTATCTTTTCCTCTCGAAGGCGGATAAGGCAAATCCCAAGTGGGACAAGGCTCACCGTGCCATGGATCAACTGTTGAGCATCCGCCCCGACGACGTGGTTACCCTCAACAACGCCGCCTATCTGATGTGCCAGATACTCAATGATCCACAAAGCGCAAAACCTTACAGCATAAGAGCCTACAAATTGACGACGTCCTCTGCGGCCCTTCCCGGCATCACCGACACCTACGGCTGGATCCTGACGCTGTGCGGGGGGGACGACGCCAATCAGGGCCTGCTCGTCCTCAGAAAATTGGTGGACTCTAATCCTGCTTTCACCAAAGCGCGGTATCACCTCTGCGAAGCGTATATCCGCCAGGGACGGCTGCTTCAGGCCAGCGACCAGCTCAAAGTGGTCCAGGACCAGATCAAGCAGATGCAGGACAATCATTCAGAAATTGACAGCGAACTGTCCGCGGGCGTCGCCAAAGCCGCCGAGGAAATCCGGCAAAAAACCGGCCGGGCAAACGGATAAAGTCCGATAAACCATGGATATCGATGCACATATCCAGCTGGACTTGTGGTATATTCTGTCTTAGCGAACGGCGCGAGCCGCGCCCGAGTTCTGTTGTCGTCGAACCCGGCGCGACCGTTGCGATCCGCGTCCTCAGGAGTGGACAATATGACAACGCTTCCCCAGACCAGCCCGATGCGGCTGCCCAGGCCGAATCCGTCTCATCTGGCGATTCCTTCGGCCGCCGGGCACCCCGGCGCCGTGGCCCATCCCGCCGTCCAGCCCCTCACCGGGCAGGATATCTGGCGCGTCATCCGCACCAACATCTGGCTGATCCTCGGCCTCATGGCGCTGGCCGCCGTCGCAGGCTACTTCGTCAACTGGTGGCTGCTCGCCAAGTTTCCCCGCTACACTTCCACCGCGTTGATCCAAGTGCACACGCAGACGGAACTGCCTCCGATCGGCGACGAAAGGCAGATTCTGGTCGCCGACGCCAGCCCCGCAAGCATCGAGGTCGAGCAGCAAACCCAGGCCAGCATGCTCACCAACCGTGCCTTCCTGGCCAGCATCCTGCAAGACCAGAACAGCCCCATCCGCAACACCAATTGGTTCAAGCAGTGGGGTGCCGGCCATATGGACGATGCCAAACAGGACTTGGAGAAAAAACTCGACGTCACTCCCAAGCCCAACACGAGGCTGATCAGCATTTCCTTCGCCGCCGGCCAACCGCAGGACGCTCTCACCATTGCCCGCGAGATCGCCAACCGCCATATCACGTCGCGAAACCAGGAGGTCGTTGGAATTGAGGTTCGCAAGAGTCAGGAACTCAGTGATCTGATCGACG
>DATHPP010000042.1:0-4606 GCA_035483795.1 Tepidisphaeraceae bacterium | reverse complement strand
CGCGCGAGGCGCGCGCGGGGCTGCGGGGGGCGACCGTAGTTGACTCGCCTGCGGCCGGTAGGCCGGCCTGCAAAACCGTCGACTCCGGTGGATCAATCGGGCTGTCTGGCCGTTGGGCCATCAAAACGCCTCAGACAAGCGGCAGGAAAACCCCGAGAAAAATACCCCTGTTTCAAAACGGATTCCAGCGACGTCCCCGCTTTGTTACCGCCTCGGCCGTGGAATGTGGCATCGATTCCAGAGCGACAGCGTCGGCGACGGCTCTACCGCCGTTCCGTCCATTGCTGCGACGGTCCGTCAAAGGTTAGTGATAGATTGTTCAGCACGTTCCGGCCAAGGATGCCGTGCCAGCTATCGATAAGGAGGAACTCCCCGCGAAAGGACTTGCCGAGGAACTGGACTTCTGCCACGACTGCGGGCGCAGTGCTCCTTTTTCCGTCGAACCCCTGGAGCTCATATTGCCCAGCGCCAGGCATCACCAGTGAAGATACATGAGAGCGAGGCAGCAGGGAGACGTCCGCTCCCGTGTCCAGCAGCATTGGCACGTCATGGATAACGGTAACGGTACCGAGTTGATCCGATTTCACGGTCACCAGTGCAAGCGGTGCAAGCGGGTCAAACCGCGCGCGGTCATATGCCGGCATCGCCTATCTCCCTGACTTCCATCACAAAATCAGCCGCGTCCTCCCGATGCGCGAGCTTCGGCGAGTAAACCTTCGCAACAGGCCGCACCGCATCGGCGCCCGTCGCCTCATCTACTCTGAGGTGGACTCGGGTTCCTTCGGGCAGCACAACCGGCTCCAGTGGCCGGAATGCCCCTTGAGTGAAAATCGCAGTGACGTGGCGGACCATAACACAATTCTATCAAGCTCCATCGCGATGTGTAGCCTGGGCTTGATCGGCAGTCGGCTTTGGCTGGAGAATCTCTCCCCGTGCTGATCACGATATTGAAAAAGCTCCGCGTTTGGTACTGGAAGCCCGTTACCGCCCGGGACGAACGCTCACCAGGTTCATCGCGTGCGACGTTCGGCGTGACGTGCAGGTAATCGATACGTCAGGCATCAACAGAGGCGTGATCATCGCCAGAACGTGCACCTGGAACGTCCTGTACGAGCATCGTGGCCTCGTCCCGAGACCCGCCTTCGGCGAGACACGTGAGCTCGCAATCAGAGACCTTTGGAACTGGGACGGCGAGCGCTGGGGTGGTCAAGTCCCGAAATCGGCAGACCACCCATCGCCGAACGTGCAGGATTAGAAAATCTAACCACAGAGCCCACAGAGTTCACAGAGGACAGAAGGGGAGGTGATCCAAGGATTTCGCAGATTGGGAGAAACCGAATCCGCATAATCTGCGAAATCTGTGGATCGGTGCAATCTATTCTCTCTGTGTCCTTTGTGCTCTCTGTGGTTTGTCCGCTCCATCGACAAGAATCCCGAAAAAAGTTGTCCGGAGTCCGGCTCCTCGAACGTCTACGTCCGGTCACTCATACAAGGAGACCTCATGAACGAGTTCGTGTTTCTGTATCGTGGCGGCGAGAGGCCGTCTTCCACCGAACAGGGTCGGCAGGTCACGCAGAAATGGATGGCGTGGCTCAAGGACCTGGCGGAAAAGGGCCATCTCGTCGATCGCGGCCAGCCGCTGGAACGCACGGGTAAGATTGTGCGGGCAGGCAAATCCGTCACTGACGGGCCTTTCGCGGAGGCCAAGGACGTCGTCGGCGGGTATACGTTGGTCAAGGCCAACGACGTCGCCCAGGCGGCCCAGCTTGCCCATGGCTGCCCCATCCTCGATCGCGGCGGCTACGTCGAGGTGCGCCCCGTCATGAAGCTGGACATGTAATGGATACCGGCGATCCAGCCCAGACGGACCTCGATCAGTTGTTCCGGCGCGAGTCGGGGCGAATGGTCGCTACCGTCGCCCGCATCTTCGGCATCCACAACCTCGCGCTGGCGGAAGACGTCGTCCAGGACGCCTTCTGCCGTGCGATGGAGGTGTGGAGCATCCGCGGCATCCCGGAGAATCCCGGCGCCTGGCTGATGGCCACGGCCAGGCGCCGGGCCCTGGACGCGCTGCGGCGCGAGCGCACGGCCCGCACTTTCGCCCCCGAGCTTGGACGCATCCTGCACAGCGAATGGACCGCCGCCGCGGCGATCGACGAGCTGTTCGCACCGGATGCGATCAGGGACGATCTGCTGCGGATGATGTTCTCGTGCTGCCACCCGCGGCCCTCGGAGGAGGCGCAGGTGGCGCTGATGCTGCACATTCTGTGCGGGTTCAGCGTCGGCGAAGTCGCCGCGGCCTTCGTCAGCAGCCACGCCGCGATCGAGAAGCGCCTCACGCGGGCCAAGAAAGTTCTGGCGAAATCGCAGTCGCTGTTCGACGTCAGCGCCCCGGCGGATTTCGCCGCGCGATTGCCCGCGGTCCACCGCGCGCTCTATCTGCTGTTCAACGAAGGATATCATGGCGCCTCCCCCGAGCTGGCGGTTCGGGGCGAGCTTTGCCGCGAGGCGATTCGATTGGTCGATATTCTGCTCGAGCACCCGGCGGGCAAAACGCCGACCACTTATGCGCTGGCGGCGCTGATGAGTCTCAACGCCGCCAGGTTGCCGGCGCGGGTGGACGCCGCGGGAAACCTGACCTCGTTTTTTGAGCAAGACCGGGCGCTCTGGGACCGCTCGCTGGTATCGCGGGGACTGGAGCTTCTGGACCTTTCGGCCGGCGGCAACGAGCTGACGCCGTTTCACGTCGAGGCCGCGATCGCGTCCGTTCATGCCGTCGCGCCCTCGGCGAAACAGACGGATTGGGGGAAGATCGTTTTACTCTACAACACCCTGATGGCGATCTGCCCTTCGCCAATCGTCGCGCTGAATCGCGCGATCGCCATCGGGCAGCTCGAAGGCCCGCACCGTGGGCTCAAGGAAATCCGGGCATTGCCCGATAGCGATCGCCTGGCTTCCTACCCGTTTTTTCATGCCGCGATGGGCGAGTTTGAGCTTCGCGCCGGTGAATGTGGCGCCGCGCGAAAGCACTTCCACGCCGCTCTCGCCCTGGCCCGCAGCCCGATGGAACGCCGGTTCCTGGAACATCGGATCCTCGCCTGCGCCTGATCTGCATGTTCGCGCGGAGGTCGCAGAAGAAAGACCGCCACAGATGAACACGGATGAACACAGATAAAAACAAGTAAGAACCAGATCGATGGGTTACTCTATTAGGTCTTGTCTTATCTGAGTCCATCCGTGTTCATCTGTGGCGAAATGGTATTTTCTCTGCGTCTCTGCGGTGAATCGTGTCCTGCCGATACCGTATAATGGGCAAAGCAGCAGCGAGGAACGCATTTTGGCCAGAAAAAAGCGCGCGGAACTTTCGGTGCATCAGGAGCGGGCGGTGTTGGTGGGGGTCATTCTGCCGAGATCGACCGCCGATCCGCGCGACCCGCTGGGGGAGCTGGCGTCGCTGGCCAAGACCGCCGGGGCGAAAATCGTCGGAACGATCCTTCAGAAGCGCCAGCATGCTGACGCCGGCACGTACGTCGGCACCGGCAAGGTGATGGAGATCGCACATCTGGCGCTGGAGCAAAAGGCCGACTTTGTCGTGTTCGACAACGACCTCACGCCGGGGCAGATCGGGGCGTTGGAGCGGATGATCAACAAGGAGCTGGGGATCAAGCAGGGCGAGGCGGGCGTGCGCGTGCTGGACCGATCGGAATTGATCCTCGACATCTTCGCCACCCGCGCCCAGACGCGCGAAGCCAAGCTTCAGGTGGAACTTGCACAGATGCAATACACTTATCCACGGCTGGCGCGGATGTGGGGCCACCTGGAGCGAATCGCGGGCGGCGGACAGGCCATGGGCATCGGCACCCGCGGCCCCGGCGAAACTCAGCTCGAAACCGACCGCCGGATCGTCCGCAAGAGAATCTCGGCCTTGAAAGCTGACATCGTCGAGATCCAGGCCCGCAAGAGCCGCATGGTCGAGCAGCGGAACCTCTCGCACTTCACGGTCTGCATCGTCGGCTACACCAACGCCGGCAAGAGCACGCTGTTCAACACGCTGACCGCCGCGGGAACCTACGCCGACGACAAGCTCTTTGCGACGCTCGATACCAAGACGCGCTCCTGGCGGATCGAACGCGGCGCCGAGGTGATGCTTTCGGATACGGTCGGCTTTGTCCGCGATCTGCCGCACAATCTCGTGGCCAGTTTCAAGGCGACGCTGGAAGAAGCGGTTCACGCGGATTTGCTTCTGCACGTGCTCGACGTCGGCCATCCGCACGCCCAGCAGCAGTTCGACAGCGTGCACGAAGTTCTGGATGAAATCGGCGCCAAGGGCAAGCCGGAGTTGCTGCTCCTGAACAAGATCGACACCGACGAGGGTGAGTCGACGTATCCGTTCTGGCGAACGCTGTATTCCGAAGCGCTACCGATCAGCGGCCGTGCCGGAACGGGTCTCGACAAGCTCGCCGAGGCGGTCTACCAGCACGTACGGGGACAACAGGTCGACGTGACGCTGGAGGCCGACGTGGCCAACGGCAAGCTGCTGGCCTTCATCGAATCCCACACCCGCATCCACGAACGCGATTTTCAAAACGGGCGGGTACAGATCAAA
>DATHPP010000041.1:0-12861 GCA_035483795.1 Tepidisphaeraceae bacterium | reverse complement strand
TCAGCACGGCTTGAAAAGCCGTGTCACGGGCACGCAACGGAGTGTGCCGGCTACACGTGACACGGGTTTGCAACCCGTGCCGGCGGCGCTAAAGCAGAACAACTGCGACTTGGGCGGTAAATTCTCCAAGCACATCGTCAGCACGGCTTGAAAAGCCGTGTCACGGGCACGCAACGGAGTGTGCCGGCTACCTTCTCAATCATCTCCGGCCACAGTTCCATCGGCCGTTTCCTGAAGATTCTCATTGTCGGATACCATGGGCTGTCGGGCCGCTCCAGCAGCCAGCGCCAATCGGGCGCGAAGGGCACCAGCAGCCAGACTGGTTTTGCCAGCGCCCCCGCCAGATGCGCGACGGCGGTGTCGACGCTGATCACCAGATCGAGCTGGCTCACGAGTGCCGCGGTATCCGCAAAATCCCGGATTGACGACGTCCGATCGATCATCGCAAACGGCGGCTTCGCCGGTGCATCTGCGCCCACTTGCAAGCTGTAGAACACCGAGCCCGACACTCGCCCCAGCGGGGCCAACAGCTCCAGCGGAATCGACCGATTGACGTCGTTGTAGTTGGCCCGGTTTCCCGCCCAGCACAATCCGATGCGCAAGCCTGGTAGATCGCCGCCCAACAGCTGTGCCCATTTCGCAACCAGCGCCGAATCCGCGCTCAGATACGGAACATCGCGGGGAATCGTCAAGAGGTTCGTGCCAAACCGCAACGGCAGCGACAGCATGGGACACCAACAATCAAACGCCCCCAGCTTCCGTGCGTCCCCCACCGCCTCGGCCACGCCCGGCGCCGTCGCCAGGAGCGTTTGCAGAGATTGCGGGCAGTAAACAATCACCCGCCCGCCCTGCCGGGCCAGCAGTGCCGCATAGCGGACAAACTGGATCGAATCCCCCAATCCCTGCTCGGCGTGGAGCATGATCGTCCGCCCCGCCAGCGGCGTGCCGTCCCAGAGCGGCTGCGCGAACTGCGGAAACTTCGCGCCCGGGCATCGCCAGCGCCACTCGTACTCCTGCCACCCGCGATCGAACTCGCCGTGGAGAAGCCGGTTCCACGCCAGCTGCATGTGGGCGTGTCCCATGCTCGGATCGATGCGCAACGCCTGCTCCAGATGCGCGATCGATTCGTCGATGCGGTCCAGATCGCGAAGCACCGCGCCCAGATTCAGACGCGCCAGCGCGTGGTCCGGCGCGAGTTGTGTGGCCCGCGTGAAGTGCGCCGCCGACGCGGGGAAGTTCCCCACGCGCTGCTGGATCACGGCCATGTTGTGGCGGGCGATGAAGTTGTCCGGATTCAGTTGGAGCGCGCGGTCGTAGATCTGCTCGGCCTCGCGGAGCCGGTCGCGTTGAAAGAGCGTCGTACCCAGCGCCGCCAGAATATCGCCCGATTCAGGGCGAAGCTGGGCAGCCTGGCGCAGCAAACCTTCGGCCGCGTCCTGTTTGCCCACCATGCCGGCGATCACTCCCAGCAGATGAAGCGCCTCCGCATCGCGCGGATTTTGCGTCAGCAGCGACCGGCAGATTGCTTCCGCCTCTGGCAATCGTCGGGCGTGAAAATGCCCCCACGCCGCCGCGATGGACTGGTTCTCCTGCATGCGTGAACATCGTAAGGGAGACTGCGATATTCGGCGCTTCCCTGTGACACGGCTTTTTAAGCCGTGCTGATGATATTCTGAGGGTATAACTGCTCCGTTGCCCGGTCCTTCACGTTGGGCGCCGCCAGCCCGGGTTGCAAACCCGTGTCACGATTGCGCCTCCTGTCAGGTGCATGAATCGCTTCCCTGTGACACGGCTTTTTAAGCCGTGCGGACGATATTCTGAGGGAATAACTGCTCCGTTGCCCGGTCCTTCACGTTGGGCGCCAGCAGCACGGGTTGTCTTCGACCCTGAGGCTGAGCCTCAGGCACAGACCCGAAGGGCAAACCCGTGTCACAATTGCGCCTCCTGCAACCCTGTCAGGTGGTGCATGAATCCTTGCGTCCTCGACCAGGCTGGCTACAGTGGCAGTTAGGACACAGTTAAGGAGGCCCATGGACGTGGCGATTGCCGCCGGTGCGGGGGTTGTTGGGATCATCCTGGGGGTTGTCATTGCGTTCCTGTGGTGCGATCGGCGCTGGCGGCAGCGGCATTCGATGCTGCAAACTTCCGCCGCCCTCGCGGAACAGCGCGCGGCCGATCAGTCCAATCAGCTCTCTTCCGAAAAGTCACAAACGGAAAGACTGCACCAACAACTCGCCGATGAGAGGCGGAATGCAACGGAATTGGGCACACAGCTTACGGCAACACAGCAAAACCTGGCCGGCCAGCGCGAGCTGCTTCGTGACGCCCAGGTGAAATTGCGCGAGGCTTTTGCCAGCCTGTCAGCCGACGCGCTGGCTAAAAACAACGAGGCGTTTCTCCAGCTCGCCCGCGAGCGGTTCACGGCGTTGTCGGTCGAAGCCGCCGGCTCGCTCGATCAGCGCAAAACCCAGATCGAGACGCTGCTCGCCCCGCTACAGCAAATCCTGAGTCAGTATCAATCGCGCCTGGCCGACATCGAAAAATCTCGCGTTGAATCCTACAGCATGCTCCGCGAGCAACTGGGCTCGCTGACGGAAATCCAACGGACGCTGAACACGCAGACTTCGCAACTGGTCAGCGCCCTTCGCCGCCCACAGACTCGCGGGCAATGGGGCGAGATCACGCTGCGAAGGCTGGTCGAACTGGCCGGCATGAGCAATCGCTGCGATTTCACCGAGCAAACCACGGTCGATTCGGAAGACGGCCGGCTCCGTCCCGACATGGTCGTCCACCTGCCCGGCGAGCGGTCAATCGTCATCGACTGCAAGGCGGCGCTGGACGCGTTTCTCGACGCTTCCGCCGCGCCCGATGAAGACACGCGGCGGCTGTGCTTGCAGCGCCACAGCCAGCAGGTCCGCGCCCGCGCCCGCGAGCTGGCCGCCAAGAACTATTGGGCCCAATTCAAGCGCTCGCCCGAATACGTGGTGATGTTCCTGCCCGGCGAGGCGTTCCTCTACGCCGCCGTCGAGCAGGATGGGACGCTCGTGGAAGATTGTTTGAGCAACAGCGTTATTGTCGCCACGCCCACGACGCTGATGGCCCTGCTCAAGGCGATCGAGTTCGGCTGGCGCCAGGAAGACATCAGCCGCAACGTTGAAGAAATTCGCAAGCACGGCAAGGACCTCTACGACCGCGTCGCCATCTTCGCCGGCCATTTCCAGCGCCTGGGTTCAAGCATCGGCGCGGTCGTCGAGACATACAACGAATCGGTCGCCTCGCTCGAATCCCGCCTGCTGGTCAGCGCCCGCAAGATCGGCGAGCTGGGCGCCCGCTCCGAAAAGGAAATCCCCGACGCCACCCAGGTCGACCTCTGGCCCAGAGAGCTCACCGCCGCGGCGCAAAGCTGACGGTGTGAATCTGCCCTACTCCCTCCCCCGGTACGCCGGGGGAGGGAATCACAAGCTACAATGCGAGAATGCGATCCATCCTGCGGGCGATGTCCTCGAGTTCGGGCACGCCGCCGCCGGGGACTTCGGCGCACATCCAGGTGTGATAGCCAATGTCATCCAGGGCGTGCATGACGGCTCTCCAGTTGATGTCGCCATCGCCGAGTTTCACGTCGAACCCTTTTGAGCGGCCTTCCTTGTTCATCTTCTCGCGGCTGAATTCCTTGACGTGCAGCTTCACGATGCGCTTGCCGAGGATGCGGATCCACTGCTCGGGATAGCCGTAGGCCATCACGTTGCCGATGTCCATGTGCCAGCCGATGGCGGCGGGGTTGTCGAATTCGTCGATGAACTTCGCGGCTTCGAGCGGGGAAAGCAGGAAATCGTTCCAGACATCCTCGACCGCGATCTTCACTCCCAACTCTTGCGCGAGCGGGATGGCCTTGCGGATTTCTTCCTGCGAACGCTGATAGCACTGGTCGTAAGAGATTCGCGCGTTGACGACGCCGGGTACGAGCAGCACGCTGGTGCCGCCGAGTTCCTTGCAATCGCGGAGAGCAGTTTCCAGGGCCTTGACGCCGACCCCGCGGATTTTGGGATCGGGATCGCCCAGGGTCATCCTCCAGTGGAACGAATCGACCATTCCTTCGATGAGGATGCCGGTATCTTCGCAGGCACGTTTGATGTCGTCGTTGGGCGGCCCGCCGGGCGAGTTCATTTCAACGCCGTCGAACCCGGCTTCCTTGATGACCTCGAATTTCTCCCGGACCGTTTTGCCGGCCTTGATCATGTCCCACATGACGGCCTTTTTGTAAGGCCGCCGCTTGGGTTGGTCGTCGCCTGCGGCCCGCGCCGACAGCGCCGCTCCGGCCACCGCCCCCGCGCCGATTCTCATCACCTGCCGCCGCGTCAAATGTGTGTCGCGCATGGTCCTCCTCGAAGGCGGGATTGTGAATCAACTCTCCGTCAGCGCCTGTTCGCCGGATTTGGCTTCGCGGGCGGAAAAGCCGGCGAAGCTGGCCACCGTGGCGATCAGCTCGCGGCGTTCAACCGGCTTGCTGATGTGGATCTGATATCCCGCCCGCAGGGCGCGGATGCGGTCCTCGGAACGGGCCAGCGCCGTCAGCGCGATCGCGGGCGTGCGGCCGCCTCGCTCGTAGGGCAATGACCGGATCTCCTGGATCAGATCATACCCGTCGCGCTCCGGCATCCCGATATCGCTGAGAATCACGTCCGGGCGGTGCTGCCGGAGCAACTGCATGGCCTCGTCCGCCGAGCAGGCGCTGAGCACCTCCGCACCGCACTCCTTGAGGATTCGGCCCACCAGCTCGCGGGCGTCGGGTTCGTCGTCGACCACCAGCAGCTTTAATCCCGCCAGGGAGACCGGCTCGTTGCTTCCGTCCTCGCGGTCCGTCGATCGCATCCGACTGGCAGTCTCCGGCGGGACATCGGCCAGTGGAAGATCGACCACAAAACGCGCCCCCCGGCCCTCGCCGTCGCTCTCGGCATGAACCGTGCCCCCGTGCAGCTCGACGAGCTGCTTGACGATCGACAACCCCAGCCCAAGCCCGCCGTGCTTCCGAGTCGTCGACGCATCCTGCTGACGGAACCGCTCGAAGATGTGCGGCAGGAATTCCGGCTTGATCCCCTGCCCGTCGTCGCTCACCGCGATCCGCAACTGATCGTCCGCGCGGCCCAGCGACACTCGCACTTCTCCGCCCCGCGGGGTGAACTTGATGGCGTTGGTCAGCAGGTTCCAGACGATCTGCTGAAGTCGGCCGCCGTCGGCGTTGACCTGCCCGGCGGTCGGGTCCAGCGCCTTGGCGAAGCGAATGTTTTTCGCCTCCGCCGCCGGTCGCACCGACTCGATCGCCGCATCCACGATCATCACCGGATCCACCCGCTGCACCTCGATGCGAATCTTGCCGGCGATGATCCGGCTCATGTCCAGCAGGTCTTCGATGATCTGCTTCTGCACCCGCGCGTTGCGCTCGATCGTCGCGATGCCGATCTGGAGGTCCTCGCGGTCGGAGTTCCCCGGGTGCAGCAACTGAGCCCAGCCCAGGATCGCGTTGAGCGGCGTGCGAAGCTCGTGCGACAGCGTCGCCAGAAACTCGTCCTTGAGCCGGCTGGCCCGCTCGGCCTCGCTGCGCGCCGTCCGCTCACGCGTCAGCAGCTCGCGCTGCGAAGTGACGTCGGAGTAGGAAACCGCCAGACGCTCCCCGCCCATCGGGACGCTCTGCACGTGAAACCAGCCGACCGCCCGCTCCGACTCGAACCGCAGCTCGATCTGCTCCGGCCGGCCCGTTTCCACCGCCCGGCAATACATCGGAAACAGCCTCGGCTCCTTCATCGAGCCCGGCGACACCTCGCTCAGCGCCTTTCCGACGACGTTGTTCTGGAGCCCATACTTGCCCATCCGCACGCCCGCCGGGTTGATGTACTCGACCAGAAAATCGACGATCGCCCGGTCCAGCGTCGAACGAACCGCGCGCATGATGGCGAACCCGCTGGGGGAAAGCTCCTGAACGATCCGGAAGCGTTCCTCGCTCTCGCGGACGGCGTGGTAAAGCTGCGCGTTTTCGACCGACAGCGCCGCCCGCGCCGCCAGCTCCTGCGCCGTCTCCAGGTCTTCCGTCGTCAGCTCGCGCGTGCCCGACACGAACGAGATCGCCCCCACCGTGCTTCCCCGCGCCGACAGCGGCACCACCATCGCCGAGCCAATCCCCAGCGCCTTGAGCAGACGAAAATTGGCTTCGTCCACGCACGACTGGCGCACCTCGTTGTCATCCACCTGCCGATACATTTCCGACTGCCCGGTCTGGTAGACGTGCAAAGCGCCTTGGTTCGCATGCGCACGGGCCGGGTAGTGCTGGCGCAGCTCATCGGCAAAGGGCTGCTTGTCGGGATCGCAATGGGTCACCGCGACCCGGCGGAGTTGCCCGGCGTCGTCGGCGATGTCGACGATGCACCAGTCCCCCAGCACCGGCACCGCCAGCTTCGCCAGGCTCCCCAGCGTCACCTCATAATCGAGCGACGAAGCCAGCACGCGGCCCGCCTCGGCCAGAAACCGCAGCTTCTCCTCCACCCGCCGCGGCCCGCTCACATCCAGCACCAGGCTCGCAAAACCGTTCACCTGTCCGTCGCTCCCCACGTCGGGGCAATAGATCGCCTCGACGTCGCGCGTGACCCCGTCCGGGTAGGGAAGCCGGGCCTGAAAAGTCACCACCTTCCCCGCCAGCGCCGAATCGACCTGCGATCGCACCTGTTGGTCGTAGGCATCCTTGTTCGGCGCCATCTCGTCGTGGCGGCGCCCCAGCATCTGCTCCCGCTTGATTCCAAACCACCGTTCGTAGGTCTGGCTGACGAAGCGATAGCGGCGGTCTTTGTCGATGTACGCGATCAGCGCCGGCAGTCCGTCGGCCACCAGCCGCATTCGCTGTTCACTTTCGCGGGCGGATCGCCCCGCTTCCTTGGCCGCATCCAGTGCGCTGCGCATCCGCTGGCAAATGAACACGAAGGAAACCCCCACGACGGCAAAAAGGCACAGCGCCAGCGCGTCGTCGATATGCAGCACGCCCTCGGGCACGACGGATTTGAGCAGGAGCACTCCCGACAGGACCGACAACCCCACCGAGACCAGCCCCGCCTCGCGACCGCCGTACAGCGCCGTCACCAGTACTGCTAGAAAGAACGGGGCAAAAACGTGGCTCGGCCGCCCCGCGACGTGCGAAAAGAACGCCGCCACCAGGGTCGCCCCGGCCACCGTGCCGAAGCAGACCGCATAACCCCGCAGCATCGCGCCTCGCTCCCTCAAGCGGTTCTCCTGCACCGATTTTGAATTGGCGATCACACCAGGACGCAATCTTTTACCATCTTTTCTGCCGCCGGGGAAATGGCCGCACGCATTCTTCTCCATGTTTTTCGCGAACGGCGTTTGGGAAGCACAATCGCCAGTCGGTATCATCCAAACCCTACCGGAGGTGAAAATTGGGCCGACCGATCTGGATTCTGTTCTGCCTGTTACTGGTCACGGGCTGGCGCAGTGCTTTGGCGCAGGACGCGACCTACCGGCTGACCGACCCGCAGCTCAAACTCGCGCGGGTCGATTCCGACGAAAAGGAATCGTTCCTGGGAATCCGTCTCGACCCCGCCGGGCGTCTGTTCGTCGGCGGTCGCGAAGGATTGTTCGTCTACGAGCCCGACGGCAAAGGCGGCTTCCACAATCGCCAGCTCGTGCTCCGTTTCCCCAACCATACCTGGATCTATGACATCGCCATCAGAGGCAACGACCTCTACGTCAGTACTGTCAGCGCGATTTACCTGATCCCCAACGGCGTGACCCAGCGGGAGAATTTGAAACCCATGCGGTTCGTGTGGGGCATTCCCCTGGGCCACATCCACCAATGTTTTCACAACATGGACTTCGGCCCCGAAGGCGATCTCTACTTCACCTGCGGCGACCCGCTCTGGAACTATGGCGATTTCCACGACCGCCCCGACCACTGGGGCCACTGGACCTGGTTCTCCAGCGGCGGCGAAAAAATCGAGTACAACGGCGTTGGCGGAGTCTTCCGCATCCATCCCGACGGCACCGGCTTTAAAGTCGTCGCCCGCGGACTCCGCAACCCCATCGGCCTCACCTTCGACAGCCACTGGAACCTGTTCACCAACGACAACGACCACGAGCAGCTCCCCGCCGACTACGTGCCCGGCCGCCTGATCCACGTCACGCCGCACGCCTATTTCTCCTGGCCTCGCGGCTGGATGCCCAGCAAACAGCCCCACCGCCCCGATCTGCTGGAAACGATGAACGATCACCTTGGCCGGTCTGTCCCAGTCGGCGAGGTGGATTACGAGGACTCGTATCTTCCCGAGAAATACCGTCACAGCCTGATCGTCGATCGCTGGGGCGAGCACAAGCTCGTCTACTATCCCATCGAGTCCCGCGGCGCCAGCTTCAAGGCCGAGGAGCACGACCTGCTGTTGTGCAAGGGCGACGCCCGTCCGGTCGGCGTCGCCGTCGGCAGCGGCGGAAGAATCTTCCTCACCGTCTGCTACATGCCCGCCAACGATACTTCGCCGACCTATCGCAGCGATGTGCTGGTCATCGAGCGGGCGGACAAGGCGCCAGCAGTTGCCGGCTACGACATCACGAAGCTTCAAGACGAACAACTTTCTTCCGAGCTGACGTCGCCGGATTGGTCGCGCGCCCATGCCGCTCATGAGGACATCCTTCGACGCGAAGTAGCCGGCCCCGGCAGCGAGCCGTGGATCATGGCCGCGCGCGGAGAAACCGAATCGGTACTCGCCCTCGCCCGGCAACCCGATCCCGCAACCCGACTCCAGGCCCTTCGTGCCCTGACAAACCTCGCCCCCTCGAAATCGAGCGATGATGTATTTCTCGAAGCCTGTGGCGACAAGGACCCCTCAATCCAGCTCGCCGGCGTGCTCGCATTGTTCGACCGCAGCGGTCCCGTCCCCCAAGCGATTATCGACGGCCCCGCCCGCAGCACCGACACCTATCTTCGCCAGGCGGCGACGCTGCTGATCGCCGAGAAAGCACCGCTCTCACAGATCCAAACTCTGCTCGATTCACCCGACACCTTGACTCGCCTTGCCGGCGTCCTGGCGGCAGGGTCGCGTTTAACCATCCCCCCGGCCACCGGCCCGCTGCCGCAAGGCGCTCCGCTGGACGCCAGGGCCCAGGCGGGCAGCTACGTCATCGCCAACTTCCTCGACAGCCCCAAAGTCGATCTTCGAAAGCTCGGCGGCGTCGGAAATTTCACCGTCGCGCAATGGTGGAAGGATCTGAAGCACACCGCAGAGCACGACCAGCTTTTCTCCATGCTCCAGTCGCGCCTCGCCGACCCCGACACGCAGATTCGCTATGAAGCGGCGTTTTATCTCAACCTGCTGAACGATCCGCGCGTGGGGCCGCGAATCGCGCAAGTGTTCCACGAGTTCGAGCCCAAATCGCTGGGGCCCAAGCAAGCGGTCAGCGAGTTTTGGGCGATCGGGCCGTTCCCCGACCAGCGACGCGGCTTCAATCTCGTTCACCCGCCCGAAGAAGGGCCGATCAACCTGGCCGGCAGCTATCCGACCGCGCGAAGCTCACTTACCTGGAAGCGCGTCGCCGGCAAGAACGGCTACTTCGACTTCGACGCCCTGCTCGCCCGCAACTCTGATAGCTCCGACTACGCCTATTTCCGCATGGAAACGGCGCGCACCCAGCCGATGGTCCTGTGGATCGGCTCGCAGCAGCAGGTCCGCATCTGGCAGGACGGGCGGATCGTCTGGGACAACTGGGCCGGGCGGCCCTTCAAGGAAAACGAGGACCGCATTCCGCTGACGCTCCAGGCCGGCAGCAATGATTTTCTCATCCGCGTCCACACCAGCGCCCACGCGATCCTTGGGATCGCATATGAAGCGGGACAGCCGGTCAACATCGATCTTCCCGATCAGCTCGACAGCCAGCGTCTGGCCGAGCGCCTGGCGCAGGCGAAAAACTCGACCGAATCCACCGAGGTCCCGCCCGAATTCGCCAAGGTCGATTGGGACAAACAGTGGCAGACCGGAAACGCCGCCCACGGCCGCCAGCTATTCGACTCGCTGGGTTGCAGCAAATGCCACGCGATCACCAACGACGCGCCCGGTGGCGGCGGGCCGAGCCTCGCCGGGGCCGGCAAACGTTTCACCGTCCCCTACGTCGTCGAATCCATCCTGCTGCCCAGCAAGGTGGTTTCACCGCTCTTCCGCTTCACCGTGATTCGACTCAAGAACGGCGACCTCTTCGGCGGCCTGGTCGTCAGCGAGACCGCCGACAAGCTCGACATGCGCCTTCAGGACACGACCCTCAAGACCCTCAACAAATCCGACATCGACGCCCGCAAGCAGGAAGACCGCTCGCCCATGCCCCAGGGCCTGGTGAGAACGCCCGACGAGCTCAAAGATTTGCTCGCGTTCATCCTCGCCGATCGAGCGGATCAAAACTAACGCCACAGATGAACGCAGATGGACACAAATAATTGCAGAAAGACCACTCGCAACTGCATTTATCTGTGTCCAACACAAGCTGGCGGGCGCCGCCATAAACCCGCTCAAACCGACCGGTTTTCGAGCGACGCGGGCAGTTTTTGCGTGGCACGGGTTTCTAACCCGTGCGCCGGTCATGTCGTTCAACTGGCGCCAGCCTTGGTGTGGGAAAACCAACACGCCTCGCCGAAGCGCTTGTCTGTAAGACCGGAGTTGTCCGCGCCATGAAACGTGGCTTTCCTACACCACGCCAGCGTTCGGACCAGGCATGCATTCACAGCTCATCACCAGAATTTCCACCACGGCTTCCTGCCCGTTCCGGGGGCGAGCAGCGAGGCGTTAGAGACCTGGCGACCGTTAGCGCTGTTTTGCGCGACGTCGGCCACGCGCATCTGCGACATGCAGGAGCGCATGGCGTCGTCGCGGGTGGCCAGTTCCTTCCAGCGAGCGGCGAAGCGCTCGGCCGCGAGCCCGCCGGTCAGCGTGATCAGCAGCATCGACGTGCTGGGCGGGGCCATTTTGCGATGCAACTTGAATTGCTCGGCGACCTGCGACACGAAGTCCTCGGCGGTCGCGGCGTCGTCGATGTTAACGGCGATCATCATCGCCGTCGTCTGCCCTTCGGAGCCGCCGGCCACAACCGTTTTGATTTGCGTGATCGAATTCAAAGGGCGCCCTTCTTATGCAACTCGACCGCCCTTGGCGGCCGGCCGAGCGTCTGGAGAACCACCGAAGCATAGGCGGCGTTCACGTGCAGGCGGCGAAACATGAGCTGCCGCCCCAACGCCTGCATCAGGGGCGAAAGCGCCGCGAAGGTAGTCTGCCCGCCGTCGGCGGTGCGGACCAGAATATCGCCGGCGGCGCCGTCGTGGCCCGGATAATCGGTTTGATACTGCGTGTCCTTGGGCTCATCGTAAAACAGGTCGTAGGCGGGATCGCCCCCGGCCTTTGCGACCGCCGCTTCAGCCGCTGCAACAAAGCCGCCAACGTCCCCCGCCTCAACCGGCGTGAGGTCGATGGTTTTGAAGAGTTTGCGATAGAGCAGGCCGTTGCACAGCGCTGCCAGCGGCGCATCGTCGGCCGTCGTCCAGAGCTTGAAACAGTGCAGCATCGAGACGTCGTCGAGGTCGGTGAATTCCGCGGTCGAAAGCCGCTGGCCCAGCAGGGATTTGTAGACCACATCGTCGCGCCGCGGCCAGGGCAGGCGCTCCTGCACCGCCAGCCGCCGGGCCCGCTGGAGCGCCAGCTTCACCATCCCCTCGGCGCTGCGGACCACCTTGTGAAAGTAGACGTTGCGGTACATATGAAACCGCGACTGGAGATACGCCTCGACGGCGCTGACGCCCTTCCACGTGACCGCCAATCGTCCGGAGCCTTCGTCGATGGTCAGCGCGTGCAGGAGCCAGGTGAGGTCGTAATCGCCGTACCGGCTGCCGGTCATCAGATTGTCGCGCAGCAGGTAGTCGAGCCGGTCGGCGTCGAGCTGGCTTGAAAGAATATCGCACAAAAAGGTCCGCAAACCCGTTCCGGCCATGAACGCGGCCACCCGCGCCGGCAAGCCCGCTTCATGTGCCGCCAGCACCTGATGCACCTGGCTGCTGGAATCCTCGACAATGCCCCGCGTCAATTCTTCGTGATCGAATCCGCTGACCCGCTCGAAGACGTGGCTGAACGGGCCGTGCCCCAGGTCGTGCAGAAGACAGGCACAGAGGCAGATTGTTTCCTCCTGCTCGTCAATGGCAAAAGACCGCCGCAATTGCTCGATCATCTTGCGGCCGGTTTCCATGACGCCCAGGCTGTGGCTGTAGCGGGAGTGATCGGCCCCGGGGTAGGCGAGGCCGGCAAAGCCGAGTTGGCGGACGCGCCGGAGCCGCTGGAACTCCGCGGCGTTGATCAGCCGGAACAGCAGCGCCTCGACCGGCCGCTCCAGCCGCAAGGCAATCACGTCGTGCACCGGGTCCCGTATGATTTTCTCGGCCATGGTTGCCGCCGGCAGAATCGTATACGAAATCTGGGTGTGACTCTCATTCGGATCAATCGCCCTACCGCGGAGGGACGCGGAGGGTTCCAGCTTGATGTCCCTCATCCACAATCCTCCGCGGCCTCCGCGGTTGCTCTTTCGCGCCTGACATGATACCCAAAAATCGCCCGTGTGGATTGTGGCCCACCCGCGGCGGCTCGATCGTCCCAATAGGCGTGAGGTCGCGAGCAGGTCTTTGCGCTAAATCGAGGGCAGCCAGAGGAGATTTGCGAAGAATAGGGTTGCCCGTGCCGACGCTTGCTTACTACCATTACGGCGTCGAATCAGCTTAATGATTCGACCTGCTGCCGCAAATTGTGAAGCGGTGGTGAAGGTTTCCTGTCTTCGATCCGAGTTCCC
>DATHPP010000040.1:0-9806 GCA_035483795.1 Tepidisphaeraceae bacterium | reverse complement strand
CGACGCAGCGAGGGTTCCCCTGAGCGGGGAAGGGTGTGGGGATACCCCGAACCCGTCAATTTGATACTGGATTGTCCTTGAAATATTTCACAATCGCTGCGAGCAGGCTTTCACGGGTCGAACGAGATATCATGCTCTCCGCTTCGTTGTGATTTTGGTCGGATTCACCGACTACCGCCGCGCCGACAATTGTCGGCGCGGGTGTGTGTTGGGCAAAACGTCCTGAATCTACAACTACAAAACACTCAACCGAACAGTTAACAATAATAGAGAAGAGTTACTGGCGTCAGTTGTATTTAGGAAGAAGCAATTCTTCTACGCGTTTGGCTCCACGCGGAGTTAACCTGACGCGTTCAAGTTCACGGTCAAATTCTATATCCCGATTTTTGTGAAGTGGCCCCAAGACTCGCTTGCGAAAATTCGTCAGGTTTTCGTACTCAACTGATGCTCTAAGTTGTTTGTCAGGAATCCACCCAGCAGTCGAGTATAATAGAAGTAACACTTGATCTGCGCTATCTAGTTCGGGATCGAGAACACGTTTAACACTTCCACCATCCCATACAATAGGATGTTTCCGCTCGACCAACGCTTCGATCGTTTCTTGAGCGTCCTCCAAACTGACGCCATGATAAATCCTGACCAGTTCCGCCAAAATCCAGCTCGCACACGCGAACACAACCGCAGCGTCTCCGGGGTTTGGGTTCACGTCTCCCCCGACATGTCCCACCCCTCGATTGTTTCGAATCTCGTACAAGTACGGCAGCAGCCGTGGAAGGAGAATTCTTAAACTGCGATCGCCCACTCTGCCTGGATCGGTTGGCCGTTGCTCAATTGCCCTACAGGCTTCTACCATCCTTGCCGGCTTCGCGGGCGATGTTGCGAATGAGCCAGACGTTGCACCATCCAAAATTGTATAGACGATTTCGCAGAGCTTTCCACCATTTAACTCGGAGGGCTCCCATCGATGTTCCGCATAATTGGTCGCGATCTCACGATATGCTTCGATCAATGGATCGCGAAGGCCGGACGGTAAATCCGACAGCAAGGTTGTAGAATCGATCATTGATTATTCTCAGAAGCGGGAGCGACGGATTTGACGATCGTGGCAGCGTGGCTCAGGCCGGGGTTCGTCAGCTTCCAGCCCGATTGCTGATTGCCACTGATGTAGTTCCCGAATCCCTTCTTATAGTTGTAATGATTTGGGCTGTCATAACAGCCCACTTTCTTACAAAGTTCCCGCGCCTCTTTATCCGTAAAGCCGAAGCTCCCGTCCTTCAGAAATGCTCGAAGGCCGCACAAAACATACGCCTCGACCGTTTGCTGGCGTTTGCTATTCCCAGGCATCTTCCCAATTACTTCGGCTCCCTCAGGCTCAATAAGAAAGACATGGTCGAGCTGGTCGCGAGTAATCCCTTCCTTCTTCATCCAGCTCGCAGCTTTACCGCAGATTCCTTCTCCACCTGTAGAGCCGACATCTTGCGGCCGACCGGTTCCCACGTTTTCGTGAATGGTCCCCGTATCGCCTAGTAAGACCAGTGCAGCTTTGATTGCCCGCCCGCGCTCTTCCGGGGTTAGGCCGATCAATAAATCCATGAGTTTCGGTACCGTTTCGACCGCCTGATTCGTCTTTTCCATCGCAACCTCTTGAGTAGATGACATGCCATAAGGATATATGGAGAGTTTATGGAAGTCAAATTTACCCAATCAATCGAAATCAGGTCGAAACATGGTGGGCGAACTCGATATCGTCGTCGGCCTGTTCTCGGATTCCATAAATCATCCATATTTGAGATGTTATCTTTAGGGTATATGGAGTATAATTCCATGATGAACCCCGCTAAATTCTTCATCTATTGTCGCAAATCGACCGACGACAAAGACCGCCAAATCCGGAGCATCGAAGACCAACTCGCCGAGGCCCGCGAGCTTGCCGCCAAGCAGAAGCTCGACGTGGTTGACGTGTTGTTGGAAAAGCAGAGTGCGAAGCGTCCGGGCCGGCCCGTCTTCAATGACATGGTGAAACGCATCGAAGCCGGTGAAGCCTCCGGCATCATCGCGTGGCACCCCGACCGCCTTGCCCGCAACATGAGCGACGGCGGACGGATCATTGACCTCCTCGATTTCGGCACGCTGGCGGATGTGCGATTCCCCACATTCGACTTCAAGAACAACTCCCAGGGGAAACTGATGCTCGCCATGCTCTTCGGCATGTCGAAGTATTACGTGGACAATCTGTCCGAAAACATCCGACGCGGCCAACGGCAGAAAGTGAAAAACGGTATCTGGCCGATGGTCGCACCGGTCGGCTACCTCAACGACAAGACTACACGCGGCATTGTCTCCGATCTGGAACGGGGACCGCTCGTCCGCAAAGCGTTCGAGCTCTACGCCACCGGCAGCTACACGATTGATCGGCTGTCCGAAGCGATGGGGACGCTCGGGTTGACGAACGCTGCCGGGACGAAGCACAAGGGCAACCCGCTCTCACGAGTGCAATATCATCGCCTTCTCCAGAACCCGATCTATTACGGCATCATCTGCTACGGCGGCGAGCACTACGAAGGCAAGCACGAGCCGCTCATCTCAAAATCGCTGTACGACGAGTGTCAGCAGGTGTTGGCTCGCAAAAGCCAACCGAAGGTCCACGACATCTTCAAGTCATATCTCTACCGCGGCCTCTTTCGCTGCGGCGAGTGCGGCTGCTTCATCACCACCGAGACGCAGAAAGGGCACAATTATCTTCGCTGCACGAAGCGGGTGAAAAAGGATTGCTCGCAGCCCTACGTCAGAGAAGAGAGAATCGCCGAGCAGATTACAGGCGTACTTGCCTCTGCCGCCATTCCCGACGACTGGTCGGATTGGATGATTGCCGAGCTTGAGGGCGAGAAAGCAGATGACACAGCCGAGGCCGCAGAGCTTGAGTGGTCAATCCAAAAACAGATCGAAGCCATCGACGGGAAAATCGACCGCCTCATGGTCGGCTACTTGGACCAGCTTTTCGGCTCAGAGGAATACAAGGAGAAGAAGAATCAGCTTCTCACGGAGAAGCAGCAATTGAAGGAGAAGCTCGCCGTTATCGGCAAGAACCGTGCAACACGGTTCGAACCGGCCATCCGATTCATTTTTGACCTGAAACAGGCCAAAAAACTCGCTTCCGAAGGAAGCGACGAGGAAAAACGCGATTTCTTCAAAAAGGTCGGTTCGAACCCAATTCTCACCGAAAAAGCGCTCCGCTTTGTTCCACGCAATGCGTGGCAACTCGTTGTAGATTCAGGACGTTTTGCCCAACACACACCCGCGCCGACAATTGTCGGCGCGGCGGTAGTCGGTGAATCCGACCAAAATCACAACGAAGCGGAGAGGCCGGGATTCGAACCCGGGTTAAGGATTTGACTCCCTAAAACGGTTTAGCAAACCGTCGCCTTCAGCCACTCGGCCACCTCTCCGGCGGCGCTGGCGCGAATATTATCGGCGATCAGAAGAGGGGTCAAACAGGCTCATTGCTGCCCGGTCCACTGTCGCCGTGGATCGCAATGGCCGAACGCGGCGCAGATTTGATCGATCACGTGTCCCGGCAGCGGGCCTTTCTCGACGGTAGCGATATTCGCCCGTGCGTTCTCGGGATCGGTGGTGCCGATAATCGCGGTGTGAACACCGGGGAAGCTCAGCGTGAAGCGGAGCGCAAGCTCGGGCCAGAACTGCTCGGGAGCGCCGTTGAAGCCCAACTCCGCCGGGTTCAGTTTCATTTCCTTGAGCCGGCGGTGATATTCACCGGCGTAATTGGCGTACATCCCGGGCTGCTGCGACGGGTCTTTCCATGCCGCGTTGGCGATCGGCCGCTTGGCGATGACGCCGATGTCGTTCGTGCGGGCCACGGAAACGACCGCATCGAGATTGTTCTGATCGGCGATGTTGACCGATGTCTCGATCACCGCGACGTCGGGCAGCGTGGCGGCGTAAGCAGCGGCTTCGTTGTCCCCGCTGTAACCGGCAAAGCGGATCTTCCCGGCCTCGCGCGCCTTGATCAGCCCGCCCAGCGCCTCGCCCTTTTTCAGCGTTGCCAAATCGCAGGAATGCAGGAGCATCACGTCCAGATGATCGGTCTTGAGCCGCCGCAGTGCGCGATCGACGGTGGCCCAGATGAGCGGCGCCGACCACGCCGCCCCCGGCAGGTCCTCGAACGCCTGCCCGCACTTGGAAACCAGAACGTACTCTCCCCGGCGGCGAGAAACATGGTCGCCAATGGATTGTTCCGACCCCGGGTACATCGCCGCCGTGTCCAGAACATTGACGCCCGAATCGAGCAGCAGGTTGAGGATCTTGGCGATGCGCTCCTGATCGATCTTGAGAAACCCCATCGGCGCCCCGCCGAACCCCAGCCGCGAAACCTCGAATCCCGTTTTGCCGAAAGCGACTTTTTTCATGGCGAGAAGATTGTAGCCCCCGTGACACGGGTTTTTAACCGGTTTTTAACCCGTGCTGGCGGCCCTCCGGAATCATTGCCCCGTTGATCCGCGCAATCGGTCGGTGAAAGGTATTCGGCACGGGTTGAAAACCCGTATCACAACAGCAGTCAATCCAGCTTTTCCGGCTCGATGCCGATGTTCTTTTCCCCGGCCTTTTTCTTTTCGTTGTACTTCTTCACCCAGGTTTCGAAGCTTTTGCCGGCGGCGGTGTCCTTGCCGGTGAATTCGAGTCGGTCCACGTCGCCGTAGCTGAGGCGGAGCTTTTCGTCGCTGCCCTTGGGGAAGAGGCGAACGTAGCAGTCGGCCAGCGTTGCGCCCCTGCTGAAGCGGTCGAAGATGTAGCCTTCGAGCGTCGCGCCGTCTTTGCGGGTGATGGTGATGTCGCCGCGGTAGTCGAAGGCTTTCTCGAGTGCGGCGCGGATTTCGTCGTCGGAAGCTAGCGGAGGGATCCAGCCTTCGAGGTTCTCGTGGACGACGCCGGGGGCGACTTCCAGGTCCTCGGGATTGGCCGGCATGGATTTGGTTTCCTGGGGCATAAATGAGCTCCGTCTTCAAAAAACTCGCGGAAAGCGATGGTCGATGAAGCGACCAGGCAGAAGGTTGCAAATCGTTACATTTTGTTACATTTCCGGCGCTGATCTCCGGCACACAGGGGAACATTTCAAAGAGCTACGGGCGTCGGCGTCCGGCGACGCGATGGCGCCAAAGCCGGGCGGCGAAGAACACCGCGAAGGCGGCGTAAATGGCGATGAAAATCACGCGGTGGCCCGCCGGGCCGGGATGCTCGATCGAGTTCCAGATCAACCACCCGCAGGCGACGAGCAACGCCGCGTCGATCAGGTCGAGAAAAAGCCGCAACGGGCTGGCCGGCGGGTGGTCCATGGAGTCCCTTGCGCTCAGGCGCGAACCGATTCGCGCTCTGCGGTCCCGGTTCCGCCCCCGACTGTCAGTTGAACGACCGAATGAGCCGGCGCGCTTTTTTCCTCCAACGCTTCCAGCGCCTCGGGGTCGCCATAGGCTCCGCCGAAGAGAGCGGCCCTCGCGGCGGCGAAAATGCCTTTCAGCGAGAAGGTATGGTTTACCGCGCTGGCTTCGTAGCCGCTGTGGACCATGCAGTTGGCACAGCGGGCATTGCCGCTTTCGGTGCCGTAGCGCTCCCACTCGGTCGTATCAATCAGCTCGGAGAATGAATCGGCGTAGCCGTCCTGGAGCAGGTAGCAGGGCTTCTGCCAGCCGAAAACGTTGTAGGTCGGCATTCCCCACGGCGTGCAGCGGTATTGCCGCTTGCCCATCAGAAACTCCAGGAACAGGGGGCTCAGATTGAACTGCCAGGTCTTCTTGCGATTCGAGAGGATCTTGTGGAACAGCCTTCGCGTCTTGGCCCGGCCGAGAAAATGGTGCTGGTCCGGGGCTTTGTCGTACGTGTAGCCCGGCGAGAGCATCATTCCTTCGACGCCGAGTTCCATCATCTCATCGAAGAAAGCGCGAACGCTTTTGGCGTCGGCGCCGTCAAAGAGGGTGGTGTTGGTGGTGACGCGGAAGCCGCGTTTGACCGCCTCGCGGATCGCCTCGGTCGCCACGTCGTAAGTTCCCTCGCGGCAGACCGCGAAATCATGGTGATCGCGCTGCCCGTCCATGTGCACGCTGAAGGTGAGGTACTTGCTGGGCGTGAACAGGTCGATCTTTTCCTTGAGCAGCAGGGCGTTGGTGCAGAGATAGATGTATTTCTTGCGGGCGACCAGGCCTTCGACGATTTCCTTGATCTGCGGATGGAGGAGCGGCTCTCCGCCGGGGATGCTGACCATCGGCGCACCGCACTCGTCGACGGCCTTGAAGCATTGCTCGGGGGTGAGCTGTTTCTTGAGGATGTGGGCGGGGTACTGGATCTTGCCGCACCCGGCGCAGGCGAGGTTGCAGCGGAACAGCGGCTCCAGCATGAGCACCAGCGGGTAGCGCTTGCGGCCTTTGACTTTCTGGCCGATCACGTAGGTCGCGACCGTCCACATCTGCGAAACAGGTACGGGCATAGCGATTTTTCCCTGAGAAACACGGCTTCCTTGCCGAAACTATCGAGCATAGCGGCATTGCGAGTGAAATCCAACCGGCGGCATCGATCGATCGCCGGAGGCGTCTGCGGGTGTCAGCTTATTCATCTCAATCGTAAGTTATGGTTGAGGATAGAGTTAAGATGGGAATTGCAAATGTCTCTCCATGCTGTGGTCTTCCCGCTTTTGAGGTCGTAAAGCTGCCTGGGGTAGGAGGAGGCCCCGGAAAGCAGGAGGGTTTGTCCGTCGGCACTGAAAGGGGCGTTGGAGAGCAATCTTGACTTGATCACGGCGCTTTTGCCGGAAGTCAGGCCCCAGATTCTGCTGATTGAAAGCGAGATCGAGGCGAGCGTTTTGCCGTCGGGGCTGAAAGCGATGGAGCTTATCAGCTTATCCCGGCCCTGGAGCGTGTCGCGCAATCGCGGCTGATCCGCCAACAGGCGACCTGCCACAATCACGATGATGACCGCAACGGCCGTGGAGACGGACATAGAGTTGACGGGCTTCATCGCAGCCTCTTCATGGATTTGCCACCGGCTTCGAAGTCGTACTCCCCGCGATCAAGTCATTGACTATCGTTCGCGTAAGTACCGGAAACCCGCCGGTTCTGCTGATTGGTGCCCGTATAGCCTTTCCCGTCGGCGGCCAGCGTGCAGTGGGTCACGAAACCATCCTGCCAGTGATACGTGAAATGGCCGTCGGTGAAAGACCACGAATGCTGTGAATCTTGCCGCGATTTGTCGACGAAAGTGCCGCCGGCACATCGCGCCCGATGAATTGGGATGCCCCGATCTGCCGCTGAACGAAATAGACGTTGTCCGCGGGCAGCGCCGCCGAAGCCGCGGCCAACAGAGCGGCGGCAAATGCGGTCATGGCGAATGGGAACCCTTGCAACGGGATGGGCCGCCAGAATCGCATGAATCCTTCCTGTTCGTGAGCATCGCCCGGAAAAGCTTGAGGGGCACAACTCGCTGATCCAGCGAGAAGTCGCCAAAACTTTACTCTTTCGTGACGTTGTTGCAATATTTCGATGAATTCGCTCCTTCTTGTCCCAAATCAACGGGCGATGCCGTGCGAGTTGAGCATCCTGACCGCGCGGCGCGAGCAGCGCGACATGTCGCCAACAAAAATATGATAAATGTCGCCTCGAACAGTGTCCGAAAAGGTGACATTTGGTGACATATAGTGACATTGGGGCGGCCGCGAAGTGCGGCGATACCCAATGCAGGTTCGCTCGGTGGCCATTTTGACGGCGGTGCAGATCGAAGCCAAAGCGGTCGCCGCCGCGCTGCGGATGGGCAGGCCCAAGCCCAACATGCCTGCCAAAGGAACCGTGGGGGACCTCGAAATCTCACTGCATTTGATCGCAATCGGGGCCGTCGGACTTCCGGGAATTAACTTCGATTCCACACCATCGTGGGTGATCATGGCGGGCCTGGCCGGGGCGCTGGACCCGAGCTTGAAGGTCGGCGATGTCGTCATCGGCGAATGCCCGGTAACGCTTGACAGCTCGGGCTTACGTCACGGCACAATCCATACGTCGAAGTATCTAATATCCACCGCGCAAGAGAAGGCCGAGCTGTTCGCCTCGACGAAAGCCGCAGCCGTGGACATGGAATCCGCGATCGTTCAGCAATGGGCACAGCGGCAGGGAATTCAATTCGTCTCAATCCGGGCGATCAGCGACTCGGCGGCCCAGGAAGTCAATCCGGAAGTGCTTGCACTTGTGGATCTGTGGGGAAAGCCTCGGGCGGGGGCGGTGGGGGCGCTGCTGCTTCGCAAGCGGTCGGCGGCGCGCGACCTGTTTCGACTCGCACGCGATTCCAAATTGGCTAGCGAGCGGCTGGGGAGTGCCGTTCGCGATCTGGTTCAGCATCTTGCCCACCTCACGCCCGATAACGTGATCGCCAAACCAGAATAACGCGATTGTACGGCGGCGCCGTTGCCGCGGCCGATGAGCCTCCCGTCACTTGCTACAGGAGAAAACCTTGGCCAAGGCTTCCGCGCTGTCGTCAAATTCCAAACAAGCCCGCGTCGCTCGTCACACCACGATCGAGGCGCTGGAGTCGCGCACGCTTCTGACGGGCGTGGTGCTGGGCACGCCGCAAAATGTGAGCGCGCCGGCGGCGAATATCGCACCGGTGTTCGTCAACCTCGACGACGTCAACGGCGACGGCAAGGCCGATCTCATCACCGCCAACGACGAATCCGGCACGGTGCCCAACAGCATCAGCATCGTGCCCGGCAAAGGGGACGGGACCTTCGGAGCAGCCAAGACGGTGGCGCTGGATTTCCCGCCGCTTCCGATCGCGGATTCGGTGCTGACCAGCAACGGCAAGATCGACGTCGTCGCGGGCAGCGCGGCGGCCAACAAGATCGGCGTCGTCCTCCAGGCCTCCGACGGAACGTTCCCCGCATCCGCCACCGACTACACCGCGACCGGACTCGCCAACACCCACGCCGTGGCGATCGGGGATTTCAACAACGACGGATTTGCCGACGTCGCCGTCATCAGCAGCGACACGGCGGTGAACAGCGGCGTGCCCAACTTCGCCGTCTTCCTCAACAATGGCGACGGCACCTTCACGCTGGGCCAGGAAGCGACTCTCAACCTCACCGCCATGGCCGCGATTACGTCGTTCAAGGTTGGCAACCATATCGACTTGGCGGTTGTGAGCCAGAGTGGCAACTCGGTGACAATCCTGGACGGAAACAACTCGGGGACGTTCACGGTTGGCCCGGCCTATTCCGTCGGCTCGGCGCCGGTGTCGATCGTCAGCGCGGATTTCAACGGGGACGGAAAGGCGGACCTGGCCGTCGCCAACAGTACCGGCGCGAGCGTGAGCGTTCTGCCCGGAACAGGCGCGGGGAACTTCGGCGCCGCTATCACCACCCCGGTTCTTGGCGTTCCGGCCAACGGCGGGCCGCTGAAAGTTCGCGTCGCGAATCTCAATAATGACGGCGTCCCCGACCTGCTGGCCCTGCTCGGCCCCGGTTCCAGCGGCGATGCCGAGCTGATGCTCGGCAACGACGACGGCACGTTCCACAGCGGCGGCATCGTCGCGACCAACGGGAACCAACGGACCGCCATCGCCGCCGGCGATCTCAATGGCGATGGCCTGACCGATTTGGTGGTGGCCGACCCGCTTGAGGTGACGTCGCTGCTCAATGTGACGAACCTGGACACGACGCCGCCCACCGCCGCGGTGGACCTCAGCCAGCCGGCCCAGACCATCGGCTCGGCGACAATCAGCTTTACCGTGACCTACTCCGACAACACCCAGGTGGATGCCTC
>DATHPP010000039.1:0-26637 GCA_035483795.1 Tepidisphaeraceae bacterium | reverse complement strand
GCCCTGATGACCGGCCAGCGCGAGCTGGCGGTGAAGCAGATCAACGCGATGGTCGCGAGCCTGCCGGATGAGTTCGTCCGGGCGTTCGCGCCGATGATCGAAGGGTTCGGTGCGATGCCCGATGAGGTGATGGTGCGCTTTGGCATGTGGGACCCGATCCTGGCCGCCCCGCAGCCGGACAAGGAGTACATGCCTTACACCAATGCGTTTCACCACGGCGCTCGAGCGATCGCCTTCGCCGCCAGCGACAAGACCGCTGACGCCCGCGCTGAGCAAGCGATGTGGCTCGAGGGAATCAAGAAGATCCCGGAAGGCGAGGTCTTCCACAACAACCCCATGCCGGCCATCTGCTCACTGGCCAGCGCCATGATTGAAGGCGAGATCCTCGTCCGCGAAGGCAAGACCGACGACGGCCTCGCCAAGCTGCGCGAAGCCGTGAAGCTGGAGGACGCTCTCCACTACGACGAACCCCCCGCGTGGATGATGCCGGCCCGGCACGCCCTGGGCGCCGCCCTGATGAAGGCCGGCAAGCCCGCCGAAGCCGAGCAGGTCTACCGCGACGACCTGAAGAAGCTTCCCAACAACGGCTGGAGCCTTTACGGCCTGGCCGACTCGCTGGGCAAGCAGGGCAAAGCCGCCGAAGCCCGGGCGGTCGATGCCAGATTCAAAGAGGTTTGGTCCAAGGCAGACATCCAGATCACGAGCAGTTGCCTGTGCCAGGCCGGCGTGACGATGGCGAAGTGAGCGGCACAGTCATTTAGTACATCGAGACCGATGGCGGCATTTTGACCACCGGGTTGTATTCGACCTCAACGACCACATAGTCAACCTCCCGCATTCTGATGACGCCCGGACCGCGGCGGGCATAGACCGTCGTCACATCGGTGCTGATATTGCCTGTGTTGTTCGGGTTGACGTTGTTCGATCTGATTGAGACCGGCGCAAATGGAGGATCGGCGGCGGCAATCCTCGCCTTGGCCTCTTCCGCCGACATGCCGACCGTAATCACGGGGGTTTGCGGCGGTGGAGTTTGAGTGCATCCGGCCAGAATGAGTCCCAACAGAAGTAGCGGTGAGCGTTTCATGGGAAGTTCCTTGAGCGTGCCGGGGCTGTATGATAACGCTGTTTAGGGGTGGACGGCCAAGTCGCATGTATGGCAGCCGCAGTTTCACTTACCCTCGCCATGTTCCCCGCGGCCCGGCTGTTCCAGTTGCTCAATCTTCTTCTTCGCCTGGCTCAGTTCCTCTTTCATATCGGCCCGTTCTGTCTTTCGCCGTGCACGGGTTTGCTTTCGCCGCAGTCCCTTTGATTCATCCTGCTCGGCCTTCGCAAAACGGCGCTCCGCCTCCAATCGTAGAGGCTCGGTATCTGTGGGCTTCTTTTGTGCGGCCTTTGCATTCGCCGGGGCCGCCTTTTTCGTCGTCCTCTTTTTCTGGGCTGGTCCCATCGTGGTTCCTCCGGCGATGCGAGCAAAGGTGGTAGTGTAACGATCAGCCTTTACGACCCCATAGGGCGGAAATGATTTCCCCGATGAGCCCGCTCCGCGCCCCCGTCGTAGCGAAAGTCAGTGTAGCTCCCGCGAATAGCGCCTTTGGTCCCAAGCGCGCCCGTTGACCCCAAGCGCGCCCCCTTCCCCGTAGTAGCAAGCGCTTAGTGAGGAGAGGGAGCCACCATGAGCCATTCGGGCGTTGGTGGGCGGGCGGTCAGCGATCGCGGCGGCGCCTTCGCCGCCGACCGGTCGAGCCGATGACGCCCAGGTCCAGCAGGACCCCCAGCACGATCAGGAAGACCCAGGCGCCATCGATCTGGTGGTTGGTGGCGTTGGCCGCCCACATATAGCCCAGCGTCGTGTAGGGGAAGAAAAAGAAGCCCAGCAGCGGCCAGAACCAGGTGCGGAACGCCATGCTGGTCCAATCCGAGAACAGCCAGATCAGCACCAGCAGCACCCGCGGGAGGGAGATCGCGAGAATGGCAATAAGGCACGGCAACGTTCGCTCCGAAATCGTCGACTCGGGGTGACGATTCCAGAGATCTTAGGCGTCTGTGGGCGACCGCGAGTTGGAAGTTTCGCAGTTGACGATGCTTGAGGGTTCATGGTTGTATAGCCCGCGAAAAAACAGCAGGCTGAGCTCAAGTCTTCCATATTTTGGGGTCCCGCTTTTCAAAGGGGGGAGCCGGATTGCGGATGTCGGGGGGCAACGAAAGCGCAAAAAAACGTTCAGTTTTGTTCAAAACGTTAAGCGCCTGAACGTTTTGAACAGAACTGAACGTTTTTTGGCTTTTCGAGTGTCAACCGTTGCGATCCGCTTCGCGGGGATCATTTGGCCTTACTGCTGGGGAGGATCTGTTCGGACCGGCTCGGGGGGCAGGAATGCCCCCACTCGCTGGTCGGAGCCAGACAAGAATGTCCGCCCCACTGAAACATCGCCGGCTGATGTGGGTTCGGGCGTGATGACCTGGACCTGGATGTCCGGCGGCAAAAGCGCTTCGAGCCGCTGATGGAAGTGACCTTTGATCAAGTGGTAGATCGCCCCTTGCCGGCTACTGCCGATGAGGACGCGATCCACGCCCAGCATGGCGGCGGTTTCGGCCAGCAGCTCGGCGGCATCGTCGCCGCTGTCGTAGACCGGAAGCACGGGCACGCCGAATTCATGTCCAAAGTCCAGGAAACGGGCGAAGGTGCGCAGGGCGGCGATGTCGGTGTCCATGGACAGCCGCTGGTCCCAGCGATAGTCCAGGTGGACCGAGCGGATGAAGCAGACGATGAGCGTGGATTGGGTTCGCTTGGCCTCCACGAACGCCGCCCTAGCCAGCGAGTCGGAGCCGTAGGTTCCGATGAGGATCTTGGGCCGGCTGAGCGCGCCGTGCCCGAGCTGCTCGAGCGTCGCCTGGCGGAGAAGCGAAGGTCGCGGGCCTTTGCGGCGCGACAGGTATTTGTTGAATTGCCGGGCGGACAGGCCGACCAGCAGCACCAGGCTGACGAACAGCAGGGCCTCGCGTTTGACGTAGGCGAGCGTGAACCAGATCGCCAGCAAAACCGCGCCGAGCAGCGCCATGGCGATCTTCCGCCAGTTGCGGCGGAGCCGGGGATGAAAGGCGCACAGCGAGATGTTGATGGCGACGGCGCCGATGACGCCGATGGCGTAAAGGGCGGCAAGCTGGTCGAGATTGTGGCTGATCAGCAGGATGAGGATGGGAAGACCGGCGGCGATCATCGCCGGCATCCAGGGGACGCCGAAGCGGTTGATCTTGACCAGCGGCGCGGGCAGTTCGCCGTCGCGGGCCATGAGGTATTGCACGGAGATCATGCCGGCAATCGCGGTATTTCCCGCAGATAAAAGCAGTACGCCCCCCACCATCCGGACGGCAAGCTCGCCCCATCCGCCGACGTAGTGCCCTGCGAGAAAGGCCGCCATGTCCTCCATGTGGCGATCGCGGTTGACCGGGAAGATCGCCAGCATCGCAATCGCGAGGATGATATTGAAGATCGCGACTTCGGCGGCAACGACCCAGATGGCCTTGCCGGCGGTGGCGGGCACGGGGCGCTGCATGACGCCGGTCAGGTTGGCGATGGCTTCGACGCCGCTCAACGCGAGCACGATCGAGACGAACGCGACCCACAGCTCGCCGGGATGCGACAGGTCGGGCCGGCCGATGCGGCTGGGCAGCTCGTGCCACGACACCTGCGGCAGCGCGAATGCCGTGATCAACAGCGTGATGAAAATCATTCCGACCGCCGCCACCAGCGCGAAGCCTCCCGTGTGCTTGGGCCCCATCATGTTGAACAGGCCGATGAAAGCGATGGCAACGATCGCCCACAGGCCAGGGGAATCGAGGGCAAACAGGCGTTCCTTCTGGGCCTGCGGGGTTTCGCGTTTGGTGTCGAGTTTCGCGCCGGCATCGATATTGGGCTTGATGTTGTAGCGGTCGTCGGCAAGGCGAACCGGTTCGGTCAGCTTCGATTCCTCGCCCGCGGCGGCGATGTGGCGGTGCAGGGGCAGGCCGAAATAATGGAACGCGTCGAGCACGCTCAGGCTTGCGGTGACGGTGTAATCTGCAAAAACGAGCAGTGCGCCGATGACCGCCAGGATCCGGCTGGTGCGTTTGGCGGCGGTGTAAACTCCCCCGCCGTCCGGATAGATCCGGCAGATCTGGGCGTAGGCCCAGCCGACCCCGAGAATCAGCCCGCTCATCATGACGATGAGCCAGAAGCTGGTTCGCCCGGCAAAGAACAGGGCGAGCCCCAGCACGTAGAGCCGGCTGGTGCCCCAGTCGCCGAAGAGCAGCCCGGCCGCCTGCCGCCAGCCAACGTCGCGCGGCCTTTCGCTGGAAAGCAGAGTCAACGCGGCGGGACGATGCGTGGGTGCAGCGGCGCTCTGCATTGGATTGGGGTAGCTTAATCAGTTGCGATCGAGTCAGCCAATTTCATTGAAAAAGGTGCCCCGGGCAGCGGTTTGACCGGGGCTTTAGTTAGAGCAGTTTGGGAAAGCCGCCTCCAATTTCCCCTCACCCTTCGAACCTGAGCCTCAGAGCCGAAGGCCGGAGGGAGAGGGGGTAAGGAGACCCCCCGCTCACGGCCCGATGGCGACGCTTCCCTCTTCGCCGGTGCGAATGCGGTAGCAGTCTTCCAGCGAAAAAACGAATATCTTTCCGTCGCCGATGCGACCGGGCTCGGATCGGGCGGCGTTCATGATCGCTTCGACCGTCCGTTCGACGAAGTTCTCGTTGACGGCGATTTCGAGCTTCACTTTGGGAAGCAGCCGAACCGGGATTTTCCCGCCGCGGAAGGTCTCGTTGTAACCGCGCTGGCTGCCACAACCGAAGACGTTGGAAACGGTCTGCAAATGGACTTCATGTTCATCCAGCGCCGCCTGAACCGCTTCAAGCTTGTCGGGGCGAATGATTGCGATGACATATTTCATGTTTGAATGACTCCAGAAAAAGGCCCGATCGGTGGAACGGCGGAAAGGACGCTCCACCGATCGGGCCGTGCAGGAAGCTCATGGCATCAGCTTGCCGCTGCTGCCGATCGAGGTTTACGACACGCCGCTGCCCGCCATCGCGTGCGACGCGGGACTGGGGCGATGTGCTGACCCGGCGGCGTTGACCGAGTCGGAAGGCACACCCGCCGGCGCCGCCCAGGGGGCGACGACGTACTCGGGATAAGCCGGCATGCCGTGCTCGTGCAGGTCCATGCCTTCGACTTCGCCCTCCTTGGAGATACGAAGCAGTCCCATCATGTTGAGCACGATGAAGACGAGCATGGCGATAGCGAACGTCGCGGCGCAGATCGTGAAGCTGCCGATGCACTGCGCCAGCAGCACCTTGGTGCCGCCGCCGTAGAACAGGCCAGTCAGTGCGGGATTGTTGGCGTCGATTGAGGGGATCCCCGTCGGGCTGCTGCCGGCGGCCGAATATTGACCGCACGCGAACAAGCCCAGCGAGAGCGTGCCCCAGATGCCGCACAGGCCATGCACGGGCCAGGCGCCGATCGGATCGTCGATCCGGACGAATTCCAGCAGATCGATACCCAGGATGACGACTACACCCGCAACCGCGCCCAAGGCGCATGCACCGGTCGGACTGACCCAGTAGCACGGACAGGTGATGGCGACCAAGCCGGCCAGGAAGCCGTTGGTGATGGCGCCCGCGTCCCATTTCTTGGTCCGCATGTAGATAAGGAACTCTGCGGCGAGGCCGCCGGTGCAGGCGGCGAGCGTGGTGTTGGCGGCGATGCGGCCGATCCCGCCGAAGTCCATCGCGGACAGCGACGATCCGGGGTTGAAGCCGTACCAGCCGAACCACAGGAGGAAGCCACCGATCACGCCCATGACCAGGTCGTGAGGGAGCATGGGCGCGCCCCCGTCGCGCTTAAATTTTCGTCCAAGCCTGGGCCCAAGCATGATGCCGCCGGCCAGTGCGATCCATCCGCCGATCGAGTGGACCACAGTTGATCCGGCAAAGTCATGGAAGTTCATGCCGAAGCTCGGCAGGAAGTGCCAATAGCCGGTGGCCGGATCGGCCGCACTGCCCATCGTCGCCAGGAACCCATCCGGACCCCAGGCCCAGTGGCCGATGATCGGATAAATGAATCCTGAGACGCAGATGGAGTAGAGGATGTCGCCAATGAATCCGGTGCGGCCGATCATGGTGCCGGAGCAGATGGTCGAGGCGCAGTCGGCAAAGGCGAACTGGAAGACCCAGTGGGCCAGGACGGGAACGCCGGTGGTGGCGTAGGTCGTCGTGGCGGTAATCCCCTTGAGGAAAAGCCAACTCACGTTCGGATCATTGGGATCGTGCCAGCCGATGAAGCCGTTGCCGGCGCCGAACATGAATGCGTAGCCCCACGTGTAATAGAGGAAGCCGCACAAACAGGTGTCGAAGACGCACTCGACGAGCACGTTGACGGTTTCGCGGGATCGGCAGAACCCCGCTTCGAGCATGGTGAAGCCGGCCTGCATGGCGAACACGAGGAACGCCGCGACCAGCGTCCAGACGGTGTTGATCGGGTTGATGACGGGGTTTTTGGTGAAATCGCTCAGATCGGCGGGCATGACGGGCGTTGCCGCCGCCTGCGTCGTGGCCGGCGCCGTCGTTTGGGCGTGCGCCGAGCCGGACAAGAGGCTGGGCACGACGTTGATCAGGACGATCACCACGACCAGTGCGGCGAGTCCCAGCAGCTTCCCTGCGATGACGAGTTTGGCGTAGCGTCGCCACTGGGGGTCTTTCATCCGCAGGCGAAGCCGCGTGAGCTTCTGGGAAAACGATAGCCTCCCCGTGGAGGCCAGGTCCGCCGACCGACTCTTTCGTGTCGATCGGACACGTGCCGATTGCGCCATTGTGTCTCCTTGCATTGCTCGCAGGCGAGCGCAGACCATCTTCCGCTCCGGGTTACGCAACCCGGCCGAGGTGCCGCCGACTTGTCGCCTGCCTTGCCACTGGCGTGGTCAAGGTCAGAGAGCTTGATTACCGGCCTCATTACAAAGGTTGTGCCGAATTGAAAGCCGAGCAATCTTCGATGGCGATTCTTGGAAAATGTGGTTGACCGCGCGCTTTGTGGGCAGAGTCAAACTCTCGTCGGGACGGGCAAGGCTCTGATCCGTTCGACCGGCGCCGGGTCGTGAGCCCGGCCATCTCAGGTCGCGAGATTCTCCCGGTGGCTCTGGCACGGCGTCCGTCGCGAGGTGCGACGTTCATTTTGACTGCTTCCCCCGGCGGGGGATTGGGATTCGGTATTGCCTACAGATCGGGCGACGGGAAACCGCCGACTGGAGCGCCGCCTGATTTGTGGGCACTGGTCCGGTCGACTGGCAGCTGCGATCGTTTTCAGAGTCGTGCGGCCGGTGGCCCCCCCGTGCGACAATGATCGGGTTTTCGCGTTACTGGTGACAGTAATCATACCGTTTTCAACGTCCGGGCCGGTTCTGGCATGCAAGCTGCTTTGTTCGAAGTGCTTCTGCGCACTCGATGGAACGATCGACCCAAACCGCGCGTCCGAGGATCAGCGCTGCGATGGCTGAGGCACATCCTGGAGAGGTTGCGCTCCGCATCCTGGTTGTGGACGATGAGGAGAACATTCGCGTTACGCTCGCGATGTGCCTCGAAGCCGACGGCCATACCGCCGTCACCTGCGCTGGCATCGAGGAGGCCCTCGAGCAGATCTCGCGACAGGTCTTCGACCTGGTCTTCCTCGACGTTCGCCTGGGGGTCCACAACGGCCTGGATTACATCAGCAGTCTGCTGAACGATTACCCCTGGACCAAGATCGTCGTCATCACCGCCTATGCATCGGTGGCCACGGCCGTGCGCGCGATGAAACTGGGGGCGACGGATTACCTGCCCAAGCCGTTCACACCGGCACAGGTACAGTTGGTAACGCAGAAGGTCGCCGAGCGACGGCGGCTCGAAATGAAGGTCGATTCGCTCCAGGCGGCGCTGGGGGCGATGGACCCCGAAGCCAATCTCCCGACCGAAAACGCCCAGATGCGCAAGGCGATCGAGCTGGCTCGGCAGGTGGCGCCGAGCAATGCCACCGCCTTGATCTACGGTGAGATTGGGACCGGGAAAAGCCGGCTGGCACGGGCGATACACGCCTGGAGCCCGCGGGCACATGCGCCGTTCGCGTCGGTTTCCTGCGACATCGCCACCGCCGACGAGCTGGACGCAGAGTTGTTCGGCCTGACCCGGCGCGACGTTTGTCCACCGGTTGATGTGCCCGGGCGCGTTGAGCTGTGCAAGGGTGGAACCGTGGTGCTGCACGATGTCGCCCAGACGCCACCCAGTCTTCAACCCAAACTGCTGCGTCTTCTCACCGACAAGGAATACGAACGCTACGAGGATTTCAAGCCGCGAACGGCCGACGTGCGCGTCGTCGGCGCCACGTCCCAGGATCCCGATGATGCAGTGAAACGAAAGCGGCTGCGGCCAGAGCTGCTGCTGATGCTCGACGTCGTGCGCATCGAGCTTCCGCCGCTGCGAAACCGGCCGGAGGACATCCGCATGCTGGCCAAACGTTACCTGGCCTACTTCAGCCGGGAGAATCATCGCTCGATCGGCGGGTTCACGACCGAGGCGCTCAACGCGCTGCGGAAATATCCCTGGCCCGGCAACACACGGGAGCTGCGCAACCTGATCGAGCGTGCAGTGATTCTGTGCCAGACGGATGAGATCGGCGTGCGCCATTTTCCTCCCAACCTTCTGTCGGGTGCGACCCATTACGGGATCGGCGACCTGGTGCCGCTGGATACGATCGAAGACCTTCACATTCAGCGGGTGCTGGATTCGACCGGGTCGATCAAAGGGGCGGCGGCGGTATTGGGGATCGGGATCAGTACAATGGTGCGGTGGATGAAACGGGCCAAGGTCTCGTTGCCGCCCGCGGACGTGGCGGCGATGGCCGCCGCGGGGGGAAACGGCAATGACAAGCCTCCGGGCTAAACTCGCCCTGGGTTTCGGCGGATTGCTCGCCATCCTTCTGGCCGTCAGCCTCCTGAGCGTCATCGTTCTTAACAGCTACAGCCATACGCTCGAGCGTTTCTTTCGCGAGAACTACAACAGCGCCATTTACTGCGACCGGATGAAGGACGCACTCGACGCACTCGACTCCCGCGCCCAGGGAATCGTATGGGGAGATGCCGAGATCACGCAAAAGATCGCCGAGGCGGCACAGATGCGGCAATTTCAGTCGAATCTGGACCTCCAGCTTGCCAATTGCACGCTTCCCGGCGAGCTGGAACTATCTCGCCGGCTCGACGCGCTCTGGCAGAATTACCGGCGCGCCTATCAGCAGTTCGACGCCGCCGATGGAAACTCCCGCGACCTTTATCGCAGCACGCTCCTTCCGCAATATCAGTCCGCGCGATCGGTCGCCCAGCAGGTCGCGGACATGAACATGTCGAACATGGTCTCCGTGGACGGGCAGGTGAAACGGACACTGGCGGGTGTAAAACGCGCGCTGCTGATCCTGGTTTTCATCGGAGTTCTGCTCGCGGCGACGCTGGTCGGCACGGTGGGCGCGACCATCCTGCGGCCGCTGCGAACGCTGACGCTGTCCGCCGGCCAGATCGCCAGCGGGAATCTCGACCTGCACATGCCCGTCCGCTCGCGCGACGAAGTCGGCCGGCTCACCGAAGCGTTCAACTCGATGGCATCGCGGCTGCGCGAATTCAAGCAGCTCGACAGCGAACGGCTGCTGCGGACCCAGCAGACCACGCAACTAGCCATCGACAGCCTGCACGATGCGGTCGTGGTAATCGGCCCGGACGGGAAAATTGAAATTTCCAACACCGCGGCCCAGTTGCATTTCAAGATTGCCCCCGGCGCCAGCATCGCCCAACTGGGCCTGCGCTGGCTCAGCACCATTTTCGCGCAGGTGTCCACCACGGGCCAGGCGTTTGAGCCGGAGGAATACACGGCTGCGATCCAGCTCTTCGAGGAGGGCCGTGAAAAGTTCCTGCTTCCCCGCGCCGTACCGATGCTCGACCCGAAGGGAAAGACGATCGGCGTAGCGGTGATCCTGGTCGACGTCACGCAATTGCGTCACGCCGACGAGCTGAAGAGCGGGCTGGTGTCGACGGTTTCGCACGAGCTTCGCACGCCGCTCACGGCTCTGCGGATGGCGGTGTCGCTGCTTGCCGGCGAGAAGGTGGGCCAACTCACGCCGCGACAGCGCACGCTAGTGAAGGCAGCCGGCGAGGAAAGCGAGCGGCTGTTCCAGATCATCGAGAACCTGCTGAACATCAGCCGGATCGAATCGGGCCGGGCGCAGTTCGAGTTCCGCCGGCTCGCGCCGTCGGAGATTCTTCGAGCGGTAGTCGAACCGATGCAGACGGCGTTCGAGCAGAAAGGCGTGCGGCTTCAAATGACCTGCGCGCCCGACTTGCCGCAGCTCGAAGTGGATGCGACGTTCATTGGTCACGCGCTGGGCAACCTGGTCTCCAACGCGCTGAAATTCACACCGGCCGGCGGTTCGGTGACCGTCGCGGCGGAAAACCACGACGGCCAGGTCGCCTTCGTCGTCGAAGACACCGGCGTCGGCATTCCACCCCAACACGCGCCCCGCGTGTTCGAGAAATTCTTCCGCATCCCCCGCGCCGACGGCCCGTCGGGCGTGGGCCTGGGTCTGGCGATCGCCAAGGAAATCGTCGAAGCGCACGGCGGACGAATTCATTTTCGCAGCCGCGACGGGGGCGGCTCTGTCTTCCATTTCACGCTTCCGTCAATGCCGCCCGAGCCCGAACGGCCCCAGACGGAACGGGAGGGCGCGGTTCCCGCCGTGCCAGAGCGCTTCCTGAGCGGGACCCGCGGCTCGGCAGGAGCCTCGCCCTCCCGCCAGCGCCCAATCATCTAGTCGTAAGAATCCAACGCCCATCGCTATTGTGCCGGCCGGGTCGCAACGGGCGCTTCCAGCGTCGCCTGAATCTGGCGCAGCAGCGCTTCGGAGCGCTCGGGCCGGCGGTTGTTGGGGGCGGGGTGCCATGTCCTGGCGTCGACATTCGGCCCGCCTTCATCGGGGCGCTGCTCGCTTTCGTCGGTGATCTGAAGCCGGCTGCGTTGTGAGGGGTCGGCAAAGTCGGGGACGACGCTGATGTGGTAGCGCGTGCGTTCGTGCCAGTAGCGGATGACGTGAAAATCGCCGCGGAACGGCTCCTGCCAGCCGGTCAGCAGTGAGCCGTCTCCCTGATCTTCAACGGGCAGCGAGATCGGCGGCGCGCTGACGATCTGCTTCACTTCCTTGGCAAGCTGCGGGGCAGGGATAGCGTATACCGGGGACTGGACGAGCGTGGACGGTGTGTCGTGCGTCGATGAGCAGCCGAAGAAAAGGGCGGCGATCATGAAAACGATCAATCGAGCGGAGTGACCGAGAGGGCGAGGCTCCTGCCGAGCCGCCACGTCCCACCCCAGGAAGCTTTCGGCTCGGCGGGAGCCTCGCCCTCCCGGTCCGCGCGCAATTGTCCAGCGAATAAATGTCGTCCCATCGGAATTCATTAACAAGAGTCCTCTTCCCTACCAGTTCCAATCCAACCCGCCGCGGAGTTCGGGCTTCTTTTTCTTTTTCGCAGGGGCGGTGGGAGCGGGCGTCGCGGTGGGCGTGGGCTCGGTCGCCCGGCGGATCGAAAGCGAAATCCTCCGGGAATCCTTGTCGATCTCCAGGACGCGCACCTGTATTTCCTGCCCCGGCTTCACGACATCGCCGGCCAATTTCACCCGGTGCGGCGCCAGCTCCGAAATGTGCACAAGTCCCTCCAGCCCCGGCTCCAGCTCGACAAACGCGCCGAAATCCACCACGCGCGTCACCTTGCCCGGAACCACCATATCAACCGCGTACTTCTCCTTCACCTGCGCCCAGGGATCCGGGCCGGCCTGCTTGAGGCTGAAGCTCATTCGCTGATGGCCAGGGTCCAGCGAGATGACGACGAGCTTGATGGTGTCGCCTTCTTTCACCACGTCGCTGGGATGGCGGATGCGCTGCCAGCTCATTTCGCTGACCGGCAGTAATCCCTCCAGCCCTTCTTCGACTTCGATGAACGCGCCGAACGGCTCGATCCGCGTGACCCGCCCCGTCACCGTCGTGCCCACCGGATAACGCGTCTCGATATTGGCCCAGGGATCGGGCATCGCCTGCTTCAGGCTCAGGCTCAGCTTTCCCGTCTCCTTGTCGAGCTTGATGATTTTGACGTCGACCAGGTCGGCGACTTTGACAAACTCGCTGGGATGGCGCCCGCGACGGTGGCTCATTTCGCTGACGTGAAGCAATCCGTCGACTCCGCCCAGATCCACGAACGCGCCGTAGTCCATGACGCTGCGGACGACGCCGCGGCGGGTCTGGCCTTCGGCCAGCTCGGCCAGGAGCTTCTGTTTCGCCTCTTCCTTCTGTCGTTCGAGCACCGCCCGCCGGCTCAACACCAGGTTCTTCGCGTTGCGGTCAAACTGCATGACCTCGGCGGCAACGCGCTGCCCCAGCAGGGTGGAAATGTCCTTCATGAAGTACAAGTCGACCTGGCCGGACGGCATGAATGCTCGCATGCCTTTCACATCCAGTTCCAGTCCGCCCTTGTTCATGCCCGTAACGGTGCCCTCGACAATCTGGCCGACTTCCAGCGTTTCCCAGGAGATGTTGGTCGAGATGACGCCCTTGCGGCTGAGGATCAGCAGGCCTTCGCGCTCGTCGTAGCGATCGACGGTGAACTCGAATTCGTCGCCGATCTTGACGGTGTCGAAATGAGCGAGCGGTGCCACTCCCTGGCTCTTGCCGCCCAAGTCGACGAAGACATCGTCGCGTCCGATGGAGATGACCTTGCCCTTTCGCGCACCCCCGGTCGGAGGTGCGGCCGGCTGCTGTGAGGCGTCCGCCGGGGCGCGGCGCTGGTCGAAGCCGTAAAGCTGCTCGACTGACACGCCCGACAGTGCCGCCTCTACTTCTTTATCCAGGGAGGGGTCGGCATCGGGCCTGAATTTTTCCTTGTATTGGTCCGGCTGCGTCGATTCTGCCATATCACGTCCAATTTTCAGCGCGGCATCCTATCCAGACGTGAAGCAAATCGAAAGCCGCCACCGCCCCCGCACCGACGAAGATGTGGCGCACCCATCTGCGTCCAACAGGTCGACTGTGCCACAGACTGAACATTCCCGAACGAAACTGAACACTTTTCGCGATCAAAACTGCGAAAAACGTTCAGTTTCGTTCAGAAACGTTCAGTTCGCGCATCGGGTTCTCCGAACCCTATGCCGCGCGCATGACTTCGTTCATCGCCGCCACCAGCGACCAGATGCACAGGGGCGCCGAGGATTTGATCGCTTCTGCCGCACCGTTCTCGAAGGATTTACTGACCACCTTCTCGAAGGTCGCCTTGAACTTCTCGTCGCGCGACAGGACGGTCAAATCCGCCAGAAGCTGGGCGGACAACACCAACGCCATGTCCCGATCCCCTTTGTCCCACGCGGTCAGCACGCGGGTGAGGCTGTTTCGGACCGGCGAGCACAATTCACGAGTCTCCATGGTTCCTCCTGCTACAACAGCATCGGTCAGTGGTTGGATTTCTGAAGCGTTCGTCTCAGCGAGTGCAGCCTCCGGCGCTTTGGGCATCGGAACGGTCGGCGCCGCCGGCCCCGGAGCCGGAGCCACTTCCGTCCCCGGGGCCGGAGCAACTTCCGGTTTGGGCACTGGTGTAACTTCCGGCTTGGGAACCGGAGCCACTTCCGGCTCGAGCAGCGGGCGGGCATCGACCATGACGGCGGGGGTCTGTACCTCACCCTGGACCTCGGCCGCCGCGGTCGGCTCGGGGGCCAAAAGCTTTGCGATCAGCCCTTCCAGATGCGCCTTGGCCGCGGCGCATCCCGCCAGATAAGCATCGAGCTTCAGTTGGTCGTCCTTGGCGTCATTTTTGGTGAGCCGGCGCGGGCTGAATTCAATTTCCTTGAACAACCGGGCCGGCTCGTGATCCTCGGCAAAGACCCGCTCCAGCAGCTCGATCGTCCTTCCCCGCCACTGGACGAAGAAATCGCTGCGCGCCTCCAGCCCGGAGGGCAACTCGGCAATCGCCTCCTGGAGGGCGACGGGCGCATCAGCCAATGTCGTCTTGATCATCGCACTTCTCCCGCATCGCCACGCCCTGAGGCGCAACGCACTTCGGACAATGAAGAGATACGAAACAACGTACCGGTTGGGCAAAAAGGGAAATCAAGGGTATCGGGCGAAACGGTGCCGGGAGTGGGACCGGTAACTTCCCTGGCGATGCAAGCTTTCCCGACTGTCTCCGTCGAAATAATGTGACGAACCGGTTGGTCCTATAGTTATATGGACCGAGGGCGATTGCGCCGGCAAATGCCTCCGTCTGAATAACGGGCAGCGACAAGAGGAAGCGGATGATCGAGTTCCCCTGTAAATGCGGTTTTCGCTTCAAGTTGGATGACGAACAGGCCGGCGGCACAATCCAGTGCCACCGTTGCGGGCTGCTTAGCGACATTCCCCTGCACCAGGACCTGGCGGCGATCAACGAGGACGGGACCTATAAAATGGACGAGTCGCCGACCCTCCAGAATCCGCAGGCAGCGGCGGACCTCATCTACGTCTTCACCCGCGGCGCCAGCGACGTCGACGGCTACGAAAAGGACCTGCGCCTCACCACCGAGGAATTTGACGCCGTCGGAACCGGGCAGCCCCTGCCTCTGCACCCCCAGGCAAATGAAGCGCTCGGGCCCAAATACGACCCCGAGACCGGCGAGCTGATCACGGAGTTCCAAATCGCAAACGACGGTCCGTCGGCGATCGACCCGGCCACTGTCCCCATGGCCACCGCCACGCTCAATTACGCCTCGGGACGGGCCGCTTACCGGCCATCGTTTTCAAAGGCCCTGGCCCACCTCTTCTCGCCGCCAAACCTGACGGTCATGTTCGTCATCTTCTGCATCCATGCCCTGATCTGGCCAATCCAGTTCATCCTGAACGAAGGTTTCTTCCTGATCGTCGCGGTCGAGCCGCTCATGATCGCGCTGATTCTTTCGCACTACGGCAACGTCGTTGAGGACATCGGACCCAATGACAAGGATGATCTCCCTCGCCCCCTGCGCGACCTGGGTTTTTATGAAGACCTCTGGCTGCCGTTCTGCAACGTATTTGCGGCGATGATCTTTTGCTACTGGCCGCTCATCCCGCTGGCCGCTTACCTCATGCAGGGCTCAGAGCATCGTTCATTGCTGTCGTCGCTGATCGTGCTGTTCGTCGCCTTGGGAACTTTCGCCTTTCCCGCGGCGCTGCTCACGCTTGCGGGGAGCGGAACGATCCTGAATCTGCGGCCGGACCGGGTGCTGCGGACGATCGTGCGCACCGGAGCAGTTTATCTGTTGGTGATGATCGTCTGGATGGTCACAGCACTCACTTATCTGTGGGGATTCGTCGGATCGGCACTGGCGATCGGCCGGCTGATGAACAGGGCGCCGCCGCAGAATGTGTTGTTTTCCTGGCCGCTCGTGGTCGGGGCGCTTTTGGCCGGTATTTTTTTCATGCACTATCTGTGTATCTGCCTGGGTTTGATCTATCGCGCCCACTCCCATGATTTTCCATGGGTTTTGCAGCGGCACGTGCGGACGAAACAAACGCTGCCGCCGCCGATGCCTCCGCGCCGCCCGCGCCGCGCCGTCGCACGAGCGCCCAGCGCGTCACAAGCCAGCGGCAATGTTCAGTGACGGCGGAAGAACAACACGTAAACCAGAACCGAGAGCGCGTTGACCGTCGTGAGAATTGCGATCTTCCCCACCACCTCGCGGACGTGGTCGGGAAATGAATCGAGCGGCGCGTTCACCCAGGCGAGGACGCGCAAGACCAGCGGATCTCCTGAAACAGCTTTTGGAACTGCCTCTGTCTTGGCGCCGGCGGCTTCGGGCGATGGGACCGCGACCGCCGCATCCTCATCCATCTCCTTTGACAGCTCGTCGGCAACGCTGGGCACTGCGTCCGCGGCCGAAGCCGAAGCGCTCTTCTCCTGAGTCTCTTTCGTTGCGGCGTCAGGCGCTTCAAGCTGCGAAAAAAGCGCACTTAAGTCCTGGTCTGTTGCGCGCGGCGCGGGGCTGGCGGGAGCACTTGCCAGTGGGGCTGAAGCTTCCGCTTTGGGCGGGAGTGGGGTCGGTGCCGGTGCGTCAGACAAAGAAGGCCCGGGCGATGCCGGGGCTGCGTCGGCATCGGATTCGGAGAGCAGCCGCTCGATTTCTTCGCCGGCCAATTGGGCCAGCAGATCGTCGGTGCTCGCCGGGCTGACCCGCGGGGATTCCAATGGATCGGGCAGGTCCAGTGCGGCCTGTCCCATGATGACTCCCTTCACTTGAGGCAGGTCAAATCTACGATTCAACCTCGCCCGCGGCGAATCCTTCGCCTTACCGGACCTCGATGATAATGGCCTTTGGCCTTGAAGCAATCACTTGCCGCACCGCGACTTTCAAACCCGCCGCCGCCGCGCGCTCAACCGAATCTCACCAAATGTCACCTCTGGGCGCTTTTCCAAGGTGACATTCTCCCCCGGGTCTGCTGGCCGCTCGCAAAGTCGAGCCGCGTGGCCCATCGTGGCTCATGCCCACCCCTAAAAACATGAGCCAAAATGAGCCACTTCGCCGATGTGGCTCATGGCCACCCCTAAAACATGAGCCACCGTGAGCCAAAATGAGCCACTTGCCATAGTCCTGCTACGCGCATCCCCTCGCCAACAATGCCAAAAAACGTTCAGTTTTGTTCAAGACGTTCAGTCTCGGTCTTTTCCCTGTCTCCTTGTCTCCTTGTCCCCTTGTCTCCCTGTCTCCGCCCTCCTCCCCGCCCGGCGAGTGGCCTAAAGTGGCTTAAAATGGCACTCGATTTAACAAAAACTTGCTTTATAGCCACTTCTCATATTCTTGCGAAATCCTGCCCGCGTTTTCTTCGGAGAATCGCTCTGCTGCCTGATTCCCAGGCACGTCCGTTCGATGAACTTCGTGCCACTTTTCTGGGCACCGGCATCGCGTTGTCACTGGTCATTGGTCACTTGTCATTTGTCACTGGTTTGCGGTCAAATGGAAGCCGGTCCGAAATCCTACCCAAACCGCCGGTCACCCGGCCGCGGCGCGAAGCGTCTCATTTGTTGAGAACCGCCGGCACCTCGGGAGCGAATCGCGACGATCTGGTCGCGCACCTACGAAGTCATGCGAGCCCGAGGAACGAGTAGCGCCTGTGGCCGACCTTCCGCGAAATCCGCTTGAACGTCGCCCCCGCGCCCACTTACGTCTGACCCGCATCCCGATTCGCCACCGTGGGCCACCAAGCGGCCCGAACAATTACCAATCTACAACGTTTAGCCTCTATGGGTACTCAGCCATCCGACAAGGCGAAGCGGCTCGCACCCAAACTGATCGCTGTGGGTTCTGAATGGGGCGCAAACGCGGCTTTTGCGGCATCGACATCAGCCATTGTTGCGGGAAATGCTGCGGGCGGAGCTTTGTGGATCGGTATTCACGCCGCGTTCCTGATGGCTAAGAATTGGTCACTAGGCGTGACCGCGGCCGAGGGACAGGCGGCTGTTGAAGAGCTCCTAAAGGACTTGATCGGCAAGCACAACTCTTTGCAAGGAGCCCTGGACGCACTTGCAACTGATCAACACATTCACGAGCTGATTTCTCGCGAACGCGTCACCGAGCTGCAATCGATATTGCGCGGTTCTTCCGCGGAAATCGAAAAACGCGTCGCGGAAAACCAAGAAGTCACATTCCATCTTGCGCGATATCTGGAATCTTGGTGCAGTGACAAAGATGTGACGCTCGACGACATCTTGCAACACGTGTCGAGCCTCTCGGCCCAGATCGCAACCGGATTTCGCGAGACACAGAGTCAAGGCGCCGCAATCCTCAAAGCGGTGACGGAGATCAAGGCGCAACGTGGCATCCGGCCAATCACGCCTGGGTCCCTCCCGTCGGTAGTTGATCTAAACGTTCTAGCGTTCCGGCCGCTCGACAATGCTTGCCGATTCGATGGGCTGGAGCCCGCTGAATTGACCGCTCTTCAGGACACGATTCGAACTGCGATGCTGAATGCATCGCAACCACTTTTGAATTGGAAGACGACGGTTGGCGCTGGTCATCGCCGACTCACCCCGGCCGTTGAGGGGACGGTTCGCGAAGCGCTACAGCGAGAATCGTCAACGAACTTGATCCTGGGACCGAAGGGTTCCGGAAAATCTGCTGTCAGCGCGGTGATCAGTCAATGGGCACTTGCAAATGGGTTTGTCGTTTTGTGCATCCGTGCCGATCAACTGCCGGCGGATGCGTCCTCTGCGGCCGGACTCCAACGGTTTCTGAATCTGCCGATTTCCGTGGAAGATGGAGTTCGCGTCGCCGCACAAAAGTACAAGGTTTTGGTTGTGCTTGACCAGCTCGACGCCATTTCTGAATTAACAGATCGCCGCACCAACCGGTTGAATCTCTTGCTGAATTTGATCCGGGGGCTGAGCGGCGTGAATAGCGTCCATCTTCTGGCCGCATGCCGGGAATTCGACTATCGGCATGATGCGCGTCTTAGCACGATCGACGTGGAACCGTTGAAATTGACTGTGCCTGAGTGGACGAACATTGCCGAAGTCCTTCGCGCAGAAGGTCGGGCGGCCGAGACGATGGCGCCCTCCCTTCAAGAACTGCTGCGCACACCGTGGCATCTCAACCTCTTTTTGCAAGTTGCCGAACAGGGTCAGGAATTTGCATCGCTCCAATCTCTCGTCGAAGCCGTTTGGAACAAGTGCGTGATTAATTCCGATGGTCTTCCTGGGCGAATTGCGTTGATGGAGCGGATTGCTCTTCGGATGAGTGACAACGAAGAATTGTTCGTGCCGTCGTCTGTTGCGGACGCTCTGCCTGCCGAGCGGGATGCTTTGTTGCGTGACGAGATCCTTGTCGCCGATTCTGGCGGTCGGCGTTTGTCGTTCAGGCATCAAACTTTTTACGACTTTGCATTAGCGCGGCTATTTGCTCGAGGAGACAAGCTGCTATCGACGTACGTGATTGAGCGCCAAGATGGACTATTCGTGCGACCAACGATGCTCAACGCATTGGAAATGCTTCGTGAGTCCAGTCGAAGCACTTATCATCGTGAGGTTAGTCAAATTCTCGAGGCCAAGCCTCGATTGCATCTCCGCAAACTCCTCCTTGAATTCATTGCGCGACAGTCGGAACCCGATGACGAGGAAGCCGCCGTTCTGCTTCCATTGGTTGAGTCCGATGATGGTCCCCTGATTCTGAGCGCTGCCGCCGGCAGCCACGGCTGGTTTACCCGTCTCCGTGACTCCGGCAAACTGAGTTCGTGGATGAAGCAGCCCTCGCAACGTGCCGCGCTGTCTTTCGGCCTTCTTCTCGATGCATCCAAATTCGATCCCGCTTCGGTTTACCGTCTCGTCGCTTCGTGTTGGGGGCCGAACGCAGAATATAACCAACTGGTGCTTGCCCTGGTCTATCGTCTTCCGATATTGGACGATGATTGGATGCGACTGGCATGCCAGGCAGCGGGTCGCTCGGGTCACCCAATAGTTTTTACCGCATCGCGCATCGCCGAAACAAATCCAGAATATGCGGTGAGATTGATCTGCTCGCAGTTTGAATATGAGTATTGCCAGGCCGAGCGTGAGGCGGCTGCCTCACCACCTGCGCGAGACGAGGCCGATGGCTTGAACGCGTCACGTTTCCTTGCAGCACAGAGGGATCCGTTTGTGCTGCTGATAACCGGGACAAACACCAATGATCGTTATGGCCTCGACGCCATCGCGGAAAAGGCGCCGAAGGCGTTCGTGGAGGGATTGTGGAGTTGGTTCACCAACGTCTTGAATAAGATGCCAGAACGTAATGGAGCACGGGGCGTTCGATATAAGGAAGACTACGTAACTCATCGTGCGTACGGCGTCCTGCCAATTCCTTTGGTTCAGGCGTTACATACTGCCACGGACAAATGGGCTGCGGCGGATCCCTCGGCTTTCGCTCTGTTCGTTGAACGCGCAGCAACTTCTGAGCATCTCGCGGTACACCGCATACTTGCCCAGGGCTTGGGGATAATTGCAGAAAGGTGCCCTGCCGCAATCGTGACGTATTTAACTGCTGATCCTCGTAGACTCGCGATCGGTACGTGGCGTTCTGAACTTGGAATATCGAGAAAACTAATCTCGGCCGTGTTCCCCTATCTTGCGGCGACGGAACGAAAGAATTTGGAGGAAGCGATAGTTCGATTCGATGCGTTCTCGCCAGAAGAATACAGCGGTTGCGATCGAGAAACTCGATTCAAACTCAAGAAATGGAGCCGAGAAGATCGTCTCCGTCTCTTGAGGGCCATTCCGGCCAGCTTCTTGAGCGCGGAGGCGCGTGCCCTCAAAGAGAACGAAGAAGTGCAGCTACCTGGCGTTGCCGCAGTGGAGTCGCCCTTTACGGAGATAAGGCCGAGCGCTGCTCCAATGACCCCCGACGTAATTCAGAAGGCCAAGGACCACGATGTTTTGCGCTTGATGGATCGTCTGGTCGCGTACGAAAAGCAGATCTCGCCCAATAACGTTCGAAGAAGATCTGATTTCGCCAGGGGAGGCGGAATCATCGAGGAAGCGTGGGCGCTTCGATCCGCGGCGGAGGCTAATCCCGAGCGCGTGGTGAAGCTGATTCCCAACCTCATACCCGATCGTCACGACCATCAGTTGTATGCCGGTCTGGCAATGGAGGGGCTTGCGAAATCAAAGCTCGATGCTGGGAAACTGTTCTCTCTGCTCAGCGACTTGGACGCGCGCGGCTTTGATGGCGACGACTTCCGCGAGCATGCTGCATCGGCGATCGAGGAGCGGGCCCGACGCAGCGACCCTGCACCTGCAGCGCTCGTCGAGAAGATGGTCAGCTGGATGACCGAGGTGGCTACGCCAGATCCGAAGGATGAAACCGACGATGATAACGCGGGCACCGAGCTTACCTCCTTGGTCTGGGACCATGGTGCTGGGGGCATGTTAATGCACGGGCGTGGAGCTATTTTTCGCGCAATCGCTCAGAGCTGTGATTGTGAGGGACGGACCGACGTCCGCACACTTATTGCTGCGGCCCGGCAAAGGATTGGTAAAGAACGACATCCCAGGGTCGCCGCTGAAATGCTGGTGTATTTGCATAACGCGTTCACGCGGAAAGAAGCGATAGCCGGCGCGACGAGCATATTTGGTGGTCTGATCATGGGCTGTCCCGCCGCGTTGCATCAGGACATGGCAATTTCAGCGCTGGGCGCGCTGACGGGGTATTTTGATCCGCCGGAGCTATATCAGCGGTGGCTGACGGAACTCTCACGGTCACCACGGCCGCGATCGCGGCAGGCGTTCGGTGAGTTGTTGTTCCTCTATCACTGCCGCCAGCAAACACAGTGGGGCAATGACCAGCTTTCAAAGGCTTTAGGAGCCGATGACGACGCAACCATCCGTGGCACCGCGTTCGGCGCAGCACGAACTTGGACAGAGCCCCATTGTCGGAAGCGTGCAACGGACGTGTTATGTGCAGCAGCTACTCGCTCAACCAAGGACTTTACGCAGATTGTGGAGTCCGCATTCTTTCTCATCGAAGATGAGCCATTCCCGATCGATGCGGAAACTCACAGGGTGATCAGGATCGTCTGCGACAATCCCCCGATGTTGCGGGCGGCTGGGCCGCAGATGTTAGAGGCGTTGGCTCCGGTTGCAGGAACACAGCCAGACGTCGTGCTCGCCGCTAGCCGGGCACTGTTGGCCGTTATCGTTGAGGATGTGCAGCAACTGGCTGGTCCCCTCGCAACGACCGCGGCCAGCTTAACAAGTATTGCAATCACGCTTCACCGGCAGAACACGTACCGAGCTCAAGGGTTAGCCCTGTTCGAATCACTCCTTGAACTCGGAATCGGAGAGGCGGCGGCCGCGCTGGAATTGCTGGATCGAAAGCCGTACGTCAAGCCGATGTTTGCGCTGCCTGCAGTTCGTCGTCGCCGGCGACGGCGATAGAGGCGGTACGAACCTGCAACGAACCTGCGCCGTGGGAAACGAGTACGCCGGAGCGGAGCGGCGTCCCGGATTCTCGGATCGCTCGCCGCTGCCCGGTTGGGGGCCCTCGTTATCGCGGCTCCGAGACTCGGACTCACTTGAGTCGCGTCGCTGCTCTGCCTCGCATCAGGGCCTTTGGCGGTCTATTGGGGCGTAATTAGGTTGTGAACCAGCCTCTAAACTGGACTCACACGCCGGTTTGAGGTGGACTATTCCCATGAAAACCAGCCGACGCCAATTCGTGAAGGCCAATCTCGCAGGAACGCTGGCGGCTGCGGTGCCAGCTTGCGCTTCCGGTGCGGACGCGGCGGAGGCACTGAATCCCCGCTACGCGCAGCTCGATGAGATCCTCCGCCAGCCGGTGCTTAAACGCGAGTTGTTCACATCCCCAGTAACCATCGAGAGCCTGGAGCTGCTTCGCTACAAGGACAGCTTTTTGTGCCGGGTGCGCTCGCGCGATGGCGCCGAGGGCATCTCGGTCGGCCATTCCGGGCTCGATGCGCTTCATCCCATTTTCCTACTGGATTTACGGCCCTTTTTTCTCGGCAAGGACGCCCGCGACCTGGATCTGCTGCTGGAGAAAATCTTCATCTGGAAATTCAACTACCGGCTCAACGGGATCGCCATCGGAACTCCGCTGGCGACGATCGAATTCGCCATCCTCGACATGCTCGGGCGGATCGCGGGCAAGCCCCTCTGCCAACTGATCGGCGATCTCCATCAAAGCGAGATTCCGGTTTATCAGGCGACTGAATACCGTGAGAAGCCGGTGGAGGAATCGCTGGAGCTGATCAAACGGGATGTCGCCGAGTACAACTCCCGCGCCTTGAAGATCAAGATCGGCGGGCTGATGTTCATGACGACCGACATCCGCGCCGTCGGCCCGCCGGGACGAACCGAAAAAATCATTCCGCTGGTCCGCGAGACGTTTGGCGACGATATGGCGCTCTATGCCGATGCGAACGGCTTTTACTCGGTGGAGGAAGCGATTCGCGCCGGCCGGCTTCTGGAGGAATACAAGTACGGCTTTTTTGAGGAGCCGGTCTTCTTCGACTGGCGCGAGGAAACCCGGCAGGTCGCCGGCGCCCTTTCGCTCCCCATCGCCCTGGGCGAGCAGGAATACAGCCTGCACGGCTTCCGCTGGCTCGTCGCCAACGGCGCCATCCGCATCGTTCAGCCAGACAATTACTACTTCGGGGGAATGATCCGCTCGATGCAGGTCGCCCGCATGTCCGCCGCCTTCGGCAAGACCTGCACGCCCCACATGAGCGGCGGTGGCCTGGGATTCCTCTACATGATGCATTTCGTTTCTGTGCTGCCCAATCCGACTCCATTTCACGAATTCAAAGGGCTCAAGACCAACGTGCGATTCCACTGCGCCACGTCGCCGCTCAAGGTCGTCGATGGCAAGATCAAAGTCCCAACCGGTCCCGGCCTGGGCGTGGAAATCGACCCGGCATTCGTGAGCCGGCATCAGGCGGTAACCGCGTGAGAGCAAGGGCGGCCGAAATACCCGCAAGACGGCGGCGACACTCTACACGCTAACAATGGCAGCCGTTGCACGTAGGCCGCAGACGCGGTACAGGGTTTTGTTAAACTGAAGGTCAGACGCGCCTCGACAAGTACCTATCGGAGCCAGAAATATGACCATTGTCGGTATCAGCGGGAGTCTGTTTCTTTCGCATGTCGGCCAGTCTCTGAAATGGAGACGGACTGCATTGACCCTCAGTGGACTGGTAATCGTACTGCTGGCCTGTGCCTGTGCCGATGGCGGAGCGCAAACCAGTTCAGCGCCACTCGTCAATGACAAGGCACCTGCCCCATCGCGAGAATTGAAATACCTCATTTTCTGGAGCGACCCAGAGAACGCAGGGGAACTAGCCGAGCGGATCGGCGTGAAGGGCGACGGCAAGACTCGGCTTCTGGGGTTTGGCCTGCCCAATGCGACCTATGAGCTTGAGGACCAATTGCCCAACCGCATTCGGAGTGCATTCGCCGCCGCGCGAAAGCACGAAATGGCAGTGATGCTGCATTTTGATTTCCACCAGGCTTGGAAGAGCCGCCCGGACCTCTGGAACTGGTTCGATCCGGGCAAGCCAGGTTACAACCCGAACAACAAGTACAACGTCGAGTGGCAGGGTTGGGACGGGCCGCCGAACAAAGTGCGCTACCTGAACGACGGCGTACTCGAACGCCTGCCGCCGAACATGTGTTTTACGAGCAGGAGAACGCGAGCCGAGGTCACGCGGATTGTTTCCAAAGTCATCGCCCCGGTCCTCCGCGAGGAGATTGCCAGACTCAAGGCCGAAGGCAAGGAAGCCCTCTTCGCGGGAGTGGTCGTGGGTTTAGAGCCGGGCATCGAGGACTACTCACAATCCGATCCCGAGCGCACGAAGATGATGGAGGAAGACGGCGTGCCCGCCAGACCGCTCGGCTACCGGGCGCTCCTGGATCGCGGCTTCAGCGCGGCCAAGCCGCCGCACGATTTCCGAAAGGTCCTCGCGGGGATTGTTCAAGAAACCGTTGCTTTCTGGTGCGAGCAGTTCGTCGAGGCGGGCATCCCTGCGGAGAAGCTCTATCCCCACGTCGCCGCACCCGCGCCCGTCGAGATGAGGAACGCTCCTGTCTGGACGGCGTTCAACAAGTATTCCCGGCCCGGTTGGACCACCTACCCGATCGACGTCCTCGGGGAGAGCTTCAAACCCATCTATGACGAGTTGCAGAAGCACGGCAATCCCGCCTGGGCGGGCGTGGAGGCAAACGCGGGCATGCCCGGCTCCCTCGTGGATTGGGAAACCTACCTCGCCTGGCACTACAACCATGGCTGCGTTCTCGTGGGCGTGAACACCGGCGCTACAGGCACCGATCTCCCCACGCGCCTTTCTCAGAGCGCCTACGGTACGGAAGCCATCGCGGCCTATCGGAAGTTCCTGACGGGACAACCGCTGGTGGAGAAGGCGTCCTCCGTGGAGCGCTGGCAGGTCCGCGTTCAGCGCATTGGGGCGAAGATGAAGCGGGTGCGCGCCGGGATCGAGCGGTGGCAAAGCAGCGGCAAGGACCCTTCGGCGGTGGGCAAGCTCATGGAAGGCGCTCAGCCGCTAGGCAGCGCCGGAAAGCTCCGCGAGTTGGAGAAACTTGTGGACCAAGCGCTTGAGATGCTGGGCGAGACTGAGACAGAGCCGGAAGTGCCTCGTCAGAAGTGAGACGAGCAAGAACTTCGGCCAATCCGAACGATCCAGTGGACGGCCCCGCTGCAAGGGGCTGGTATTCCAGCCACGCGTTCAGCTTACTGCTGCTCGCAAGGCTGCTGATTAATTGACGGCAACACATCCATCCGCCAACAGAACGAAGGATAGATGATCCAGAGGAGGTGGAGATCGTCCAATTCCCCCTCTCCCCGGCGTCGCCCGCACCAGTATGATGCGGATGATGCGGAACGAACGCTCAAGTGCAGTGATACGACGTCTGCACACGCCGCGGATTTTTGTCGGCCGAGTTCCCCTTGATTCGATTCAGTCGAGGCACGCACGCGAGGTCTTACGGCTTCCGCAGGGCGCGACTGTTGAGCTTTTCGACAATGGCGGGGCCACCGCGACGGGTACGCTGGAATTTGTGAACGATCAGGAAACCGCGGTGATCGTGGAACACGTCATCGAGCCGCAAACTGAAACGCGAACCCAGGTCACCGTCGCCTCGGCGGTTCCCAAAGGAGAACGTGCGGACTGGATGGTGGAGAAGCTGAGCGAGCTGGGGGTGGCGGCATTTGTCCCGCTGGCCGCCGAGCGGAGCGTGGTGCTGCCGGAAGGCAAAGGCAAACGGGAGCGATGGATTCGCATCGCGACGGAATCGGCCAAGCAATCAAGACGAGCCGGAGTGATGAGGATCGATCCACTGAAGCGAGTCAGCGATCTGCTGGCGGGAAATCCGCACGGGTTCGTGCTATCCACCGAGCCGGGCGCATCGTCGATCATCCAGACGCGGGATCGCGGCGCCGCCGGAGAACGTGTGCTTTTCATCGGCCCCGAAGGAGGATGGACCGCGGCCGAAATGGACGCATTTCGGGCCGCGCACATTCAACCTGTTCGATTGACCGATACGGTTCTTCGCATCGAGACCGCCGCGATTGCCGCGGCGGCTGTGATGCTGCTCCACTACTCCAATCCGAACCGCGCCTGCACCCCCGACTGAATCCGGGCGAACACCCATCGGTCGGCGAGCATTCCGATGACGACCATCACAATCATGACCGCAATCACCTGCGATATGTCGGAGGTATCTCTGCCGGTCTGTAGCAGAAAGCCCAGCCCGCGATGGTAGCGGCCCGCGACCACGAGGATGAGCTCCGCGCCCATCAGGGAACGCCACGCGAACGAGAATCCCTGCCGCAGGCTCGTCGCCAGCGCCGGCAGACTCGCCGGAAGCAGCACGTAGCGGTACAGCCGCCAGCCCCGCGCCCCCAGCATCAACCCCGCCCGCGGAAACAGAGGAGGGATCATCCGCAGTCCATCGCGCATCGAGATCGCGACGGCGGCGAAACTTCCCATCACCATCACAAACAGAATTCCCTTTTCGCTGAGCCCCAGGAGCAAAATCGCCATCGGCACCCAGCACACGC
>DATHPP010000038.1:0-17992 GCA_035483795.1 Tepidisphaeraceae bacterium | reverse complement strand
ATCGGCGGCGACAGCGCCGTGCAGGTTGCACCTGCCTGTAAACGACACCGCCGCGACAAGGAAAAGAACATGGATCGTGCGCCAAGACATGGCGTTGGACGGCTGCGGGTTCTCCGATCACAACTATCGCCAGAACATGGGATTGTTGTCGGTCAATCCGGTGCCGATCGATCACATGGCCGCGAAATTCGCGAGGATCTGGAGGCCGACTTTCTGGCTTTTTTCGGGGTGGAACTGGGTCGCCAGAAGGTTGTCGCGGCAGATGCTGCTGACGAAATCGCCGCCGTAATCGGTGGTGGTTGCGATGATGGACGGGTCATCGGGGACGACGTGATAGCTATGAACGAAATAGACGCCGCAGCCGGCGGGAAGGTCGCGCAGGATCGGCGAGGGCTTGCGAATCTCGAGCTGGTTCCAGCCCATGTGCGGAACCTTGAGGCCGAGGCGCTGGTCGACGTCGAAACGAACGCATTTGCCCTTGATGACGCCAAGGCCCAGGTGTTCGCCATCTTCGTAGCTGACGTCGACGAGCATCTGGAGGCCGAGGCAGATACCCAGGAACGGCTTGCCGCGATTGATGTGGTTCAGAATGGAATCAACAAGCTGGTGTTCGCGGAGAGTGCGGACGGCATCGGCAAAGGCGCCGACGCCGGGGAGGACGATCTTGTCGGCGCGGTCGATCTGCTCGGGCTTTGAGATGATCTGGGCAGCGGCGCCGACTTGCTCGAAGGCCTTCTGCACCGATCGCAAGTTTGCCATGCCATAGTCGATGATCGCAATGGGCATCGCGTGCATTATAGCCGCGGGGGAATTGGAGACATGATCGGGCAGCGCGTTACGAGCAAGAAAATACTTGTGGCGACGGAGATGCGGATTTACAAAACTCGCATGATCACCCTCCGCGCCCTGCCACTTTCGGCTGTCATATCCATTTCGTCCGTTCTCTGGATCTCCTCTTCCTTCGGCGCGGACGCGCCGGCTTCCCCGCCGCCGGACACGATGTGGGTGATCCCGCACACGCATTGGGAAGGCGCGGTGTTCAAGACCCGCGAGGAGTATCTGGAGATGGGACTGCAAAATATCGAGCACGCACTCCAGCTTCTCAAGAAATATCCGGACTACACATTCGTGCTGGACCAGGTGGCGTATGTGAAGCCGTTCCTCGAGCGGTTTCCTGAGCAGGAGGGTCTGTTCCGGCAATTCGTCAAGGAAGGCCGGCTGGAGCTGGTGCTGGGGATGGACGTGATGCCGGACGTAAGCAAGCCGGGCGGGGAGACGTTCATCCGGCAGATCCAATACGGGAAGGGATACTATCGAGAGAAGCTTGGCGTCGACGTGAAGATCGCGTGGCTACTGGACACGTTTGGGCATCACGCCCAGGAGCCGCAGTTATACAAGCTCGGAGGGTACACCTCCTTCTGGTTCTTCCGCGGTGTGCCGAAACAAAGTTTTCCGTCGGAGTTTCTCTGGGAGGGGATCGACGGGAGCAAAATCCCCGCCTTCTGGGAGCCGTTCGGGTATGGGGATTTCTATGGAGTGCCGAAGAAGATCGAGGACTTCGAGAAGTATGCCAAGCGCCGGTTTAAGGCACTGGACGTCAATTCCAAGGGCCACGACCGCGTAGTCTATTCTGGCGCCGACGTTTCCGACCCGCAGGAGCAACTGCCGGTCATGATGCGCGAGGCGCAGGCGGGCGGGCGGCTGCCGTTCAACATCCGCTTCGGCGTGCCGTCGCAGTTCGAGGCGGTCGTGCTGAAACGAACCGACCTGCCGACGTTCAAGGGGGACATGAACCCGATTTTCCAGGGGACCTACAGCAGCCGGATCGAGCTGAAGCAGTGGATGCGGACCGACGAGCGGCTATTGACGACGGCGGAGAAACTGGGCGCGGTCGCGCAATGGCTGGGCAAGCCGTTCGAGCATCGCCGCCTCTGGGAAGGATGGGAGCCGGTTCTTTTCAGCGAGACGCACGATACGGCTTCGGGTGTGATGACCGATCACGTCTATGAGGACACGGTTCGCAGTTACGAGTTCGCGAAAAAGATTGCCGACGACCTGATCGACGAAAGCTGGGATCGGCTGGCGGATTCGGTTGACACAAGCGGCCAGGGCACGCCGATCGTGGTGTTCAATACGCTGTCGTGGCCGCGAAGCGAGCTGGTGGAGGTCAATCTCGGATTTGCCGATTCCGGCGTGAAGGGGGTCGCCATTGCCGACTCGAATAGGAAGGCTTTGGCGGTTCAGCTCATCAGCGCGAACCGCAATCCCGATGGTGGACTGAAGGAGGCGCGGATCGCGTTCGTGGCGCGGGATATCCCCCCGATGGGTTATGCGGTTTTTCACGCGACGCCGCGGCAGGAAGCAATCGCGGCTGCGGAAGCTCAAGCCGACGCCGATTCGCTGGAGAACGAGAATTATCGCGTGACGGTCGACGCGAGCACCGGTGCGATCAAAAGCATTCGCGTCAAGGACGGAGACTGGGAGGCGCTGAGCGGTCCGGGGAACGTGGTCGACCGGCAGGACGATCACGGGGACCTATGGGAGCCGTATCACGGTCTGGATGGAGGCAGCCGTATCGCGATGACGGCGAAGCAGCCGCTCCCCAAGCCGGGCGTCGACATGTTCAGCACGGAGTTCTCCGGGAAGCCGGGGACGATCTTGAAGGGCCCGGTGTTCTGCGAGTTCTCGGTTGCCCATCCACTGGATAGCGGGAAGTTTGGGACGACGGTGCGTCTCGTTGCCGGCTCGCCCCGAATCGACATCACCACGCGCCTGGTGAACAACTCGAAGTTCGTCCGCTACCAGGCTTCATTTCCCACCAGCATTCACGACGGGCGCAGCACGCAATCGATTCCGTTTGGCGCGATCGAGCGGGCCGAGGGGATCGAGTATCCGGCGCAGGATTGGGTGGATTACGGGAATTCCGATCGAGGAGTGGCGCTGCTGAACGTGGGTTTGCCGGGCAATCTCGTGTCGGATGGCACGATGATCGTGTCGCTGCTTCGGGCTCACACGCTGGGCGCGTACGGTTACGGCGGCGGGTATGAGCCGGGCATGGGCTCCGAAAGCGGATTTGGAATCGGACAGGAGCGGACGTTGCACTACGCGATTGCGCCGCACCGCGGCGACTGGCGCGACGCGAAGGTCTGGCGCGACGGGATGGAGTTGAATAACCCGCTGATTTGCCGGACCGCCGCGCCGCATGCGGGGAAGCTGGCATCGCTGTGGAGCTTTGTCAAAGTCTCGAATCCGAATGCGGTGATTTCGTCGGTCACGGACGGCCGTGACGGCGCGGTTCTTGTGCGCGTTTATGAAGCGACAGGGCGGGATACGAAAGACGTGATGCTGGCATTTCCGAGCGAGGTTGCCTCCGCGAAGGAGGTGAACTTCATGGAAGATCATCTGGCAGATTTGTCGGCGCAGGGGAAACAGGTGAATTTCGATCTATCCCCGTTTCAGATCAAGACGGTTTCGGTTCGGTTGAAAGGCGAAGGGGGCTGACCAAACGCTTGCGGGGCGCGTCCGGAGCCGCTTCCGGACGCGCCCCGCAAGCGTGGCGGCTCACCGAACAAAGGAATGCTGCGCATGCGATGGCGTTACACCGCCGCGCGTTCGGGGGCGCACCACTGGACGGCGTTGCGCATGATCTGCTGGCATTCCTTCTGGAAGAGGATCGGATAGGTTTCGTGGCCGGGCTGGAAGTAGAAGACGCGGCCCTTGCCGACGGTCCAGACCAGGCCCTGCTGCGAGAATTCCCGGGAGCCGTCCGGCAACGTGTAGATCCCGCCGAAGATGACGGTCTCGGGCTTGGGGCAACGGAACGGGTCGCCGTACCGCTCGTTGTGGGGGATCTGAAAATCCTCGACACCCTTGGCAATCGGGTGCTTTGGGGTCATGACGAGAATCTGTGTGAACGAGCCGTCGTCGACGTAATGGCTCCAACTACACGGCGTGTTCATTAATCGCTTGTAAGGCCGGGCAAAATGTGACGAATGCACGGCGATGAAGCCCATGCCATTTTCTTTCACGTGATTCTCGATCCGATCGACGGTTTCGTCTTTGATATCGTTGTGGCGCTTGTGGCCCCACCACACAAGCACGTCGGTCTTGGCGAGGTCTTCCTCGGGCACGCCCTGGGCGTCATCGGTGATGGTTCGGGTAATGATTTCCCACCCGTCGAGCGGCTTGAGACTGGCGGCGATGGCGCCGCGGATGCCGTCGGGGTAGACTTTTGCCGGCTCGGTCCCTTCAGACCAGACGATGACGCGGCGTTTTTCCTCGGCCGCGACGGCTCTGGATCCGAGCAGGACGCTCACACCGGCCGCAGCCCCCAGGCCCAACGCCGTACGACGGGAAATCTCGTGATTCATGATTTTCCTCTGTGATTGGATATCGAAACACGCCCGTACGGTTATACCCGAAGGGGGCGACGGCGTTGGAGTGTGTGTGGTACAATCGACAGCCTTGAGGGGGCCGGGTTCTCGTCTCAAGCTGGAAAAACCTCGTTCGGAGGGCTTCAAATGTTGAGTCGTCGATATGGTCGATTGTTTTGGGTTGCGCTGCTGGTGAATACAGCTGTGGGTCATTCGCAGGTTGCGCCGTCAGCGGGGCCGCCGGCGCCTGCGCCAGGCGCGGCCCCGGCGCTGCCGGATTTCGGCACGACCATCAGGGGGCTGGTACCGGTACCGGGGTTGATTACGCTTTATGAGGCGAATCCGGCTGATCCGAATCACGATGCGACGAAGCTACTGGGGCAGATTCCGCGCGGGTTGTTGAACCAGGATTTGTATCTGGTTTCGACGATCTCCCGCGGGGAGAGCGCCGGAATGAACTGGGGTGAATATTTGATTCGCTTTGAGCTTCAGGACCGGCGGGTTGTCATCTCGACTCCTGACACGCAGTATGTCAGCAAGCCGAACACGACGGCGGGCGAACTGGTGAGCCGGACGCACACGGCAGGGTTCCTGGCGGCGATGCCCGTGATCACGTTCTCTCCGCAGGGAGACCCGGTCGTGGACCTGGGGCAGGTGATGCTGGGATCGCTGGGGGAGCTGCCGCCGCCCTTCTCGCCGCAGACAATGGGATTCGGCGGCATTGCCGGCCCCCGGCGCGATCTGTCGCGGTTCACCAAGGTCAAATCATTTCCGGAGAACGTCGTCGTCGACGTGGACCTGGCGTTCATGCGCCGCGACGGCTCGGGAACGAACCTGGGGATTTCCTACGCGATCCGGCGGCTGCCGCCCCTGGGCATCTATCAACCGCGGGTGGCGGACGAGCGGGTCGGTTACTTTCCGACCGTCCAGCAGGACTGGGGGATCAAACATAGCGAGCGCGAGAACATCGTACGGTTCATCAACCGCTGGGACTTGAAGAAGAAAGACGCGACGCTGGAGCTGTCGCCGCCCGAGAAGCCGATCGTTTTCATCGTCGAGAAGACGGTGCCGCTCCAGTGGCGAAAGTATGTCGCCGAGGGCGTCACGGAATGGAACAAGGCGTTTGAGAAGATCGGGATTTCCAACGCCATCGTGGTCGAGCAGCAGACCGACGACAACGAGTTTGCTCATGTCGATCCGGAGGACGCGCGATACAACTTCGTGCGCTGGATCATCACCGGCGATCCTTTTGCGGTGGCGATGTCCCGCGTCGATCCGCGCACCGGGCAGGTGCTCAACGCGGAGATCGCTTTCGACGACTCGATGCTCCGCATCTACAGCGAGGAATTCGACGTGTTCGGACCCGGGCCGGCGGCGGCGACGCTCGGGCCGGACGTGATGAGTTTCCTGGAGCAGAACCCGGATTATGTCCCCTTCGGCCAGACGCTTTCGCAGGTGAAACAGACCGGCCAGCGGATGAGCGGACCGTTCGCGATGGACGACCAGGTTGCGGCGACCCCGCGTGTCCAGAGGCCGGCGGCGGGATTCCAGAAGTTCTCCATGTGCAACTACGCCGCGGGAATGCACCGCGAGTTGGCGATGGGCAACGTCCTGGCCGGCGCAACCGGCCGGAAGATCCCCGAGCCGCTGATCGGCGAAGTCATCCGCATGATCATCTCGCATGAGGTCGGGCACACGCTGGGGCTTCGGCACAATTTCAAAGCGTCGAGTTGGCTGTCGATGGACGAGATCAGGCATCGCCGCGATTCCACCGACGAGCCGACGACCGCGTCGGTGATGGACTACAACCCCAATCTCTATTTCCCCGGCGACGACGTGGAGAAGGTGCGGCATTTCTGCACGCCGTGCATCGGCCCCTACGACTATTGGGCGATCGAGTACGGCTACCGCGTCCCCGGCCCCCAGGAGGGCGGGGAACAGCAGATGCTGGCGAAAATCACCGCACAATGCACGCAGAAACAGAACGCGTACGCGACCGACGAAGACACGACGATGCTCTCGCCCGACCCGCTGAGCAACCGGTTCGACATGAGCTCCGATCCGCTGGGGTGGGCCAAGGCGCGGATCGATCTGTGCGACGGCATTCTGAAAGACGTGCACAAGTGGGGCGAGCGCAAAGAGCAGCCGCGGCACTACCTGCTGGAGTCGTACGGGATGGTGATAAGCGAGAAGGCGCGCAATATGCTGTACGTAAGCCGCGTGCCCGGAGGCGAGTATTTCAACCGCAACCGCATCGGCGATCCGAATGCTGTCGCACCCATCGTCCTGGTCGATCCCAAGCAGCAGCGGGAAGCCGTCAGGATGCTGGGAGAGACCATCTTCAGCGACACGTACTTCACCACCGATCCGGAGTTGCTCAACGAGTTGGTCCCGAGCCGCGACTGGGGGCTGGACGGGCTGGGCGACGTGTTTGTCCGTGTCGATTACCCGATCCACCAGGCGATCAGCAACCTTCAGGCTTATGCGCTGATGAACCTGTGCACGCCGTACGTCTTGCAGCGGGTTTATGATGCGGAGCTGAAAAGCAAGTCCGAGGACAAATTCACCAGCGCCGAACTGCTGACGCGCGTGCGCGACGTGATCTGGACAGAGCTGGGAAACACCAGCGGCGAGCAGAAGTACACGGATGCCAAGCCGATGATCTCATCGATCCGGCGGAACCTTCAGCGGCAGCACCTGGCGTACCTGATTGCCGCGTCGAATGCGCGGGTAGGTGGATTGATGTCTCCCGACCTTCAGAGCATGGTCCGGCTCACGCTGCGGGACCTGGGGGATCGGATCAACGACGTCCTGGCTAAATCCAAACAGCCTGATGGGGAGATTCGGCTCGACTTTGCAACCCGCGCCCATCTGACCGAGTGCCGCGACCAGATCGACAAGGCACTGGACGTGCAACATGTGAAGCGGGCGGAGGGATAAGGGCCGGCTAACCCATGAACCCGAGATCGGCGGTAGCGAAGCGGCCGATGTAGGGGAAGACAGTGGGCATGTTGCCGGGGCTGACGCCGAACCACTTGGCCAGGGTGGCGGAGTATTGGTCGACGCTGGTCGTGGGAATCCAGCGCCCTGTGCTGGTGTCGTTGGGGCCGTTGACGACGAGGCTGGGGTAGGTGCCGTAGATTTGCCCGCCCACGACGCCTCCGCCGAGGATGAGCTGGTGGTTTCCCCAGCCGTGGTCGGAGCCCTGGCCGGTGTTGACGGGGAAAGTGCGGCAGAAATCGGACGCCGTGAAGGCGGTGACGCTGGGAGCGACTCCGAGCTGCACGGAAGCGGCGTAAAAGGCGTTCATGCAGGTGCTGAGGTCGCGGAGCAGGTTGGCATGAGCGCCGGTCTGAGCGCCTTGGCCGCTGTGGAGGTCGAAGCCTCCGGTTGAGGCGAAAAAGATCTGGCGGTTGTGCCCGAGCGCCGGCGCCGCGGCGATCAGGCGGGCGATCATCTTGAGCTGACTGCCCAGAGAGCTGTTCGGGAACGGCGTCGTCCAGAAGGTCGAGGACGCGGTGGGCGCGATGGCACTGTTGAGCGCCTGCGCGTCGCCGATGGCAGTGTTCATCTCGCTGGCAAAGGCGCTCTCGTAGAGATTGTTGTGGTTCATGGCGATCAGGTCCTTAAGCGCCTGAAGCTGCGCGGGACCCGGCGAGCTGCCGGAGATGTTCATCGAGATGGCGCCGTTGGTCGAGACGTTGTATTCATGAATCACGTTGCCCACCTCGAACGTGTTGGCGCCGCTGAGGGAGATGTTCATCGAGACGTTGTTGGAATTATTAAGAGAATAGAGCAGGTCGGCGCTGCGGCCACCCCAGCCCGTGGCGGGCGGCTGGTCCTCGACGGAGGTCTGCCACTCGATCTGCTGGTCGTTGTGCGAGAACAGTTGGGGAGGAACGGCGACGCTGTGGTTTAGATATTGCGTCCGATTCAGCGGGGCGAGCAGAGTCCCGACGTTGCAGAGGAGGGCAAGGTTGCCGGAAGTGAAGAGGCTGGCCAGCTCCGGACAGGAGGGGTGCAGGCCGAGGTTGACGGCGGGGTTTCCCGTCGGAGGCACGAGCTGGATGACACCGCCGGGCTGACCGACTGCGGGAATGGCCAGAACGCCCCTGGAGGGGACGTATTCGCTGGCGTATGTCGCATCAGTGGGAATGACCATGTTGTTGGCATCGTTGCCGCCGAACAGGAAGATGCAGACCAGCGCCTTGTAGGTTGGTTGGGTTGTCTGTGCCGCTGCAGCGTTGATGAGCCGCAGGTCCCAGATCGTGCTTGCGATTCCGGTCGCTGTCAGGGCCGCGCAGGCACCTTTCCAAAGGAATTCGCGGCGGGTGGGGTCCAGGTGCTCGGGGGTGGCGGGTCGTCGGCGGCTCATGGTTGCTCCTTGCGAAACGACAAATTCTGGCGGTCGATATCGCGATTCACTTCTGGGCAGCGGTCTGTGATGCGGTGGCGACCAGGTGCACCGCCGCCTGGGCCTCGGCCAGATAGTTTGTCGGGCTGATGTTGGACGCGATGAAAAGCTGAATGCGGCTCTTGACGTTCGGATCGAGAGGCCCGCCGTTGAGTAATAGCGAAACGCGATCCAGTAACGGACCGACGCCCTGACTCTGGGCGACGTTGGTCAGCCCGTTGCCGGCGGTAGAGAAGTCAAGATAGACATCGCCGCCGTAAGCATCACCCCTGAAACCGGTTCCCGAGACTGGATTTGTGTTGTAATTGGCGTAGATACCGGTGTAGAGCATGTTCTGGGCGTTGATGATGGTCGTCTCGAAGATGATCTGGAATTCAGGGGAGACAATGCCATTTTGCTGGACTAGTCCCGGCTGGGCATAGCCCGGTGTGAAGAAGTTAAACACGGTCGGCGAGCGGAAGATGGTCTGGGAGAGGGTGTTGTCGGTCTTGCCAATGAACCACTTCCCGCTGTTGGAAAATCCGTTGCAGGATCGAAGGACGTTGGCGATACGAACCATCGGCTCGCGCATCTTCCCATAGCCGGGTTGCACCAGGAGGGCGGAATTCCGCGCCTCGTAGTCGGTGAGGATAGCGGTGATGACGGCCTGCATGTTCCCGCGCACGCCCGTCCCGTCGTTATTGAAGACCTGCGCGACGCGATAGACGTAGGCGGGGCTGGGATTGCTGCACACCAGCCGCTGAATGAGCTGCTTACAGATGAAGGGACCGACGTTGGGATGATTAAAGATGTCGTCCAGCGCGAAATTCAATTCACTGGTGGCGGTGGTGGCGGTCTGTGAGGCGTTGGCGGGAATGTAGCTGGGCTGGGTGGCGGCGGGAAACGTCGGGGCATTGGGGTAGGTGCCGTTCCAAACTCCGCTATTCGTATATCCCAGCAGATACTTGACCGTGCCGGAGTGGTTGCTGCCGTTGCTTGGGCTGAGCACCATCCGTTTCTGGTAAAAGCTGCCGAAATTCGAGATGACCGGCGGGTCGATGTTGACGTTGTTGCCGGCAATCAGAGTCGGGACGTTGACCGACGTGTTATTCTGGTTCCAGCCGGTGAAGACCTGGGCGAAGTTGGTGATGGTCGATTGATCGTAGGTCGGGATCGGCTGGCCGTTCTGGTCGAGCATGAGCGTGCCGTCGGGCTGAAGCATGTACAGCCCGATCGTGAACAGTTGCATGACCTCGCGGGCGTAGTTCTCGTTGGGCGAGGCGGGCGGGGTGGCCTTGGCATTGCCTTTGAAATTCAGGTAATCGCCCATGATCGGGTGGAGCGTGACGTCCGACAGCAACTGCCGGAAGTTGCCGAACGCGTCATCGGCGAGCATGTCGTAGTACGTCGCGAGTCCGGGGAGATTGCCGTCGATGTTGTCGTCGATTTCGGAGACGACGAAAATCTCGCTGAGGGCGGTGGCGACGCGTTGGCGGAGCTGGTCGGGCGCGGCGACGGCATTTCTCCACCAGGCTTCGTGGATTCGATCGTCGATGAGGGAATCGCCATAGTTGTTGGGCGGCTGCGGCATGGTGACGCGGTTGTAGATCCACTGGTACATCGAGGAGCTGGAGTAACTGGGCGTGGCCGCGTCGTATGCCGGGGCGATCGGCATCGGCATGTTGAACTGACCGGTGAGCCAGTCATTCAACGCGGTCGAGGCGTTGGCAGCCAGTGGGTTGGAGAGCGCGTTGATTTCCGCGATCTGCCCGCCGAACGCGCCCTGCTGGAGGAACCGCGACGCGTCGTAAGGTGTCGGTGGATTGATGGTAATCGCCGGGGGCGGGGGCGGCGGTGTGAACGTCTGCGAGCCCACCACTTTCTGGAAAATCCCGCGCAGCTCTCCGGAGGGATAAGCGGCCGACTCGATGGTCAGATAGGCCTGGTTGGCCTGGATCGCGGCAATGGCCTGGGCGGCGTTGGAGCCGAACACCCACTTGTAGGAGCCGTCAGGTTGTAAATCGCCCTCGGCCTTGGCGACCGGGATATCGAAAAGGACCTGGTCGCCGGGAGCATAGACCGCGTCGTCAGAGTCGGCGCCGGCGAGATTGGAATAGCTGTACTTGAGGCTGGCGAAGGTGAGATCGCCGCTGAGGGTCAGAACTGCCGAGCCGGAGCCAAAGGAGGTGACGCCGGGGATCGGCTGGAGTGTGGCCAGATAAACCGTGGGCGGAGGCAGCACCGTAGTCGTGAAGCTGGTCTGTGCCTGGTTTACCCCGTCAGAAACAGTCACGGTGATGGTGCAGGACGTGGTGGCGGTGATTCCAGAAGCAGGCGTGAGAGAGATGGTGCGTGAACCACCGCTGCCGCCCAGAACGATGTTGCCGTTGGCGACGATCGTTTGATTGCTGGAGACGGCGCTGACGAACAGGGTGCTGGGATCGACTCCGGTCTCGGCGACGGTGAAGCCGACCGGGCTCATGGGCTGTCCGGAGATCGCGGTCTGATTGGCAATCGATGAGATGGTTGGGGTCGAACCGGCGGCCGGGCCTCCGACGACTGTGCTTCCGCCGGCTACCAGCGATTTGACGGCATTCAAATCCGCCGAAGTGAGCAGTCCGTTGGCGTCAAAATCACAGCGGAAATTCCCGCCGTTCACGGTCGAGCCGGCGGCCAGCGCGGATTTGCAGATCGAAACATCCGCGGCGCTGAGGGCGCCGCTGGCATTGACATCGCCCTGAAGCACGCGGAAATGGATTCGTTTCGAGCGGAGCGATTGCCCGGCGGCATTGGTCGCCGACACGTTCAGTGAGATGGACTGGGCGTCTTTCACCCCGACGAGGTGTACGGTCATGGTGCGGTTCGAGAGGCTGGGCAAGCCGTTGATCGTCGCCGCGCCGGACACAACCGCAGCCATACTGTGCACGATCGGCTGATCGAAGGTCAGGACGATCGTCAGTCCGTTGGCAAGCGTGCGGCACTCGATGCCGGTGCGGCTTCCCTGCGGGAGCTGCACGTCGAAAGTCCCGGCCGACCCGTGGACCATCCGCGATGCCGCCGAGAGCAACATTGGGGCAGCCGCATCAGCCAGCCGGCCAAGCCCCGCGACCAAAAGCACCGCAAAAATCAAAATGGGCTGTGGAAGTGAACGCCGAGCCATACGACCTCCATGTTTCAGCCGCTTAAGGGGAACCTATTTGCACTTTGGGCGAACGATGATGACCCGCGCAATAACGCGCTATGCTAACGCCACATCAAGTCGAATATTGCCAGTTGAAGAACACACCGCGCGAAGTCTGCTCTGTGTTGCGATGATGAGAGAGCGCCCCGCGACGAAACGCCCCGGACAAAACGCCATCGCCGGGACCCTGCGGTTACGCCGCGGGAAAGGGAACGCGCATCTCCGCCGTCTGAGCGATCACGCTACATTTGCGGCGGTGAGGTTGTCAATAGAATTTCGGTTTTCTGCGGCGTTTTTCCTTGTCCGCGAGATGGCGCATCTTCTTGAGATGGCATGATTTTAATTGAGTCCGATGAGATCCTGTGGTAACTTGCAGGGCGTCGCCGCCACCCTCCTGTCAATGCGCATTTGCTCGATGCTGATATTGGTTGCTGTACTTGCAGCCCGCGCTGGCGCGCAGGCGGGTGCAAGCAGCTCACCCACGACCTTGCCCGCGTCCGGCAATCTGGTGACGATGGATTTTCCAGCGGACGGGATCGATGTGACGGTCCTGGCTGACATCGTCACCCGCCGCCTGCACATTCCGATTCTCTACGACGAAACGATCCGCGGGAAAAAAGTCGTGATCCGCGTTCCCGTCAAGGTGCCCGAGAGCGCGCTGATGGGAATCCTTCAAAGCGCGTTGCGCATGAAGCAGCTTGCGCTGGTGGACGCCGAGGAGCCGGGATGGAAGCAGATCGTCGCCGCGCAGACGCTCGCCGGGGTGGCAAAGCCGGTGGACGCGGGGGTCCCCGCGGAGGGGCCGATCGCGCAGGTCTTCGTGCTGTCGCACAACGATCCCAGCAAAGTCGCCGAGGCGTTGCGCCCGTTCCTCACTCAGCCCGGCGGGTACGTTCAGGCCGAAGCCGGGCAAAAGGTCCTGATCCTCGGGGATTACCCCAGCGTCATCCGCCGGGTTGAACCGTTGATCCGCAAGCTCGACACGGAAGCGCCGGCGGTCGAGGTCAGATTCGTAACTCTAAAGCAGGCGGAGGCGGCGCAAGTCGCGACGGCAGTCACGCAGCTCCTGACCAGCCGCGAGACCTACCAATGGGGTAGCGGGACGCTTTCGGGTATTTCGCTCAGCCCCGACGAGCGGACCAACCAGATCGCGATCGTGGCGCCCCCGGGACGGATGCAGGAAATCGTTGCATTGATTTCCGAGCTGGACAAGTCGCCGGACTTGCAGACCAAAGTATATCACCTTCGCGCCGTTTCACCGGATCATCTGGACCGGTTGATCAAGGGGCTGATCGGGCCGGCACTGGCGAAGCGCGCATATCAGGCGGTGGCGGACCCGGACTCGGCGGCGCTGGTGGTGGCGACCACCTCCGAAATTCACAAACAAATCGCCGATCTGCTCCCGCAGGTCGATGCAGCGCTTCCCGAATCGCAAAACCCGATTCAGTTCTATAAGCTGAAGAACACGAAGGCGGCGGACGTGCTGGCGACCATCGCCGGCCTGCTGGGCGAGAGCGCGAACCAGGAGAAGCCCGAGGAAGGCACGACGGGTGGAGCGCAGCCGGGCGGCACGCCGCGCGGCGTGGGGTCCACCGGCGGCGGCGTGCCCTCCAGTCGTTCCCAACTCTCACCCGATTCGACGGCGGCACTTTCGCCCAACCCTGCCGGCGCCGCCGCCGCCCTGAGCGGCAACGCGCCGACAGCCAACCCGTCGATGTCCGCCGGCGCTGCTTCTTCGACCGTTTCCTCCTCAGGCGTTTCCGTCGGCAACGCTTCAAACCTCCAATACGTTTCCCCGGCGCTGCCTTACACGAACGCTTCTTCCGGCTCGCAGGGAACACCCGTGACGTCAGTGCGAGGCAAGAACGCCACTGTTGCCGCCGACGCCAACAGCAACAGCATCATCGTCGTAGCCCCCCCGCCGGTGCAGCAGATGTATGCGGCCCTGATCAAACGGCTCGACGAGCGCCGGCCGCAGGTGCAGATTGAATGCACCATCGTGACCCTTGATACCTCCAACGGCTTCACGTTCGGCGTCGACATCGCCAAGCTGGGCGGTTCAGATGGGAATCAGATCCTGGCGCTCAGCTCGTTCGGCATCAGCACCGTCAATCCTACGACCGGCCGTTTGACGCCCGTCGCCGCCCCCGGCGGCACGTTCGCGCTGCTCAGCCCTCACATCGCCGACATCGTGATCAACGCGCTGGCGACCAACTCGCGCGCGCGGTTCCTTTCAGCGCCGCAGCTTCTGGTCAATGACAACGGCAAAGGTAAGCTGGAGAGCGTGGCGCAGCAGCCGTTCGCGGTGATCCTCGACGCCAGCAGCGTCCAGTCGCTGACGAGCCTGGGCGGCCTGGCGTCAGCGGGAACGACCATCAGCGTCGAGCCCCACATCAGCGAAGCCGATTACCTCCAGCTCGCCTACAGCATCGAATTGAGCAATTTCACCGGCCAGGCTTCGAATGGCTTGCCTCCGCCGAGCCAGAAGAACGCCGTCGACAGCTCGGTCACCATCCCCGACGGCTACACCATCGTCGTCGGCGGTCTCACCACAAAAAGCACCTCCAGCAGCGCCAGCACCATTCCCATTCTGGGCGACATCCCGTTCCTTCGCTGGCTTTTTGGAACCCACACGGCCAATGACAATCAATCGACGCTGTTTGTCTTCATCCGCCCGGTGATTTTGCGCGACGACAAGTTCGAGGACCTCAAATACATTTCCGGGAAGAGTGCAAGATCGGCGGATTTGCCGGGGGATTTTCCTCTCAGCCACCCGGTTCCCATGCGATAGCACATCATGCAGTTGCTGTTCGATAAACTTCGCTTCGCGCTGGCCCGCCGGCTGAATGAGGCGGGGAAGGACCGGACTGTCCTTCCCGAGCGGGGAAAGATTGACGAGCTTCTGTCAGCGGCGCGCAAAGCAGGCGTCTCGGACGACGAGGCAGCCGCAGCACTGGCTGCGGCGCTCGGCATCCGCTTCGCGCCAAGCCTCAGCGCCTACCCCACCTCGAGCGAATTCCTTGCGGCCGTGCCGATCTCGTTTGCCCGACGGCACAAGATCCTCGGCCTGGCGGGCGACGAGGGGCAACTGTTGCTGGCGATTTCGGACATTCATGCCTGGGAACAGGTGCAGGTGGTCCATCGGATGCTCGGGCGCCCGGTGAAGCCGCTGTTCACACCGTACTCCGCTATCACCGCCGCGATTAACCAGGCCTACCAGCAGCAGACCGGGCAGGCCCAGGAGTTCATCAAAACTCTGGAGACCGACCAGGTTCTGGACGTGCTCCGGCAGTTGTCCGGCCGTGAAGACCTGCTCGACAACGCCTCGCGGGCGCCGGTCATCAAGCTGGTGAACCTGATTCTTTTCGAGGCGGTGAAGACCAACGCCTCCGACGTGCACGTTCAGCCGCACGAGGATCGTTTGATGGTCCGACTGCGGATCGACGGCGTTCTCTACGATGCTTACACACTGCCCAAAAATCTCCAGGAAGAAGTGATCAGCCGGATCAAGGTGATGGGCCGGATGAATATCGCCGAGAAACGCCTGGCGCAGGACGGCCGGGCAACGGCGCAGATCGGCGACCGCGCCATCGATCTTCGCATCGCCACGCTCCCCACCAGCTACGGCGAGCGGGTCGTGATCCGCCTGCTCGACAAAAGTGCCCGCCTCTACGATCTCACCGAACTGGGCATGGACCCACAGACGCTGGCCGGCTTCGAACAGCTCATCACGATCGAGCACGGCCTGATCCTGGTGACCGGTCCGACTGGCAGCGGCAAGAGCACCACGCTCTACTCCGCCCTCAACCGGATCAACGGCAAAGAAAAGAACATTCTCACGCTCGAGGACCCGATCGAGTATCAGCTCGAAGGAATCAGCCAGACCCAGGTGAGCGACAAGAAAGGGATGACCTTCGCCAGCGGCCTTCGCCGCGTTCTCCGCCAGGACCCGGACATCATCATGGTGGGTGAGATTCGCGATCTGGAAACCGCGACGATGGCAATTCAATCGTCCCTCACCGGGCACCTGGTGTTCAGCACGCTGCACACCAACGATGCCGCCAGCGCCGTGACGCGATTGCTCGACCTGGGGATCGAACCGTATCTGGTGGCCAGCAGCCTGGTCGGCGTGCTGGCGCAGCGGCTGGTCCGCCGGGTCTGCCATGGCTGCGGCGCGCCTTACCGGCCCCACCCCTCGGAGCTGGAATGGCTGGGCGCCGAACGGGCGGCGACGGTGAGGATGCGCCACGGCGCCGGTTGCTCCGCTTGTCGCAATACCGGTTATAGCGGCCGTCTGGGCACGTTCGAGCTGCTCGTGCTCAACGACGACATCCGGCGGTTGATTCAGGCTCGCGCGTCGGCAGCGGAGATCAAAGAGGCGGCGCTTCAAGCCGGCACGCGCACGCTCCGCGACGACGGCATCGAAAAAATCCTGGCCGGCATCACGACGATTCCCGAAGTCGAACGCGTCACCCTCAAATCGCCCGAAGGTGGGAGGGGCGCAAGCGTTTCCCGTGACACGGGTTTCCAACCCGTGCAGGCAGCGTTCCAAGAAGAAGAACCTTAGTGAGGCGAATCGCTTTCGGCCAAGAGCCGGAAGCACGGGTTAAAAACCCGTGTCACAAGGGCGGCCATACGCACGTTGTCGATCCGAATGGCAGTCTTTCTGTACAAAGCGATTGACCCTGCGACCGAGGACGTGAGCGGCACGATTGCCGCGGATACACCGCGGCAGGCGCGGGAACTGCTCCGTGAGCGCGGGCTGATCGTGCGCGACGTGCGCGATTATCAGCCCGCGCGGCGTGACGGCGGACGCACCCGTTCCTTGCCGCGATGGTCGTCGCGCCGCGGCCTGCGCCACCACGCCACAACGCTGGTCCGCGAATTGTCGACGTTGCTTGGCGTCGGCGTTCCGCTCCTTGAGGCGCTGGACACCATCGCCCGCCAGCACAAGGGGCGCTTTCACGCGGTCGTGGTCACCTTGCGGGATCGCGTATCGGCGGGCGCGTCGCTGGCCGCGGCGATGGGCGAGCAGCCGCGGGTTTTCGACGAACTGTGCGTCAACATCACCGAAGTGGGCGAAGACGCCGGCACGCTGGACTCGTCGCTCGACCAGCTCGCCGAATTCCGTGAACGTTCGGAACAACTTCGCGGCAAGATCGGCACGGCGCTGATTTACCCGGCAATCGTTTCGACGGTCGCGATCTTTGCCAGCCTGTTCCTCATGACGTTCGTGGTCCCCAAAATCCTCCAGCCGCTCCTCGAACAGGGGCTCCCCCTGCCGTTTCCGACGCGGGTGATCAAAGGCGCCAGCGACTTTGTGTTGACATGGTGGTGGGCCCTGCTGAGCGGCATCGGAGTGATCGTTACGGCGGTTGGCCTCAGTATGCGAAGCCCCGCCGTGCGGTTTCGTTGGCATGCGATGCTGCTGCGCCTTCCCCTGCTGGGTGAACTGGTGCGCAAGCAGACGATCGTGCACATTTCGGTCGTGCTCTCGACGCTCTTGCGGAGCGGCGTGGTCTTCGTCCGTGCCCTTCAGATTAGTCAGCGAACCACCATCAACGTCGTTCTGCGCGATGCGCTGCGACGATGTGAGATCACTGTCTCAGCGGGCGGTGACATTGGCCAGGCGCTCGAGCAGACTGGCGCGTTTCCGCCGCTGGTCATTCAGATATTCGCGCTGGGCCAGCAGTCGGGCCGCCTCGAGGAGATGCTCGAGCGGCTGGCCAAAGATTATGAAAAACAGGTTTCATCGGCGGCTCAGAGGCTTACAGCGGTGCTGGAGCCGGTGCTGATTGTCGTGCTCGCCTTGTTTGTTTTGTTTATTGTGATGGCGACAGTGCTTCCCATTCTGGAGGCCGGTAATGCGATCCAATAAGCCCGGCTTCTCGCTGATCGAAATCATGATCGTGATCGTCATCATCGGCCTGATGGCCGGGCTGGTGACGGTCGCGACCACCGGTTACATCGAGCGGGCCAAGCGCCAGCGGGCAAGATCCGACGTCGCCACCTATTCCGGCGCCGTCGACGCGTTCTACCTCGCCC
>DATHPP010000037.1:0-9833 GCA_035483795.1 Tepidisphaeraceae bacterium | reverse complement strand
TGTCAATTCGGTCGAACCGAAGAACGTTGAAATCGACCGCTGAGAAATTGGAATACGCCGCCCGCGCATCGGGTTTATAATTGCGTGGTGATGCGAAACCGAGGACTCGCCAAAGCCTTCACGCTTGTCGAATTGCTGGTGGTGATCGGCATCATCGCGATTCTGCTGTCGATCACGCTGCCGGCCATGGGCCACGCGCGGGAGCAGGCACGGCGTACCGTCTGCCTCAACAACCTCCAGCAGCTCACTTACGCCTGGCTCTCTTACTCCAACGAGCACAGCGGCCGGCTGGTGTCAGCGTACACCTGGGGGCCCGAGAGCTGGGTGAACGACTGCACGGTCTGCATGAGCGTCGAAGGCGGGGCGCTGTGGCAATACATCAAGAATCCCCGAATGTACGTCTGCCCGGACGACCCGCTCAACTACGACCGCACCTACGCCATCAACGCGTATCTGAACGGCGAGGCCGAAGGCGCCGCCAGAACCTTGTCGGGCGTGCGCCAGCCCAGCAGCGGGGTATTCTGCTTCGTGGAAAAATTCGACCCGCGCGGGCTCAACGAGGACAGCTTCGTCTGCTCGGTCTACCCTTCCACGCAGTGGGTCGACACGCCGGCCCCGTGGCATCGCAATATGGGCGGGATATCGTTTTGCGACGGTCACGCCGAGATGTGGAGTTGGTCGGACCCGCGTACCGGCCGCGACCACACACCCGGCGCCAGCCAGCCGACCAATCACGACCTCAAACAGCTTCAGGCGTGGTACGGACCCGGCCCAACGCCGCCGGGCGTGGGGCAGTAGCTCGAATGTCTCACATGTCCCAAAATGTCTTGCATTTTCGACCCCGAGTTAGACATGTGAGACATTCCCCAGCTCGCCGCTCCTTGCCTCCGTGGCCCGTCGTGGCTCATCGGACATGTGCCAAAAACATGAGCCAAAGCGAGCCAAAGCGAGCCATTTGTCGCATTTTTGCTAAAACACCGGCAATCCCGGCTGTTCCGGCCATCGCGGCCCCGGCCGCGAAACTCTGCCCAAACCGCCGGGCCGGAAATCGCGCTCCCAACGGCCACCGGTCTTCGCGTTCGCGGCATCGCGGGACGATGACGGCAACCCACGGGTACTGAATAGCAGCGGACGAGCCGCGCCATTACACGCACGGAAGCCGAAGCCGAAGCCGTCGCGGCGCAAACAAAAGTTCGTGCTCCGTCGGGACCGCCGGTGTTGAACACAAGACGGCGCATTTTGAGGTTCCTGCCAATCGTGTTGCTGCTGCTGTGTACGGCGCTCGTGGCGCTCTGGGGCGAGAGCTGGAGCGCGCTGGATTACGCCTGGGTCGCGGCCAGACCAGCGCCGACCACGCACGGCTATCTCGGCTTTGTCCACTTTGGATTTCGACTCGGCTACGGCGGCGTGTACCTCGAGCGCGTTTTCCATGAGTCCCGCAACAGAGCTTATCTCGAGAGCCTTTGCCAATCGGGCGCCGTTCGCGAAACAAGCGACACGCGCGGGCTGCCGTTCCTGCCCACGCAGACCCGATTCGGATTCGGTTTTCATCGCGAAAACTGGAACGATAGTCTGCGAAGATACCGGCTCATTTCCGTCATCATTCCCCTCTGGTGCCTTATCCTGCCGACGGCGGTGATGCCGCTCTACCGTTGGACCCGCCCCATTCGCGAAGCGTGGCGTCGTGATCCAATCCCGGGCATGTGCCGGCATTGCAACTACAATCTCACTGGCAACGTCAGCGGCGTCTGTCCGGAGTGCGGGACGCCGGTTGCGGGGAAGGTCGAAGTGAACGCGTGAGACGAAAGCTGTTCAATTTCGCCGCCTTCGTGTCGCTTGCGCTGTGCGTGGGCACGGCGTCGCTGTGGGCGCGGAGCTACTGGATCTGGGATCGTCTCTCGCACGATGTCATGCATGACGGTCAGTGCGGTCACGTTCTAACCTGGGACTCGTCGCGTGGTGAAATCGCCATAACGGTCTTGCGGTTCGACCGCCCATGGAGGTTCGCCAGAATCCATCGATTGATGCATCGTTCGGGACAACCGTGGCGGCAACCATCACCAACAGCCGCTGGCTTCGCCCGCGATGCAGGCCAGGCAACGATGTGGATAGGAATTGGCGGCGTTCGATCTGATGATGGCGGCAGCGGCTCGGGAATACTCACGCCCATTCACTACGGTCGCTTCCTGTTGCCGATGTACGCTGTATTCCTCTGTTTTGCGACCCTTCCATTGTACTGGCTTGCATCGTTCAGGCGCATTGGGCAAGGCTGCTGTGAATCGTGCGGCTACGACCTCACCGGCAACACCAGCGGCGTCTGTCCTGAGTGCGCCACGCTGGTCGCGGACAAGGCGGGGGCGGAATCGTGAAACGCAGTGTTTCGAAAATTGCCTTATCTTCCTTGATCCTCGGTTGTCTGGGGCTACTTCTGTGCACCACCAGCATCTTTAAATGGATCGGTGTGCTGGATACCACGCGAACCGTCGATCCGGCTGGCCGCGTATGGGCGACCGACCAGCAAGTGTTCGGTGTCCATGACGGCATATTTTATTGTTTTCAATGCGAAACCGGCTCGGAAGATATGCGATTCCCGACGCCGACCTATGCGTATCGTCAAAGCCGCGATTGGGGCATCGTCGATGTGCTCAATAAAACGCGGCCGACAACCTACGGCTATTCGAACGAGCGGTATCCGGGCGTGGTCATGGCGAACCAGTTCTACGAGGCGCACCAGTGGAGTTTTCCGGTTTGGCCGATCGTTTTCCTGCTCCTGTATCCGGCCGCAGCTCTCACCTTGCGAATTTGGCGCCGCCGCGTAGCGATTCGCAGCGGGCGGTGTCGGGACTGCGGCTATAACCTCGCCGGCAACACCAGCGGCGTCTGTCCCGAGTGCGGAACGCCGGTCGCGGGGAAGGTGGGGGCGAGCGCGTGAGACGCAAGCTATTCAACGTGACGGCGGTGGTGTCGCTGCTGCTGTTCGTCGCGGCGGTGGTGTCGTCCCTCAGGCGCGCACCGCTCACGTTTCTCACGGTCGATTTGTCTCGCGAACGACATCTTTACATCAGGTGGGATGGAGGACTGGACGTATCAGTTCTGACGACGCTTGGCGCGAGCGGGCCATCCATTTCGGCACCAAACGGCTCGGCCGCACCCGGCACTTGGGTCGACACAATGCGGAGGCGTCCGTCAATCGCTGGTTTCGAGTTCGGAAGAAGGCACGATGTTGGAGTGGTCGGTCAGCACATGCAGGTCCATGCTTTTGCCGTAGCGCGAGCGGATGGCTTTAGAATCCCGGCGTGGTTCATCATTCTGCTGACTGCTCTATTGCCGTTGCGGTGGGTGCGGATGGCACGCGATAAAGCAGAGGGTCCGTGCTGCCCTACCTGCGGCTACAATCTTACCGGCAACGTCAGCGGCGTATGTCCGGAGTGCGGGACGCAAGCATCGAGGCATCTTTTTTGTGGCACGGGTTTCCAACCGGTTTCCAACCCGTGGACGAGCGAGTCGTTGAACTGACGCCGGTGTTGGTGTGGGAAATCCACCTTGCCTTGCCGCGTGTTTCTGTGCTGCAGCCGCATTGCCCTTGCCAATGGAACTTCGTTTTCCCACACCAAAACCGCTGCCTGTTGAACGACTTCACCGGCGCACGGGTTAGAAACCCGTGCCACGAAAAAACGGCTCGCGCCAGACGAAAAACGCTCAGTTTGAGTTCGTTAGCGGCCTGCGTGAAGACGCGAACGGCATGTGCCCCGATACGCCACCCCGTCCCCGCAAGCTCCACGGTCCGCGTGCGCCATCACCACTTCCCCGCGGGGCATTTTTCTTCGAGGTTTCGGGCCTTGGCCCAGGTGAGGCAGCCGCACAGGTCGCAGCGGTAGATCAGGCCGAGGGACAGGATGTTGTGCTCACAAGTGGAGCAGATGGCCAGGCGGGTTTTGATCTGCTGGTCGTCGGCGCCGCCGGCGCCGGTGAGGGCTTTGGCGATGCCGGCGACGCCATGGGCGATTGTCTCAGCGGTGGTTTTTTGCACGGGGTAAAGATTCTGGGGGCAGTGGCCTTCTTTGGCATGCTCGCGCACGTCCAGGCCGTCGGCGGTGCAGAGGCAGGGTTTGTCTTCCGCGCAGATGCGCTGCCGGAAGGGGCATTTGTTGCAGATCGCGATGTACTGTTCGAAGGAGGACATCAGGTCTTCAGTAGACTCCCTGCGGCGGTGGCGGCCGCGACGGGCGCATCATCGGGCGGACGTCATATTGGCCTAATCGCAGATAGTACGCATTGTCGCCGGTTTCGGGCGCGTCCAGGGCCGGCCATTGCTGGCGTACGCCGGGCCAGGCGGGGAAGTCGAGGATGACGTCGTGTTTTCCCGGGGCTACGTGCAGGGGGAGGATGAACACCGTCCGCGGCAGCATTTCCCATTGACGGGTGTCGGCCTGGGCGGTGGCCTTGAGCAGGAGTCCGCCGGCAATCAGGCCGAAGGTGACTGCGGGATCGGAGTGATGGTTGAAGGCGGCGTTTCCGATGCCCGCCGCCACCAGTGCGGTGCCGGCGACGGACTTGATCGCGCGGATGGTGTCGATGTCCTCCCACTGACGGTCCTGTGCCATCGCAACCAGATCCACTGGCGGGAGATTGGCATTGTGAAGCTCCTGCAAGCGTCCGTCCACGACGACCGACGGCAGCGGAATCGGCCCGGCCTCCTGCGGCGTCGGGCGGAAGCCGACGAATGTCCCGTCGCCGTTGGTCGTTTTGCGCGGGCCGTAGCCCATGTCGACGATCAAGAGCAGGTTCGATTGCTCGTTGGTTGAAGCCGCGGCCAGCGAAGCAAAATCGGGGCGCAACTGGACAACGCGATCGAAATTCTTTTGTGCCAGGTCCGCCCGACCCAGCCGCTGATAGCTCTTGGCGAGCATCAGGTACCCGAGCACGAAATTGCTTTCGACCTCCTTGTATTGATCGTTTTTCTCCTGCCCCTCGCCGTAATCGCGAAGCTTGAACAGGGCATTCTCGAAGGCGCCGCGGGCGTTGCCGTAGTCGTGGTGGCTGTAGTAGATCACGCCCAGGTAGAAGTTGACCATCGCCCGCTCGTAGGGCTCGCCCTTCCACACCTTGATATTTTCCGAGACCAGCGCCGCGCCAAGCGAGCGGCCGCCGTTGTTGACGCCGACGCTGTTGATGACTTCGTAGGATCGGAGCAAGGCGCTCTCGGCGGTAGCGTAGTCCTCCGCCGCCAGCGACGCCGAGCCCAGCCGGTCGTTGTTGAGAACAAAATTCTCGTCGGTCTTCTCGGCCAGCGGCTTCAGGAGTTCGACGGAGCGAAGATAGTCGCCCATGAAATAGCTGGTGACGGCTTCCTGGGCTTCCTGCTGCGCGGGACTGACGCAGCCGGGCAAGAAAAGGAGAAGCGCAACAAGGGCGAGAATTGTGGTGCGGGCTTTCCAGCTTGCACTTGTTTCCCCCTCTCCCTCCCGGAGAGGGTTGGGGTGAGGGAGAGTGATGTGGCACAGCCGCCCTCGGCTGCGTTCGACCGAAGGTCGAAGAGTACTCCTTCCGCCTGCCGGCGGAACACAGCCGGGGACGGCTGTGCCACAAGGTTTCCCCTCACCCCTGCCCTTTCCCGGAGGGAGAGGGGGAAGGAGTGCGATCCTCGCTGAATGATCAGCTTGCGGTCCGATCATGTCTAATCCAGAAACCCCTTCACGGCGGATTTCTTCACCTTATACGAATCGGACCAGAGGACGTTCCGGGTTTGCAGGTTGCTCAGCTGATAGGAGCAGACATAGAAGTCACTGCGTCCCTGCGAGGTTTCGCGCGTGAGCGAGCTGAAGACGGCGGTGAGGGCGTACTGTGGGTTGATCGCATCGGGCGACGGCCCCAGGGGTACTTCCAATTCCTTGCCGCGAAGATCGTAAAATTCGTCTCGGTTCAGGATCCAGACAAATTGATTGGGGTTGCGCTGGCTCAGAAGCGCGCGGACGCGTGCTGTGAAGGCTTCGGCCTGCCCGCGCGGTAAAATCTCGGCGGTCAACTGGTTCTCGACCGGCTGCACGACGACCTTGAGTGCGCCGTCCTTTGCGATGGCCTGCTGCACGCGCGGGTCGGCGACGATGCTGCGGGCCATCTTGTCGGTCATCTGCTGGAGATCGACGCTGTCCAGAAACGTGTTCGTCCCGCTTTGCACCGCGCTGGTGCAGCCAGCGAGAAGCCATGGAAGCAGCGGGATTGCAAGCCCGCGACCGATGCGCGTCATCGCGCCACCTTGACCTGGTAGAGCCGGTCAAACGCGATCGTCCGGTTGTGGAGGTTGATGACCTTGAACTCGATCTGATAGAAGTTGGTGGCGCGGTTGGGCAGGTCCATGGCAGTGCCGTAGAGGGCATAGTCGGGATTGATGGCCTGCGGGCCGCCCTGGCCCGTCGCATCGGCGGCGTTTCCTTCCAGCTCCTTGTTGCGCAACTCGTGGAACTGCTGCTTGTTCTCGATCAGTTGGATCCGGCCCGTGCTCTTCTGGGCCAGGTCGCCTTTGAGCGCCTGAAGAAAAATGTCAAAGTTGATCCGCGCGACCTGGTCGGTGGTCTTGTCCTCCATGTTGCTGACGACCAGCGTCCAGGCCGTGCCGCTGGCGTTGAGGGCCGGATCGGCCAGCAGGTCACGGGACATCTTGTCGGCGGCGCCGACCACGTCCTTGCTCTGGAGGCCGCTGTCATTGGGATTCAGCTCGTCGACCGGCTGCCGTGCCTGCTCGGGCGCGGAGCACCCGGAAACAGCCGCGAGCAGAATTGACGCCGACACCAGAATGGTTCTCCAGCTACTTCGCATGCCCAACTCCTTGGTGAGGAAAAAATCCATATTTCCCATTTGCAATGATATGGCAAGATGCCCTTGGCGCGCCGGCTTGGGTCTGACACGATGGATTAGACACGCGAGCGGCAAAAGCGGTGGGCGACGGACCCATCCTTTTATCGACCTGCGTGTCTGATCCTGTGGCGTTTTTGCCCTGGGAGGTTGTGTGCGATCAACTGGTTGCGTGCGATTGATTGGGGGCTTTGCCTTGCTGGTTGGCGTGGCGGCGGGGTGTTCGCAGGATCGCCCGCCTGAAGTGGCCCGCGTGCCAGGCCCGCAGGAGCGGCAAATGGCGTCCGACACGCAGCTTTCCAAGCCGCTGCCCGGCGAGTCGCAGGCGCCGCTCCCTCCGCCCCCGTTCAATAATGACGTCCCGCTGGTGGGTCAGGAAATTCCAGAGATGCCGCGGTTTGTGGAGGCGTACAACAGGGTAGGCCGGCCGCGGCTGGTTGTCTGGGTCAGCGGCGCCACCGCCCAGGGTTATGACGAGGCAGCAGCACGATCGATTGACTACGGCGCTATGCAGGCGGCTCTGAGCGACTGGCTTTCGGCCGGCGGGCGCGTTGCCATCCTTTCCCCAGAAGCGGCCCATCAGGCACTCAGTCCGCAGCAGGCCCAGGCCCTCAACAGCGGGCAGGTCACTAATGGAAAGCAGATCTCCGATCAGATTCATGCCGACGTTCTGATTTCAGTGCGGGCCGAAGTGACGCACCAGGGCGGGAGCGGGCCGGTCGTGCGCGTGGTGGCCGACGCCTCGAACCTTGCGGGCGGCGAGTCGATTGGGCGGGCGTTTGTCGATATGCCGCCGCCGCTCGACAAGCCCGAGATCGACAGCCTCACCCGATTTCTGGCCCGCAAATTGATGACGGAAATGACGGGCTCGTGGACGGCGTTCGGCACGAATCCTCCGACGACCGAGCCGCACTGATTGAGGAGGAATCAACCCATGCTCAAGCGATTTGCCATTCTTCTGCCAGTTGTCGTCTCCGTTGCAGGTTGTACCACCAGTTCGGTGCCTGAGCCGATCCAGCCGCGGCAGGATGTTTACCATCCCGACGACCGCGCGCAGATTTATTTTGACAGTGCCGAGCTTCACGACCAGACCGCCGCCGGCACGCCCACCGTCGTGCGCGACGCCAACGGGTTGCTGCACGTGACCGTGCCGATCCGATCGGTGGTGAGCAATAAGCTCTACGTCGATTACCGGGTGCTCTTTTTCGACCGTGACCACCGTGAGATCGACCGCTCGCCGTGGCACGACAAATTCCTGACGCCCAATCTCCCGGATTCGGTTTCGATCAACAGCACCAGCCCGCTGGCCGACTCGTTTCAGGTGCAGTTCCGCTACTCCAACGCCGTTCAGAACGCGCAGCCACAGCAGCCCTCGACACCGGCCTATTGATCGCGGCACCGGCCAGTAGAGCCGCGGGTATGGCTGAGATTTCTCACTTCCGGTAAGGAAAAACAAATCATTTTCCGCCCCTCGTCAATCGAGGTGGCATCGGCTAACTTAGGGTTGTCACATAAAGGCCGCCGCGTCGGGCCAGGCGCTCCCCGCCGTTTGACTATTGATTGCTGGCGGACAAGGACGATCTCCAATAGCAAGGAACTCACTGCGATGCTTATCCGAACCTTCTCGTTGAAACGTGCCCTGCCCTTGCTTGCCGTGGTCGTGGCGGTCCTGGGCGCCCCGGCGGCCGCGATGGCCGGCGAGGGAAGCCTGGTCCTTCCCGATCTCCGTACCCAGAAGTTCTTCGGCGCCGATGGCCACACGCTGCTCACTCTCGGCCTGGTGATCCCCGTCCTGGGAATCGTTTTCGGCCTCGTGATTTATGGCCAATTGAAACGGCTTCCGGTGCACCGCTCACTCTTGGAGGTCTCCGACCTCATCTATGAAACCTGCAAAACCTATCTGCTGAATCAAGGCCGATTCATCCTGATTCTGTGGGCGTGTATCGCGGTGGTGATGATCGGATACTTTGGGTTCCTTCAGGGGAACGAGAAGTCCGCCCCCGGCTCGGCCGCAGCGGGGCTGACCGAATACAGCCGATCGCTTCAGGTCGTCATCATTCTCGCGTTCAGCCTGGTTGGTATCGCCGGAAGCTATTCGGTGGCGTGGTTCGGGATGCGGGTGAACACGTTCGCCAACAGCCGAACTGCCATGGCGGCGCTATCGGGCAAGGCGCGGCAGGTTTACGCGATTCCGCTCCGCTCCGGGATGTCCATCGGGATGGTGCTGATCAGCATCGAGCTGATTCTCATGCTCGTCATCCTGCTGTTCGTGCCGAGAAATCTGGCCGGCCCATGCTTTATCGGATTTGCGATCGGTGAATCGCTGGGGGCGGCGGCGCTGCGTGTGGCGGGCGGCATTTTCACCAAGATCGCCGACATCGGCGCCGACCTGATGAAGATCGTCTTCAAAATCAAGGAAGACGACGCCCGCAACCCCGGCGTCATTGCCGACTGCGTGGGCGACAACGCCGGCGATTCGGTCGGCCCCACCGCCGACGGATTTGAGACCTATGGCGTGACCGGCGTCGCGCTGATCACCTTCATTCTCCTGGCCGTCACCGATCCGGGCGTGCAGGTCCAATTGCTCGTCTGGATCTTCGCCATGCGCCTCATCATGGTGATCACCAGCGGCGTGTCTTATTTCGTGAGCGAGGGAATCGCCGCCAACCTCTACCGCAACACGACACGGATGAACTTCGAGCACCCGCTCACCATGCTCGTCTGGATCGCGTCGATCACCTCGATCGTCGGGACCTATCTCGTGTCGTATTTCATGATCGGAAACATCATTGTGGCCGGCGTTCCGCACCCGGAACTGTGGTGGAAGCTGGCGACGATCATCACCTGCGGAACGCTCGCCGGGGCGATCATTCCCGAGGTGACGAAGATCTTTACGTCGACCCACAGCCGGCACGTGCGGGAGATCGTGACGACCAGTCGCGAGGGCGGCGCGTCGCTGAACATTCTCAGCGGTCTGGTGG
>DATHPP010000036.1:0-3191 GCA_035483795.1 Tepidisphaeraceae bacterium | reverse complement strand
CAACTGGATGACGGGAATGGTCGAGGCGGAAAATCGTATGACGATCGGCGGGTTGATGCCGGGGGGGGCAGCGCGGCGCGAACCGAGTTGGTGGCGGCGGTGACCTGGGAGAGTGCGAGGTCGATGCTGACATCCGGCTGGAAGTAAATCCGCGTCATGGTGACGCCCCGCAGCGTCTCGCTCTCCATGTTGCGGATGCCATTGACTTTATTACTGAGAGCGAACGCGGAATAGGCGGTGACGCGTTTGTCCATTTCCGGCGTGTCCATTCCAGCGTATGTACGTACGGCCGTAATGTCCGGGATATCGACCTCGGGCAGGACGTCCTTCGGCCTGATAACGTAACCGCCGATGCCGGCGAGTAGGATCAGGATCGACATCACATAGAAGGTGATGCGAAATTTCAGCGTCGTATGTGACGAGGCCGATGCTGTCGTATCCCAGTTTGGCATTTTGATCGAGGTCCGCGGTGCTCAGAAAATGCTTACGGATCTGAAGTAGGGGTCGCCGCACGATTTGTTCTTAACTGCACGTTAAGCCAATTACCTGGCCAGCTTTGACGTAGAGCAGATCAGATTGCCGTCGAGATCGCTGACGATCAGGCTACGCATGGCCCAGGACTCGTCGCGCGGTGCTTGCCAAATATGAGCGCCGGCCGCTTGCAGTGAATCGTGCAGGACGTTGACGTCCGAGACCTCGACAAACGCGCTTAGCAATGCCGCGCCGGCGGTATGATCGATTACAGGTCTGGTCACCTGGCGGATCGCCAGAATTGCCTCGTCACGCGCCACGTAGGCATAGAGAGGGATCTCCCCGCGGACGAACAAGAACGGGTGGAAGCCGAGCGGCCCCGTGTAGTAAGCGAGCGCTGCCTCGAGGTCTTTGACGAAAATGTTCGGAATTGCCTGCTTCAACATCAACCAGTTTCCTTATCCGGCCGTCAGCTTCCGCCCGCTTCGCGACGATCGTTTCCCGTTCCGGGATCGGGCCGCTTAACGTGCAGTTCAGAACAAATCGTGCGGCGACCCCAGGTACAGCCGCTGGATTGGGCGTCCCTCTCACCGAGGATGGGTTCAGTCTCAGTGATCGTGCGCTGGACTGCCGATCAGTGCGTGCCGTGACCGCTCACTCAGCCGCCCGGGCCGCGGCGATCCTCTGCAGGAGCCTCTCAAGCACGATTTCCGGCACGCAGTCTGCGTCCATCAGAAGCCGGGTCAGTGCGTCGGGCGGCCAAGCCAGACCCGACCGGTAGCGGCAGGGCTCGCATTTGCACATCGCGTTCGCGTCACTTTCACAATGCCCAGGCGAGCCGATCACTGCCGCGAAGATATCTCGCCCGTCATCTTCGTATCGCATGATTTCCGGATCTCCATTGTTTCTGGTCCGAGAGGAGTCTGCTTCGGCACTGCAGAGCAGTGCCTCTCGCGCTCAACGTGGTTACAATAGTAAGGGACGGTCCCATTCGTCCGCCGAAACATCTTGCACGAGACCGTCCAGGACCTCGGGAGAGCGCTAGCCCCACCCGGGGCCCGCCGGGGCGATTTGGTAATCCCGCCGGACAGATGCGGGGGCATTGTTCGCTGTGGTGGCGTTCGCTACCGGAGGGATTGTTGCCAGGCTCAGGGCGGCCAACGCGGCTCGAATGAGGATCTTCATCGGAATTCTCGATTTTTGGTCGGACGAGATGTCCGGCTTCGATGGGAGGGAAGATGGACATATGGAACTCATCTAACCAACGCGTTGTTCTGATCGATTCAATCGGAAAACACGCTCCTCACCTGGACCGCGTTATTGTTTTCTGATGATGAGGTCTGAGAAGGGGAGTTAACAACAGCATCGCCATCGCGACGGCAACCAAAAGCCACATGGCGAGACGGTAATTCCCCTCAATGTCTCTCAAGAGTCCCACGAGGATCGGGCCGGCCGCCGCCACGCCGTAGCCTACGGTTAGCACAAGGGCGTTCCAGACGTTCGCCTCGTCCACGCTATGCGTGTTATCGAGAGGCAATGTCATCCCAAGCGTGAAGGCCCCCCCCAAGCCGAACCCTGACAGTGGGATGAACAGCAAGGGTGCCTGGTTTGGCGACAGCGCGGTCGGGACCAAGCCGAGCAGCGTCATGCCTCCACACACAGCGAGCCAACCGCGGCGGTCGATCGACCTACTCAGCCAGCCGAATACCGGATTGGCGACCATGAACCCCGAAGTATAGCTGGCCAGAATGAGGCCCGCGATTGTTGCCGAAAGACCGCCATCTCGGTACATCGGTGAGGTCCACGACAGCAGCGCAAAAAACAGAAAATTGTTGAACGCAAAAAACAGCGCGACCAGCCACGCAGTTCCGTTCTTGAGCGGTAGCCGCGGACGCGATGTCGCCACCGGAGGGGGGGGGCGCCGCCGGCGTTCGCTCAAGGCGACTGCGAGCCATCCGACAATCGCTAACACCCCCAAAAAACTCCATACACCGGACGCGACGCGCCAACCGCCTGGCGAGGCTGAGGCAAGCAGCCCCGTCGTGGCGGCCGAGATCGTACTCCCGAAGGAAAGGGCGGTTGCGTAGATGCCCATCATCACCGCGGCCCGTGCGGGGAAACGCGCCTTGATAAATCCGGCAACCAACGCGCCGGCGATCGCGATGCCGGCCCCCACCCCCGCGGTGGAGGCCAGCAACTCGGCGGGATTTGCCGAACAGGCTCTAGCCGCCATCGAGACACAAAGAAGCGAGAGTGCAAGGACGAAGACCAGGTCGCGGCCGAAACGTCGAGCGAGCCAAGGCGTAGGAAGTGCCAGAAGGCCCATCAAGACGTTCGGAATGGCCGTAAGGAGGGACGCTGCTGTGTGGGAAAGGTGGAATTCTTGGATAAGGGACGGCAGGATCGGGCCCACCGAAACAATTCCAGGCCTCAGGCTGATCGCCACGAGAATGATCGCGGAGACGCCGATTGGCCCGGCGACGCCGGCAGCCCACCCGTTGCTTGCCGCCGCCTCGGGGGCGGAATGGGCCGGCGGAGGGGGAGGCCGCAAGGCTGGTGCGGTTGACGCAGCATGGCCCGCCGACGCTACGGTCGGCATAGCATTGGTACGCACGCGAGATCCTTTCCTGGTCCCATCCGCGATCATGTTCGGCGAGCTGGTCGAGCTTTGACGGTCGGCGTCGTCAGGCCGCTGCGGTGGCAAGTTTGAGGCTGCCCGG
>DATHPP010000035.1:0-12204 GCA_035483795.1 Tepidisphaeraceae bacterium | reverse complement strand
CGTGTCCGGCTCATCCTTGCAAACCACCGCGATGCCGTACGTCCCTTCGACCTGCTGTAGCGCCGCCTGCACGGCCCGCTGGAGCACCGAGCCGTTGCCCAGGTGATTTCGCGATTTCAGATCCGCGTACAGATCCCCAATGAGCACTGCCAGCACTTCCGTATCCGTCTGGCTGGAAAACTTGTGGCCCTTGTCGGTCAGAAGCTGCTTCAGGGCCGCGTAGTTCTCGATGATCCCGTTGTGCACCAGTGCAATCCGCCCGGCGTCGTCGACGTGCGGATGCGCGTTGGCCTCGGTAGGCGCCCCGTGCGTCGCCCAACGAGTATGAGCCATGCCGACGTGGGCTTCGGGGAGCGAGTTGCCGTTGTGCAGCGTGCTTTCCAGCACGCTGATCCGGCCCACCGCCCGGCGGACATGCAACGCGCCCTGCTCGTCGATCACCGCGATCCCCGCCGAGTCATACCCGCGGTATTCCAGCCGCTTGAGTCCCTCGATCAAAAGCGGCTGCGCGATCTTCCGCCCGACATACGCAAGGATTCCACACATGCATCACTCTCCCCGAGCGATATAGCCCAAAACCTCTGCGAGTCCAATTATGCGTCCACACGGATGAGAGCTTCCGTCCGACATTCCAAGCAAGTTGGCGAATCGCAACGGAATCGCGTGAAATGGCGCCTAACACTATACTGCCAACCGACGTCCCCGTCCAGTGGTTGACCAATAGTGAGTCCGATAACGCTGCCCCGGTCGCGGCGGGAGGGAACAGCGGAGCCGGTCGAGGTGGATGTCCTTGGCCTCCAGCAGTTTCCGACGCACCTTGGCGTGCGATGTCCGGGCTGCGGCGTTCCGCTGCTGATCTTCGCTGATTCCTCGGCGAGCTTCTCCACCGGCGCTTGCGGTCCTCGGGGTGGAGTGCCAGCGCTTTGCACAAAAAATGCCGTAAATGCCACGGATTATTGTGCGCGTCGGATCATTGTTATGCAGGCGGTCTACGGCTTGGGCAGGAACGAAAAATAACGCCTGCCCGTGACTTTGACAGAATTCTCGGGCTGGAACATCCGCTTCATCTCCATGCACACGAACTGAGCGACGACCTCATTATGGTCTTTGTCGAACACGATGTATTGCGTTCCGACTTCGGGAGCTGCGGCGGCTTCAATCGTTAGTGACCACTCCTGAAATCTGACGCCGTCTTGCTCTCCAGGATCGTTCTCAACGAAATCGGCGATGGATGCCAACTTGTTTCCCGAGATGTCGAACAGGATGAGGTCTGACATGGGATGCTCTTGTAGTGGATCAAACCTGTCGTAGTCCACTTCGGACATCGTGGCGATTCTACCGCTTCAGCCTTCCAAGTCGATCGCGCCTGTCCATCCCGACGTTCCCGGTCTATTTGCTGATCCGGGGGAAAAGCGAATAATTGCTTCCGTCGGGCAGACGGGCGTGGGCGCGGCGTAGCGGCAACTGTGGCTTGCGCCAGTGCGATTCGGACGCAAAACAAAAAAACTGACGCCCCTGACATTGCGTGGTTCACTTGCCGCCCCTTCATCCGCTACTCGGCGGTACAATAGCGGGATGATCCAGCTCGCCGAATGTTTTGGGGTGGTTCATGCCCGAAACCCGCCTTTGTGGGTGCCGCTCAGCGCTCTGGCGTTTATGGCGTTGATCGTCTTACTGGTCATCGGATTGGCGAGGCGTCGATGAAGAAACCCACTCTGGAATACCGGAGGCGACGCCTCCGCCGATTGGGTTATCGCATCCTTCTTCAAATCGTCGTGGGCCTGCTGATCGGCTGCGGGATCTGCTTTGCCGTTTTCGTCCTCGTCCACATTCTCCGTGCGGGATAGGCCACATCCACTGCAACAACAGAATGCCCCTCCGGTCAACGGAAGCCGCAAAAACTGTCCCGTCAATAACCAGAAACCCAGGACACGCTCTCGCGCCCGGTCCCTCGACAATTCAGGAAACGACGCGAAAAGGGCGGAAATCCTGCGACCGGGCGCGCAAAAACTGTAGGACTCTGCGTCTTGCTTGACGAAGTTCGCCCGCCACCCAACGGCCCTCCCGACAACAAAGCCAAGTAGTTGAGGACGAGGTGATTGATATAAGCGTCATCCAACCGTTCGAGGGGCGGGTGGATCCTGACCCGGCTGGGGATCGTGGCGAAGGAAGCCCGACAGAGCAGGAACCTGCCGGTATGCCGGGGGCAGATTGGGCGCCTGCTCATGGAACCACTTCGATAATCGCTCACGAAGCCGGGCGTTTCGACACGGCCGGATTCGTCGGTTACGGTCGCGTTGCAGTTCGCTGAGGCAACGAGATGCCGAACGAATGAAAAGCCCCCGGCCTATGCCTGCCGGGGGCGGAGTAACGCATGCGGAAGCTTATGCTTCCAATTCACTATCGGTGATTTTATTTGTCAAGTTAATTCTGGCCGGAAATCCTCTCAAAACTCAGGGCGAGCCGTCCCAAAGGAACATCGATGCGCTAACCGATCTATGGTGTAGAGCCAGAACCGGTAACCACGGAAAACGATCTCTCCCATCGGTCTTGTGCAACGTGAAGTTTCCGCGGCGGACTCTGTGCAAAGCCGCTCAGGCCGGCAAAAGACACCTCCCGGCTGTTGACTATTTATATTTCGTTTAGTCTAAATTCAGCGAATTCTCGGGGAATTTGCTTAATGCAGGCTCCTCTTAAGGTTGTGCACCGGCCGGGCGGCGAAGGACCGCGATGATCCCGCTCAAATCCTTTCCGGCCTCCCTTCGCAGCATCGCGATCGCCAGGTGAATGACATCAAGACCGTGCGCGTCTGCCGTCTGGCGAATGTAATCCGGGCTGTGTGCGTATCGGCGACTGGGCCGAAGGACCCAACCGGGCCCCTCGTTGAATTCAACGGAAAATGCGAAGTATCCCCCGGGCCGCAGGGCCCGCGCCGCGCCACAGAGAGTTTCGGACAAATCGCCCAGGTAGCACAACACATCCCCCGCGACCAGAAGGTCGTAAGCCGCCGACTCGGCACGAAGCCGCGCCACCACCTCGCCGACCGCCAGACGGTCGTAGACGCCGCGTTCCTTTGCCTTCTCAAGCATGGCCGCCGACAGATCGACCCCCGCAAGCGATCGCGCCATGGGGCGTAAGAGCGGTCCACATAATCCGGTTCCGCAGCCCAGATCCAGCACGTCCAGGTCCGTGCCCACCTGCGATTCCACAAGGGCAGCCTCCAGCAGCAGGGGTACGCGGTATTCCAGATGTTCCAGGAGGTGAGCGTCGAACGTGTCCGCATGACGATTGAACAGCGCCGCCACCAGCGCCGGCGGCGCTGCCGGCGGGGCGCCGCTGCCGTTCAAGGCGGCCAGGTGAAAGATCACGTTCTGGTTGTCCGGCGAGAGCTTGAGAATGGCCGCGAACACCTCGGCCGCCTCCTGGTTGCGGTGGGCCAGTTCCAGGGCGCGGGCGAGTTCAACGTGCGTGTCCAGATGCCCCGGCCGCAGCCGCACGGCGTCGCGCAGGGTCTGGATGCCCTCGTCCAATTTGCGCTGGCCGACGAGCATCGCGCCCAGATTGGACATCGCCTCGCCAAACGCCGGCCGCAGCCGCAGAGCCGTCTTCAGCGATTCGATGGCCCGGTCCGTTCGACCCGCGCGCCCCAGCGTGATCCCCAGCGCGTAATGCGCCTGCGGCCAATCGGGTTTGAGCAAGATCGCCTTGCCGAAAGATTCCATCGCCTCGTCCAGTCGCCGCTGATTGCCAACGGCCTCGCCGAGGTTCTGCCAGTTTTCGGCGGTCTGGGGAGCGCTCTGGAGCGCCTTTCGCGCCGCCGCTTCGGCCTCGCCAAACCGGTTGAGCTGCAGCAGCGCTTTGCCCAGGTGCTGATAGACCTCCGCCGGGCCGTTACCCAGGTCGATGGACTTTTGCAGCGGCTCGATCGACTCGGCGAACCGTTGCATGCGGACCAAAGCGATCCCCAGGCCCGCGTGGGACCGCGGACTTGCCGGATCCAGCGCGATCGCCCGCCGGAAACACGCCACGGCCTGAGCAAAATCGCCGATCTTGATCCAGGCCTCCCCCAGGTCACACCGCCAGCCGCAGCTCTGCCCGGAAAGCTCGACCGCCTGGGCCAGGTAGGCCGCCGCCAGTTCCGCCTTGCCAGCGCGCAGGGCGATCAGGCCCAGGCCGTGCAACGCTTCGGCATGTTCGGGATGATCACGCAGGATGCGGCGGTATGCCTGTTCGGACTCGTTGAGCCGCCCGGCCTGGTACCGCTCGGCCGCGCGGGCCAACTGCTCGTCCGGCGATCGAAGTGAATCGGAGGGCATGACCGCCATGCGTGTCGTTTAGTCTAGCGAAGGGCGCGCCAACCAACGACTCCGTCGGCCCAAACCGCGCGGTCGGCGAGTCGCTCCCATTCTACGCGACAGTTTACGATGACTGTGGCCGGCGACCAAAGGCCCAATGCAAGGCAGCCGATCACGATCTTGTTGCCGATCACGATCTTGTTCGTGGTCTGGGCAGGATATTTCAATGCGGCACACGGCTTGGTGACGCCGAATCTGGTTTACTTGCCACGGTCGTCCGGCCCGATCCTCGGTCGGTCTATCTCCGCTTTCTGGTTCCCTTGAGCTGCGGGTGATGAACCACCGGCCGGGTCGATCCCGTCGCGTGGACCACCGGATACTGACGTGATGATGTTTTGGTCCCAGCACTGCCTGCCCCGGCCAGGGGCGTTGCGGCAGCCGCGCCCGCCGCTGCAATCGCCGGAGCCGGCTGGTTGCCCAGGCTCGTGTTCAACGTAGCGAGCAGGGCCTGCAGATCAGCGCTGTTCACGTTCCCGTCGTAATTGAAATCGCCCTGATCCCAGCCGCCGGCGCGGTTGAGGTTGGCCAGCATTATCTGAAGGTCGGCGCTATTGACCTGGGCGTCGAGGTTGGCGTCGCCGTAGAGGGTGTATTTCAGCTCGATCGTGTTAGGCGTCGTGATCACTCCCGTGCCGTCAGCCGAGTCCGCGTAGCCGATCGCCGTGTTGTGATTTGGGTTGGACTGCGCGGCCGAGGACGTGATCACACCATTGGCGTTGCTGCCGTTCCAGGCGCCGTGGTTGTAACCGTTCGCCAGGTACCCGCGAATTGCCGCTAGGGGATCGCTCTGTCCGGCATAGTTAATGAGCAATGTGCTCCTGGCCAGGTCCAACACGCCCGATGGGCCAAAGGCCAGAGAAGAGATCTGCAGCGGGGTCGCCGCCGGGCTCTGCAGGACAAGCGTGATGCCACCCTGGATGGTGATGGCCCCGTTGACGATTGTCTGTCCGCTGCCGGCGATCGAGGTGACAAGCGTGAGGTTCTTGGTCACGGTGACGTTTTCGGCGTAGACGCCGCCCAGGGTACCGATCGTGTCGCCGGCGGACGCGGCCGCCATGGCGGGGTGGATGTCCGCCCAGATGATCTTCTTGAAGTTCAAAGTCGTACCGCTGTCCGTATAATCATCCGCGCCGCGGTTGAAAGCGTTGTTGTCGAGAACTGCGGTAATCTCGCCACCGCTGTCGAGTCCCGGCGACGTGTCGCGGTACTGCTCGAAGCCCGACTCGAGGGCAATCGGCGGGGCCGTGAACGTGTTACCGGAAAGCGTGTTGGTTCCATCCGCAACGGACACGTTTCCCGGTCCGGTCGACTGGAAGACGTTGTCGGTGACGAACTCGGCACCGCCGGGGATGGAGACCGCCCACGCGCTTCCGCTTGACACGACAACGTTGGCCGTGACGTGCTCCTGAGTACCCGCGAGCACCACTGCGGCGCTGCCGCCGCCGGATTCGACGACGTTATCGGCAAGGAGCTCGCCTGTGCCGTTGAGCCCGACCGCCACGTCGCTGCCCCCGTTGATCGTGAAGCCCCGACCGGGTGCGCCGATGGTGACGCCGGCGACGCCGGGGGCGACGGCAACCGCGTCCGCCAGGCCGTCCCCGTTGATGTCGGCCACCGTCACGCCGCCCACCGATTCGAGCGTCAGGCCCTTGGTAATGGATACGTCCTCGCGGTAGTTTCCGGGGAAAACCTGGATGGTGCCACCGGGGGTCAGGAGCCCGACGGCTTCGTTGATGCGACCGCCGGACTGAACCTCGGCGCCGCCCGAGCCGACGTCGAGCGTGGAGAAATCGCCGTCGAAGCCGCCAGTGGTGGCCAGGTTCGTGCCGTTATCGAGCCAGGGGGTATAGTCAATCTCGGCCGCGCCGGCGCCGCCGATCGTGTTGGCAATGCCCTGCTCGGTGTTGGTGCCCCAATAGTTCCCGGAGGCATCAACGATGACGCCGGGGGTGGTGTTGTCGTCCTGGACGGCCTTGGAGACAAACTGAATCTTGGTGAAGTTGAGAGACACCGTCTCTTTGGGCTGCTCGTTGGCGCTGACGTAGAGCCCGACGCCGTTGCCGGGGGCGCTCGCGGTGCCGCCGCCGTTGATGAGATCGTTGGCGCCCTGGAAGCTGCCGCCATCCACGAAAATGGCCTGGGCGAATTCCGCGGGGTCCATGTCGATCGAGTCTCTCCTGCTGACCACCGTGCCGCCGCTGGAGGCGCTGATGCCGCGCCCGACGCCAAACTGGAAGCTGTTGATGTCGATGGTGTTGTTCTGCGAATTCAGCGTACCGCCGCTCTGGGCTTGCAGGGCCGTGCCGTTGCCGCTGAAGGAGTTGTTGCTGACCGTAGCCGAGGCGGCGCCGCCGCTGACCCAAACGGCGGTGCCGTCGCTGGTGAAGGTGTTGCCGTCGCTCGATGTGGCACCGCCGATGACGGCGCTGCCGGCGCCAACCTGGACGCCGGTCGTGTTGCCGGTGAAGCTGACGGCGGTGATGTCGGCCACGCCGTCGCCGTTGACGTCGCCGACCGCAATGCCGGTCGTGGCGCCGGAAATTGAACCGCGGGTGACCGTCCCGGAGCCGCCGCTGTCGAAAAGGATGCCGTCGACCGCCTGGCCCTTGGCGGCGCCGTCGCTGATGTTCTTGCTGTCCTGGATGCTGGCGTTCGCACCGGCGCCGGTGACATCGATGCCAATGGCGAAGTCCAGGATGTTGTCGTTGTTGACGTCCCCCGTGGTGATCGCGCCGGCCGTGCCCTGGAACTTGATGCCGGTGCCCTGGTTGTCGTTGGCGGCATCCTCGAAGAGGTAGTCGCTGCTGACGTTGGCCGAGGAAGTGCCCGGATCGATCTGGATGCCGGTGGCGGCGTCCTCGATGACCGTGTTGACGATGGTCGCGGACGCGCCGCCCTGCACTTCGATGGCGGTTTCGCCCGAGCTCACGCCCTCGCCCCAGGCCCAGAACCCGTCCAACTTGACGATGCCGGCTTGCAGGGTGATGGGCTGGAAGGACGTCCTGCCCGGCAGCTTGCGGACGACGGTTTCGGAGACCGAGGGCGTCGAGCCCTCCCGATCCGAAGTCGAGCTCGTCGGGTCGTTGCCGGCCTGGGCGCCCAGCAGGGTCAGGCTTTGGTCGACCGTGAACGAGCCGTCGAAAGTCCCGGCCTGGACGTGGAGGGTGCCGCCGGACGGGGAAACGTTGATGCCGCGCTGGATGGAGTCGATGTTCGTATTCTCGCTGGATTGCGCCACGAACACATCCATCGGGAAGTATTTGACGTATCCGGCGGCCGGATCGTCAAGGTAGTCGTACGTCTTGTCCTCGATGCCGTAGATGCCGTTGAGGTTCGTCGTGTCCGAGGGGCTGGTGGGCAACTGCGGCTTGTATCCGCCGAACGTGTTGTTGGAATCGCCCGTCAGGTCGAGGGTCTGGGCGCTGTCGTTGACGATGTAGAAAGTGGAAGCGTCGAAAGTGTTGCCGTCGCCGACGGTCCAGCCGGAGGCGCCAACGTCGAACTGGACGTCGGTGCCGTTGGTCTGAGGCGCCGCGCCAGCGACCGCCGGGCTTTCCCAGTCGTCGTGGGCCACGATTCCGCCGTCCGCCGAAGCCATCTCGGCGCCGGTGCCATTGCCGTAAATGTTGTTGTTCTCGATGTCCGCAAAGCCGAAGGAGACCAGCAGGCCCTTGGGGTTGTCGCGGACGATATTGCCGCCGTCGATCTTGACGGTCTTGGAGGGGAGCGTGCTGTCGGGCTTGACGTAGATTCCCGCGCCGGTTGCACCGGCAGCGCCGATCCCGTTGCCCTCAACGTCGTTGCCGGCGATCTCGCCGCTGACGCCGCCGTCCACCGAGATGCCGTAGCCGACACTGGCCGCGTCATACTTCATGAAGATGAAGTCGGACTTGACAGTCCACCCCGCGGCGGCGCTGGGGTCGACTTCAACACCGGTGCCTCCGGCCAGGATCACGTCGTTCTGAATGCCGGCGGTACCGCCGGCGAGCTGTACGGCCGGAAGCGTGGTGTCCAGGTCGTTAACCGTGAGTCCGTCGACGACGATGTCGCCGCCGGTGATTTTGATCGCGGTTCCGCTGGTGGGCTGGATGACGACCTCCGAAACCGAAGGCGCAGAGGATTCACGGTCGGCGCTCGTGCCGGAATTGCCCGCCTGCGGGCCCTGGAGGGTCAAGGACGAGGCCGTGCCCAGCGTGAGGTTCTCCGTGTAAACGCCCGCCAGGGCGCTGACGGTCACCGGGTTGCCTGACATCGCCAAGGGGCCACCAGGGTTGTTCGCGTCATTGACCGCCTGCTGGATATTGGCGTAGACGATCTTGGTAAAGTTGAAGCTCAGGGATTCCTTGGGGTTTTCCTCACTATCGGTGACGCCGCGGTTGAAGAGGTTGTTCTGCACCACCGACGGGATCTCATCGGTGGAGTCAAGCCCGCCGGAGTTATCGATGAATTGCTCAAACCCCGGCGAGCCGCCGGCCGGCGGGGCGGTGAAGGTGTTCTGATCGCTGCCTGCCGTTCCGCCGATGGTGTTGGAGCCGTCGACGACGGAGAGGTTGCCGGCGCCGGTGGACGCGAACGTGTTGCCTGTGATGATATCCTGGCTGCCCGCGTCGTCGATCTCGACGGCGTAGCTGTTGCCGTTGTTAGTCAACGTGTTGCCGGCCACGGTCACGTCCGCGGCGTTCATCTTGATGGCGTCCTTCTTGTCGCCGTTGATCGTGAAGCCCTGGATGACGGACCCGCTGGCGTTGCCGTTGGCGTCGTTGTCGACGTCGATTGCGTCGGCGATGCCGTCGCCATTGATATCGGCGGCGCCGACCGCGAGCAGGCTGACCTTCTTGTGGATCACGACGTCTTCGTTGTAAATGCCCGTCGCGCCGGGGGCGGCGTCGGCGCCAAAGACGTTGATGGTGGGGGTTCCAGTCGTGCCGGAGGGCGGGGGCTGGAGCAAGCTGAGGGCCTCAGTGATGCGACCTTCGTACGTGAGCTGCTGGGGGATGGCGGCGGTCGCGGCGCCGCCCGAGCCCACGTCGAGCGTGGAGAAATCGCCGGCAAAGCCGACCTGCCCGGGGGGAAGCGTGTTCGTTCCGCTGTCGAGCCAGGGTGAGTAATCGACCTGGTCAGGGGCGGCTCCGCCGATCATGCCGGCAACGCCGACCTCGGTGTTGGTGCCCCAGTAGTTGCCGAAGGCGTCAACAACGACACCGGTATTGGTGTCGTCGTCCTGGACGGCCTTGGAGACAAACTGAATCTTGGTGAAGTTGAGAGACACCGTCTCTTTGGGCTGCTCGTTGGCGCTGACGTACAGCCCGACGCCGTTGCCGGGGGCGCTCGCGGTGCCGCCGCCGTTGATGAGATCGTTGGCGCCCTGGAAGTTGCCGTCGTCCACGAAAATGGCCTGGGCGAATTCCGCGGGGTCCATGTCGATCGAGTCTCTCCTGCTGACCACCGTGCCGCCGCTGGAGGCGCTGATGCCGCGCCCGACGCCCCACTGGAAGCTGTTGACTTCGATGATGTTGTTGCTGGAGCTGGCCGAGCCGAAATTCTGAGCCGCGATGGCGGCGCCGTTGCCGCTGAAGGTTGTGTTATTGCCGGTAATCGTCGCATCGGCGCCCGCCCCGCTGACGAGCACGCCAAAGTTGCAGTTGGAGAGGGTATTGGAGTCTGGGGCGGCGCTGCCGCCGATCGTGGCGTTGACGGTGTCGCCGCTTATGCCGTCGCTGACGACGCCGACGCCGGTGCCGAAGCCATCGATGCTGTTGCCGCTGACCGTGGCATACACGGGGCCGGCCAGGTCGCCGAAGCGGCTGGTGTCGCCGACCTGGGCGGTGAGAAGGATGCCCGTGCCGGTGCTTCCGACTCCCGCGCCGCTCAGAACGTTGTTCTGCAGCAGCACCGGCGCTGAGGATAGCGTGTCCTGGTAGAGAAGAATGGCGTCGTCGCCTGCGGTCCCGCCAATGGTGTTGCCGCTCACGGTGACCTGTCCGTTCACGAAGCTGACGATCAGACCGACGTCGTTGGCATTCCCCCCGGTCGTGTCGATCCGGTTGCCCCAAATCGTCGAGCCGTCGGCCAGACTGGCCAGGTCCATGCCCAGAGCGCCGTTGGTCGGGCTGTTCAGAACGGGGGCGGTGATGGTATTGTCGCTGACGCTGAGCACCGGCGCGCCTGGGGCGCCGTCAAAGGAGTTGGCGCCGATACCACCACCGGAGCCGCTTATCGTGTTGGCCGAAATCGTGGCATCGCTCTGGAAGGCGGCGACGGCGAACGCGCCTTCGTAGGCGATGCTCCCGTCAGTCCCGATATCGTTAAACGTGCTGTTGCTAATGCTGTTGCCGGCGCTGACGCCGTTGAGATTGTAGAGGGCGATTCCCTTGCGGTAGATGTGCTGGACCGTGAGCTGGTCCACCGTGAGGTCGTTGTAGGTGGCGTTGTCGTTCTGGGAATTGGTGATGACGGCGTTGCGGAAGTTCTGCGCTCCACTCAGGGAGCTGTTGGCGTTCCCGTCGATCGTGAGGTCTTCGATGGTCACGTTGGAGGAGGCGACGACAAAGCCGTTGGACACGGTGCCGCCGAACGAGCTGTCGGTGTGGCTGTCGGCAAAGGCGGGCGCGACGATCACGCCGCTCTGGCTGTCGCCGGTGATGGTCTCGGGCTGGTCGACAAGGATGTTGGACTCGTCGTAAACGGTGGCCGTCCCGTTGTGCTCAATGTGAACGGTTCCGCCGGGGGCGACGGCATTGACACCCGCCTGGATGCTGGCAAAGGCGTCGTACCCGATGGCGGTCGCCGGACCGGAGCCGTCGGGGTCCGTGCCGAACGGCAGCCCCGCCCACGCGGAATTGACGTAGACATTCAGCGGAGCCGGCTGAGCGTTCTGCGCGGGCACAAAGATCACCGTGGAAAACGCCGGGTTGGTGCCGTGGTCGTGGATCACGGCCTGGATGGCGGATTGGTTTGTCGACGAAGCCGGGCCGAAGTTATTGTTCTGGGCGTAGACGTTCGGTTGGGTGGACGCATTCTGGTCATCGATGGCGTAATTGCTGGGCGCGCCGCTGTAGCCGGTCAGAGTGTTGTTTCCAACGCTGGTTCCCAGCGGCGTGAAGCCTTGATTCGGGGCAAACTCGCCCAGATCCACCAGCGCGCCGCCGCTGATCACCACGCCCTCGCCGTTGCCGGCAAGACCGTTGTTTTGTGCCAGCACGTCCACCGCGCTGGCGGACGAGCTCTGGACAATGGCTTCAAGACCCACCGTCGCGCCCGCAATGGTATTGCCGTCAACAACGGCGCTGGACACGGCGGTGTTCCCATCAAATGAGACGACATCAATCGCGAGGTTGCCGCCGCCGATCGTGTTCCCGGAAATCGTTGAACTGCCCTGGTCCTCGACGACACCTTCGTAGCGGTTGGGAGAGATGGAGCCGAGGACATTCCCCGAAATCGTGGCGCCATCGGTGTTGTTGTAAATCCCGATGTCGTTCCCGTCGACGGTATTGCCGCTGACCACCAGGCCCGAGGTGGAGAAGAGCAGTATTCCACAGGACTGCACGTCATTGAACTGATCCGGTCCTCCGGAATTGCCGGGGTTGGTCCCGCTGTATTCGTTGCCACTCACGTGATTGTTGGCGATGGTCCCGGTAGCGCCTAGCCCCACCTCGATTCCGTTCTGCGCGATCGCGGGGGTGGCGCCGGCGCCGGTGACCGTGTTCCCGGTAACGCTGAGCGTCAGGCCGGCGCCAAAAAACGCGGTCCCGTTCTTCTGATAACCCAGGATTGTGTCGTTGGTGATGTTTAATCCGCGGGCTACGCCGTCGGTATTGTCCGCATAGACGGCCACGCCGTTCTGGACGCC
>DATHPP010000034.1:0-11930 GCA_035483795.1 Tepidisphaeraceae bacterium | reverse complement strand
CGAGCCGCTGGAACGCCGGCCCGAAGTCGCCGTCAAAACCCTGCGCCAACTCGCGGGCGACGCGCGATTGCTCCTGTTCGGGCATCCGACGCTGGAGATCCTCTCCCGCAAAATGCTCGAATTCGGGTGTGACGATTACGTCGTGACGCCGGCCAGCGCCGGAGAGTTTGAGCAGATCTTCGGCTCGCCCCCGTTGCGGATTTCACCGGCCGAATCCGACGAACCGCGAGAACCGACCGAGGAGAAGCCGCCAGAGACACCGGCCGTGGCGGCGTTGTCGCGGGTCCCGCTGGCCGAAATCCTGCTCGATTCGATGCTGGCCACCCCGCACGATGCCCTGACCGCCGCCGTCAATCAGATCAACGCTCGCATCGCGACGGAGCTGGAACTGCGGCTTTCCAAACCCGACCAGCCCCAGCCAGAAGCGCGAGACGGCCATCACATTGAATCCCATGTGATTCGCGGGACCGAGGGCGAGGTCGGCACGCTTCACCTGTTCGTCCCCGCCAGCGAGGACCCATCCCCCGCACGCCACGCCCTTTCCCAGATCGGGCAACTCCTGGCCAAGCTCGCCTCTCTCCAGGACCGGCACAACCGCCTTCAGCGGCTGGCGATCACCGACGAGCTGACCGGCTCGTACAATGCCCGCTACTTCCGCCATTTCCTGGCCTCGATCATCGAGCGGGCGCGGAAGATGCACTTTCCGGTGACGCTGCTCTTGTTCGACATCGACGATTTCAAGAAATACAACGACCAGTTCGGGCACGGGACCGGCGACGAGATCCTCCGCCAGGCCGCGGCCCTCATGCGCCGCTGCACCCGCCAGCACGACCTGGTCGCCCGCATTGGCGGCGACGAATTCGCCGTCGTCTTCTGGGACAAGGAAGGCCCGCGCCAGCCGCGTGATCCCAAGCCCGGCGTCGTCTCCCGCCCGCCCCAGCAGCCCCTCCAGGTCTTCGAGCGCTTCAAACGCCTCATCGCCAGCGAAGAATTCCCCCTCCTGGGCCAGACCGGCAAAGGCTCCCTCACCGTCAGCGCGGGCCTCGCGGTCTTCCCCTGGGATGCCAACGATCCCGATTCCCTGGTCCGCGAGGCCGACAAGCGCCTCATGCTCGGCGCCAAGAAGCAGGGCAAAAACACCATCCATATCGTCGGCACCGACGAACCGGCCAAGCCACAGTCGTGACCCGCATTGGTCTCCGGGGGGCAACGGCCCCGGGCACATGCCAAAAAACGTTCAGTTTTGTTCAAAACGTTCAGTTGCCTGGGAGTGCCCGGTGCCTGCGGGGGGAAAATCGGGGAAATGTTTCATTTCGTTCCAAGCGTTGCACGATCCAATGGTCGAAACGCGCCAACCCGCCCAGTCAACACCGCTAATGCCCATATGGCTCATCGTGGCTCATGCGCACCCTAAAAATATGAGCCAAAGTGAGCCAAAATGAGCCATTTATCAGATTTTTGCCAGAACGGTCGTGCGCGGTCTTCCCGGGCATGCTGGTGACTGCACTCCTTGTAGGGGGCGGAAGATGTCAGAAATGTCGCTTGTGGCAAAATTTATATCATATATGCGTGTAAGTTACTTACATACAACTGGTTGCAGCAATAACCGCGATACGCTCGCCACGGCGGCGATGGTCAGGGAACCGAAGTCGCACACGTCGTCCGCCTACTCACCACCGGCGACATGCACCCGCCCCTGGTTCAGCATGCACGAGCGCCAGCTTAGCGCCTGCAAGCACATCCTCGCCGCCAGGATCGTTGTCGAGACGAGCGAAGATTCACCCGTACGAGGATGAGAACGTTGCGGCGCTAAGTGGGAAGTCGGAAAGCTACAAAAGTTACCGCCAGCGACACCATTATTCTCATGGCTCTTGTTAATTTGGGGCCCTATCTTTACGATTTACGCGACCGATCCACCCATCGGGGAACTTCATGTCGACATACGTTTTGCGATTCCCGTCTCGTCAAGCACGGCTCTGGATCTCAGCATCCATTCTGACCTTTACCAGCGCGGCATTCGCCGATTACAAGGGCATCGACCTCTACAGCCTTCCCTCCCCTCCGGGTTTCACCAGCATTAGCGATGCAGGCTCATTCCATTTTGTGAGTGCGACACAGATGGTTGGCGCGGGCACAGTGGCAAGTGGAAATGCAAACGCTCTCGTCTGGAGCAACGGCGCTCCGACGGCAATAAACTTGAATCCCCCAGGCTTCGCAGATTCGTATGCCATCGGAACAGATGGCCTTCATCAGGTCGGATACGGGATGGTCGACAACTCCAACCACGCGCTGCTCTGGAGCGGAACCGCGGCCTCTGCGGTCGATCTGCATCCAACCAATCTAGGGGGTTTTGCAGAATCGATTGCCATGGCCGTCAACATGCGGCAACAGGTGGGGTACGGCACTGCCCCCGTCACGGGTGTAGCTCACGCTCTGCTTTGGCACGGGACGGCCAGCTCTGCCGTTGATCTCAATCCCTCCGGCTTTTACGAATCTTATGCGGAGGGTGCGAGTGGAAATCAGCAAATCGGGTACGGCGGCAAACTCGGCGACTACTATCACGCCTTGCTGTGGACCGGCGATGCCAGCACGGTGATAGATCTTCATCCGAGTGGCTTTACAAACTCATACGCATTTGGGACCGACGGATATCAGCAGGTCGGAACCGGGTTGACTCCGGATGCCGCGTCGCATGCGCTAATGTGGACCGGCACGGCAGCCTCGGTGGTGGATCTCCAACCAACGAACCTTTCTGGTTTTGAAGACTCGACTGCCTACGACACGAACGGCCTCGTGCAGGTCGGATTTGGTAGAACCGGCGATGACGACCATGCGCTGCTGTGGCATGGGAGTGCGGATTCGACCGTGGACCTTCAGAATCTATTGCCACAGAGCCTGATCGAATCCCGCGCCTACTTTGTGGACTCAAGTGGCAACGTGTTCGGTACGGCCGTGGAGCCAACTACTGGTGTCATGCATGCTGTTGAATGGATACAGGTTCCAGAGTCGTCCGCTCTTGCCGCTGTCGCACTGGCCGGGGTCGCGTTGATCCGCCGCCGAGGTCGAACGTTTGCGTAATCGCATGATGTTTTGCGCCACTGAGCTGCAACTACCGCGGTCGAACAAGGGCGACCCGAGAAGGCCCATCGTCCGCATCGCGCCGCGGTGCCGGCGGCCGTACCTCACGGCCGCATTGAGCGCGCACTGCGCTGCGATCGGAGGGGTCGCGGTGATGCTTCGGGTGGGGCCGGAAAGTCGCCGAGGCGATGTCACGTACATTTGGCCGGACGAGCCGACGCAAATCGGCTAGCGGGGCGGGCAAGTGACGCCACATCGCATCCCCCAGGGCGACATCTTCTGGCGGCGCATTGCGGTGCGGGCTTTCCAGCCTGCACCTTCGTCCCGGCGAAGTTAACCAGGCGCAGGCTGGAAGCCCGCACCACAATGCGGTGGAATCGATGACCAGGAACGTCGGTGCAGAACGCAATCAGCCTTGACCTTCGGCGAAAAGAGCGGTCGCAGTCTGACGAATCTCGGCATGGCAATCACCCTCTAGATTCGTCAAGAGCGGCAACAACGGCCCGGTGTCGGCGATGCCGGCGAGGCGAACCGCCTCGTGCAGCACGCGGATCGGATTGATCGCGTTGCGCAGGTCTTCGAGCGGCTTAAAGATGCTCCGAATCCGCTCGGCCGACTCCCACTCCTTTCGGCGGATCGCTTCCAGCATCGCGACGGATAGACGCGGGGCGATGCAGACGCAGCCGGACGTGAAGCCGAAGAGGCCAAAGTCGCGCAAGTGGACAATCGCCGGCTGCTCGCCGATGCCGCTGATGATGAGCCGGCGATCCACCTGTTCGACAAGCTGATGAAGATAATCGTCTTTCGCGGGGTCGGCGCGAACCGTCGCGTATTTGATGCCGCTGCTGATTCCGTCGCGGGCGAGTGCGGCGGCTTGTTTCACATCGATGTAGCCGTCGCTCTTGATGTACAGCAGCGCCGGAATACCGGCGGCGTCGACGAAGCGCCTGATCCCGGCCTCGACGCCTGGCGACGTGGTGATTCCCTGCTGCGGCAGGATCATCGCGGTGGGAAACCGATGCCGGCGGAGGACCTTGGCCTGGTCCATCATCAGCCCGAACGTCGGCCCGGCCGATGGAATCACCAGCGTGTCGTGACCCGAAAGCTGTGCGATCATCGACAGGGCGGTGTCATATTCGCTGAGGGCGATGTGGTAGAAGTTGGCGTTGCCGCCGTAGAGGAGCGTTCGGACGCCGCCGGATTCGAGGTGGCGGATCAGTTTTGCGTTCTCGGGTTCGTTCAGCGAAAAATCGCTGCCGCGGCACAGCGGGGGCACGGCGAGGACGGACGCGACAAGGCGGTCGGGGGTGAACACGTGAATCATCTTCATATCTCCGAATCGAACAGCGTCGAGAACGCGTCGCCAATGCGTTCGCCCAGAGATCGTTTCTGCCAGAGCTTGTAAGTGATTTGCCGGCAGCGGTGAAGGTCCTGGTCGAACAGTCGGACCTGCTCGGCGGCAAAGCCGCCGTCCATCACGTTGAGGTTCGCCTCGTCGTTGAGGCGAAACGAGCGGTCGTCCATGTTCGACGATCCAATGGAGACCCAATAATCGTCCACGATCAACAGCTTGCAGTGGATCATGGTGGGCTGGAACTCGTAGATTTCGATTCCTTTCTGAAGCATTTCGCCCCAATGGGCCCGCGAGGCGGCGCGGACGACAGTCTGATCGATGCGGGCGCCGGGGACGATGATCTGGATTGAAACGCCGCGTTTTTTCGCCTCTATCAGCGAATGCCGCGTCAGCGAGTCCGGATCGAAGTAGGCGCTTTCCATCCGGATGTTCTGTCCGGCGCCGGCGATCGAGAGGAGGAACAGCAGCTCCATGTTTTCACTGCCGCCGCTTGAGGAACTGCGGAACATCTGCCCCCATTGGTTTCCCCTGGGAGGAATCTTGGGGAAATAATCGTCCCCCTCGAGGACGCGGCCGGTGGTCTGCATCCAGTTGTCGCAGAACGCCGCCTGAAGCTGGCCGACGACCGGCCCCTCGACGCGGTAGTGGTTGTCGCGCCAGTGCTCGGCGTTGTCGGCCTTGCCGCGCCACTCGTCGGCGATTCCGGCGCCGCCGGTGAAGCCGATGATGCCATCAATCACGAGAATCTTGCGGTGGGTGCGGTGATCGACCTGCATCCAGGTCTGTGGGTCGTAGATGTGGAAGGCGTGATAGTCGCGCACGTCGACGCCGGCGGCGCCCATCTGTTTGATGTAGTCGGGGTCGATCAGGTTGCTTCCGACCCAGTCGATCAGGACGTGGGTCTTGACGCCGGCCCGCGCCCGCTCGCTGAGGGCGTCGGTGAGCTGCTTTCCGACGTCGCCCTTCCAGAAGATATAAGTTTCGAACGTGATCGTTTTTTTGGCTGAGCGGACCGTGGCGAGCATAGCGGGGAAGATCTGGTCGCCGTTGACGAGCGTCTCGATGGTGTTTCCGCTCAGCAGTGGAGGCCCCAGGAGCGTTCCGATCGTCTGTGCGAATTGCGGATCGCGCACCGTATATTTCGAGGAGACCTGGTAATAGGTCGGCCGATTCAGGATGCAGCCGCTTCCCAGCCCGCCAAACAGCGTCAGTAGCACAATCGTCCAACGCTGTTCCGCCCTCATGGCGCGGATTATGCGAACTCTGCCGCGATTTGGGCAACGGGTAATGTGGCAACTCTGGCAGGATCGTCTCAACTGCCAAACGCCGCGGTGAGATGGAGCGAGTCGTCGACGCGCACGGCGACGTCGCGGAGTTGCACCTTCCCGGCGGGGAAACTCACCAGCGGTCGCGTCTCGTTGTTGTATTTTTCCAGCCCCGGCCTGAGGAACCCGACGATCAGCGGCCCGAGCGCCTCGTCGCCGTCGACGGTCAGCCCGCTGAGCCGGGCGTTCATGGCGTTGTCGACGGTGACATGCGCTTTGAAGATCATACCCGCCGGGATGAATCCGACGAGGGTCATGACGTGCACCTGCGCCTGCACGGATCGCGGCGTTTGAGGCATGACCTTGATGTCCATTTGCTCGATGGTGACGCCGTACCGCGACGCCGCCTCGCGTGCCGTGCGCAGCAGGATCGCCTCGGCATCTCTGATGCTCACCTCGAAGTCCAGGTGCCCCGACCGCGCATCAGCCAGGACCATGACCGGGCGGCCGTGCAGGTCGCGCTCGAGCGCCACCTCGGCGCCGTCGGCCACCAGATTCATATTGAGTCTGGCGTGCTGAAGCAGGAGCGGCTGACCGCGGACCTCGAGGTGCCTGACGCGAAGGTCTTGCTCGATTTTGTTATTGACGTTGATCTTGTCCTTCTTTGAGGAGCGAAATCGACCGTCGGACAGGTCGATGGTGAGGGAATTGATCGAAGGGTACGCCGCTCCGTCGATCGCGACGGTGTTGTCTTCGTCGGGCAGGATCATCGACTGGCGGCAGCCGCGCGATAGCGCCCCCGCCAGCTCCTGGGGTGTCTGCGGCATCCCCGCTGCTCCCAGCCGGAAAAAGCAGACGGTACGGGCGTCAAACCACGGCTTGGTTTGGCGTCGCGAAAACGCCACCGGCGCCGCGCCGGCGCCCGCCATCAGGGAGAACCCCACGACCGCCAGCGCCATCGCGCCGATCGGCCGCGTCGAAAACCTGCCCGCACGTTGCAGCAAAAGCCCAAGGCGCGATCGCATGACAGCCATCCAGATCATACGACTCCCAAAGCCCAATCATCGGCTTTCAGTTGAGAACTTGCTACCAGAAAGAAACCCGAAGGGCCAAAAAGTTTGCGGCGACCGCTACCGCCGTGTTTTTCACGATTTAGGCGCGAACTGGTTTGAACGGACTGACCCACACGGGACTAAATCAGTCCGTCTCCCGACGTTCAGGAGCGGCGCCGCCTGGCCCGCCGCGGGGGCGTATGGGGGTGAACGGGGGACGCCGTGACGACCGCGAGCGCGGGGGATTTGGGCAACGCGAGCGGCTGGGACAACTGCTTCGACTGGGAAGCGACCGGCGCCTGCGGGGTGGTCACCGTTGCGGGCGCCGCGACCATCGTTGCGGGCGTTTCGACCACCGCTACGGGCGCCACGACCGCAGGGGTGCCCTGGTTCCCGAGGTTCGTGTTGAGCGTGAACAACTCGTCCTGAAGATCCGCACTGTTCACTTGCCCATCGTAGTTGAAGTCGGCCTGGTCCCAGGAGCCGGTACGGTTGAGGAACGCGAGCAGGATCTGGAGGTCGGCGCTGTTGACCTGGTGATCGAGATTGGCGTCGCCATAGAGGGTGTAGGTGAGCTCGATGGTGTTAAGATTGGTGTTCACGCCCTGGCCGTCGGCCGAATCGGCATAGCCGATGGCAGTGGTGTTCTTGCCGGCGATGTGGTTGGCGGCGGCGGCCGAGGAGGTGATCACACCGGTCGAGGCGCTGGCCGTCCCGTTCCAGGCGCCGTTATTATAGCCGGCCTTCAAATAGTTCTTGATGGCGGCGATGGGGTCAGACGCGCTGTAGCTGATAAAGACGGTGCTGCGGCCGATGTCCAGCGACGTGCCGGCCAGCGGGTTGGTGCCCTGAAGATTGTTAATCGTGAAAGTGCCGTTGAGGTGCAGCGTAGTGGGGAGTGGGTTTCCGCTGGAGTAGACCAGGTCGATGACGTCGTTGCCGCCGTTGCCGTTGATGGTGAGCCCGTTGGGATCGTTGATCAGCAACTGGCCGCCGGCAGCGCCCAGGGTCCAGTCGACGTGCATGTGGTCGGCGTCGAACATCAGGGTAATCGTGTCGGCGCCGCTGGTCCCGGTGATGGTGTCGAGTTGCGGCAGGCCGAGGGTGAAGGTGCGGACGTAGTTTCCGCCGGGCGTGCCATTGGCGTCGCCATCGAGAAGATTGCCGGAGAGGTCGTGGATTCCACCGCTGGCGGCGCCGAACACGGTCAATTGATAGAGTCCAGACGGGAGATAGCCGGCCGGGTCGACAAGCGTCACTTGTATCGAACCCGGCGTGTACTGCGGGACCAGCGTATAGGCCACGTCATCAGCGGTGCCGAACACGCCGTCCGGCCCGGCGCCGATCAACTGGTAGTCCGTGGGGGCCAATGCATCAATGACGTCGAGCGGCTTGCTGAACGTGAGCACGATTTGTGAGAGCGGAGCGGCGGTGCCGCCGCTCTGAATTGCCGTCGGGTTGGTCGCGGTGAGCAAAGGCGGCGTGGTGTCGGTGCTGGAGCCCTCGAACTCGTACGCGCCCATGTCGACAAAGCCCGGCGGGAGCGTCCAGAGAATCGAGTTGGCGTTGGTCAATGTCGCCGCGTTGTCGTAGCTGGGGAACGCAAAGTGCTGGCCATCGCCCATCGAGATGCCGATCGTGGGCGTCAGGCCGGTGTTGCCCGCGCCGTAGTCGAAACGGATCTGACCGTTGCTGAAGAGAACAATCGAGAAGTTGACGGCGGCGCTGTTGGCGACGTTGGTGGCCTTCCAGGTGAACTTGACCTGCCCGCTCACGGAGGTGTCGACGTAGATGTCGTTTCCGGTCTGGTCGGTGCGGATGTTGCCCCAGAGGGCGGCGATGCGCCGGTCGGGCAAAAGCGCCGCGTCGGAGTTGGTGATGCTCGCGGCAGAATCGGGTCCGGCAAACTGGAGGAAGCCGGAACTGGAGACCGTGACGCTGGTGTAAGTGGCGTCGTAGAAGGGGAAGGTGAAGCCGCCGGTGAAGTTGTAGATCCAATAGGTGTCATACGAGCGCCAGCCCTGGGCTGTGCCGGTGAGGGCGTAGAGGCTGGAGCTTTGCACGGCGGGGACATAATTGGGCGAGCCGGCGTTGGACGTACCAGGATCGTCGGATCGCGGCTGATTCAGAATGTCGGTGTTGTATCCCGACCACGTGTAGCCGCGGTCGATCGCGGGGGAGCCGGGGGACAGGTAGAAGTTGTCGTCGACGCCGCCGTTGTAGCCGGCGCCGGCGGGGTTGTAGCCGAGTACCTGATCGGCGCCTTTGACATTGGTGAACAGCGGGTTGGCGGAGATGCTGTGGGCGTCCTGGGAGGAGGCGGTCTGCCAGTTGGAAAGCTGGTCCTGGATCGCCCCGGCCCAGAAGCCGACGTGGGCCGAGGCCCCGGCGCCGCGATAGAGATCGTTGTAATCGCTCGCCATGCCGGCCTGGCTGGCGGTATCGGTCAGGTCCAGATCGTCGCCGGCTTCCACCCAGAGGATGTTGCTGCGGACGATCGCATTCGGCGAGCTGGTGAAACGGACGGCATCCCCGACGAGCTGGTAGACGGTGTTGTTGACGATCTGCTCGCCGCTTGAAGAGGTGAGGACGATGCCGGCGGCGCTGTCGGCGTAGATCAGGTTTTCGGTGACGGCGCCGTTGGAGCCGTTGATGAGAACGCCGAAGTTGGTATTCGAGTAGACGTCGTTGCGGTCGATCGTGTCAGTGGAGCTGATGGCGACGACGCCGTTGTAGTTGTAATAGACGGTATTGCTTCGCGCCTCGGCGCCCTGAAGGAGAATGCCGACGGCGTTGGTGGCGATCTGGCGGTAGACGATGTTGGCGGTCACCAGCGCGCCACCGCTCACGTAGATGCCGTTGGTGGTGTTGTCGTGGACGAGGTTGTTGCTGATGGTGAGGGCGCCAGCGGCCTGAATGCCGGTGCCGTCGGCGTAGGTCTGATTGCCGCTGATGGTACTGCCGGGACCGCTGGAAATATAGATTCCGATGTTCGGCTCGTTGAAGATGGTATTATTGGCGATGGTAATGGGGTTGCCTTCGTCGTCGATTCCCCGGGCGACGAAGGAGGTCCCGCTGTTGTCGTGAATGGTGTTGCCGGTAATAGTCCAACCGGTGTTGTTGCCACCCAGCTCGATTCCGTACTGGGCGTTGGAGTAGATCAAGTCGTTGGAGATCGTGTTGTTGGTTGAGTTCCCGCTGTATTCGCCGTAGATGCCGGCGAGGCCGCCGGTGATGGAGAGGTGATCGAGCGTGATGTTCGACGCGCCGTTGTTGAGGTAGAAATCATAGTCGCTGGTATTGGCGCGATTGATGACGGCGCCGGCAGTGGATGGACCTTGAATCGTCAGGCCGGCGTTGGCGGAGGTGAGATCGAGATCGTGGACCAATGTGTAGGTTCCGGTGTCGACGTAGATGATGGCGCCGGCGCCGGGGTTGTACTGAGCGAGGACGGCCTGGATATCGGCCAGCGGCGAGGAGGGGGAAACGCCGGAGTTGGCGTTGTTGCCGATGGCGGTGGTGAAGACGTCGCCGGCCTGCGAAGAGTCGTTGACGTAGTAATTGCCCGAGCCGCTGTAGAGTGCAAAGGGCTGGGACGTCCCCGTGAGGGATGTGTTGTTGATGGAGACGCGGAACAGTGCGGTTGCGCCGGCGGTGGTGACACTGGGGGTCCACAGGTAGCTGCCGCGGCCCCAGGCGTCGAGCGGCTGGTTGGTGGCGATCGTGGTCCAGGTGGCGCCGTTGTTGGTAGAGAGCTGTAGATTGGCCGTCGGCGAGGCCACCGGAGTCGGATTGGCAGCCGTCAGCTCGATTCCGCTGAGAACCGCGTACCCTGACACCGCGACCACCTCGACCAGCAGTCCGGTGCCGCCGCTGGCGGTGACGTTGAAGGAGAGTGCGGCCGCTTTGTATCCGCCCCCGGCAGTCGCAAACAGATTGTAATTGGACTGCACGACCACGCCGTTGACCTTGATGTTCATCACCTGCTGGCCCACGTAACTGACATCGTCCATGAAGTGCAATCGCAGGGTGTAGTTGCCGTTGGGCACCGGGAGCTGGTAGGCCAGCTCGGGGCTGGCCCAGGCGTAGCTTTGATACACCTGCTGCGGCGCGGGATTGGTAACACCCGAAGTGTCGATGGTGTTGGTGACGGTCCTGCTGTTCTTGCTGACGGTGCTGAAGGCGTCGGCGGCCCAGTAACTGACCGCCGGCCCGCCCGCGTCCATGAGCAGGACCGCCTGGTTGGCGGTTACCCCCGCCGTCTGCCAGGAAAGCGTGTATTGATGCCCGTCGAGCAACTTCTGAAGGTAGGCGGGCGAGGTCGCCTGCACCAGCTGCGCCGGACTGGCGTCGGCCTGGGTGGTATTGCCGAAGTTTCCGAGATTGATGCGGCCGCCATTGGGGGTGGGCTCGTTGTAATAGGGCGACGCGGGATTTCCGGCGTCGATGGCGGGCGAGGTGGGCTGGAGGTGGAAGTTGTCGTCGGCGCCGTGATCGACGCCGCCACCGAACCCGAGGATACCGTCGGGGCCGGCGGGGTTCACGAACTGTGGGTCAGCCGAGATGCTGTGGGAGTCAAAGCCATACTCGTAAACCCAGTCGGACAGGGCCGGGTAGGTGCGGTTGGAGATCCGCGCCACGCTGGCCGAACCGGTTACATACAGGTCGTTATAATCGCTGGCGAAGCCGATGGCGGCGTCATCGGTGAGATTGAGGTCGTAGCCCGTCTGCGCCCAGAGGATATTGTTGCTGACAGTCATCTGCTGGAACGCCAAGTTGTTTTCGCTGCTGGTCAGGTCGATGGCGTCGCCGGCGGGCTGGTAGACGGTGTTGTTGATGATCTGATCGGTCGTGCCGCCGGAAACCGAGACGCCGGCAGTGGTGTTGGCATAGACGAGGTTGTTGGAGAGCGTAGCGGCGCCGCCGACGAGTAATCCGATCGGGTTTGAGTAAACCTGGTTCTGTGACGCGGTGGCGCCGTTGAAGATGCAAATGCCGGAGTTGGAATTATTGTAGACACGGTTCTGGTCGGCCAGGCCGCCGCTGACGTAGATGCCGTAGTAGTTGTTGTAGGAGACGTTTCCGCGGGCCTCGCCGCCTTCGACTTCGATGCCGATGTTGCTGCTTCCCGACTGGTTGTAGGCGGTGTTACCAGTGGCCAGAACATAGTTCCCGACGATG
>DATHPP010000033.1:0-7576 GCA_035483795.1 Tepidisphaeraceae bacterium | reverse complement strand
CGTCACACTGGTCCACGGATTCGAAGGCACCAGCATCGGGAACGGCGACGGCGCCAACCCGGACGGCGATCTGATCATCGACTCCGCCGACAATATCTACGGAACCACCAAGAACGGCGGCGCGTTCGGCGACGGCACCGTCTTCAAGATTTCCGACACCGATAGCTCGCCCACGGTCTCAATTCTCGCTTCCTTCAACGGCACTGATGGTAACGCTCCTTTGGGCGGCCTGCTGCTGGAGGGAACGACCCTTTACGGCAATGCCTCTTCAGGCGGCGCCCATGGCGACGGAGTGGTCTTCAAAATCAGCACCGCGGGCGGAGCGATTACCGATCTGGTGTCCTTTAACGGACTCGGCGCCCAAGGGAGCAGTCCGCAGACAAGTCTCGTCGCCGACAGCAGCGGGAATCTTTACGGCACGACGGTAAGCGGCGGCAATGGCGGCACCGGCGACTTCGGCACGGTCTTCCAGGTCAATCCCAACACAAATCAGCTCACGACCCTTTACGATTTCACCAACGGCGTCGATGGAAGCCGGCCCCAGGGCCGCCTGGCCATCGACGCCCAGGGAGACTTGTTCGGCGCCTGTTTGATGGGCGGCTCAACCAGCGTGGACGGCTCTATCTGGAAAATCTCCGGATCGAGCATTCGCGCCGGGGGCGCCGGCATTCAGGTGCTGCACGGGTTCGACGACACCGACGGCTATGAGCCGCACGCAGGCGTGATTTTGGTTGGCACGGACCTGTATGGCACGACGTTCGGCGATCGATCGGTTGACTATGGCACCCTTTTCGAAATCTCCGGCGGATCCTTCACGACGTTGCACACGTTCATGTACGCCAGCACCGACGGGGTCCAGCCCGACACCGATCTGTACCTGGCCCCCGGCGGAATCATTTACGGCCTGACCCGTTTCGGCCCCGGTGAGATCTTTTCGTTTGAGCCCTCGGAAATCCATAACTCCGATCAGTTGGTCTTCGATCAGCAGCTTAGCAACACGGCTGCGGGTGCGGCGATTTCGCCCGCCGTGACGGTCAAAATCGAGGACTCCGCCGGCAATGTCATCACAGGCGACAGTTCCACCGTCACGATCGCCCTCGGCTCAGGGCCGAGCAGCGCGCTGGGAGGCAGGCTCAGCGAGCAGGCCGTCGGTGGAGTGGCGACCTTCCCCGACCTGTCGCTGGGCGTGGCAGGGACTTACACCCTGGTTGCGACAGATAGCATCACCTCTCTGGGCTCCGCCGTCTCGGCGAGCTTTGTGATTTCCAGCGGAGGGGTCGGGGGCGGAAGCAAAACCGGCGTCAAACTTGTCTTCTTGCAGCAGCCCCAAACCTCGAAGCTCAATGGTCCGATCTCGACGATCCAGGTCGCCGTTGAAGATGCCAGCGGCGCCATCGTTACCGGGGATCATTCCATCGTCGCCATCAGTCTGGCCAAGGGAACGCCGCACGCGACGCTCAAGGGAACGCTCAATGCGACCGCGGTCAACGGCGTCGCCACTTTCTCCATCCTTTCGCTCAATCAGGAGGGGCAATTCGCGCTGACAGCCGCCGATGGCAGCCTGGCCAAAGCGATCAGCAATCCATTTTCGATTGTCCCGATCCTGGTCTGGAACGTTGAGCCGAAGTTCACCGCGGCGGGGAAGAGTATCAAGCTCAGTGTGCGGGTCGTCGATTATCTGGGGAAACCGGTATTGACGGAGAAGTCGAGTGTGACCCTCGGCCTTTCCATGGGCGGTACGCTCGTCACCAAACCGGCGCCCGTCAAGAAGGGCGTCGCCACCTTCTCGAAGGTGTCGCTGACCAAGGCCGGCACCTACCAATTCCAGGCCAGCGACGGCCTGGCGAGTCCCGTCACTTCCGACGTGTTCAGTGTGGTCCCGGCGCCGGCGAAGACGATGCTTTTCCGCACGCTGCCGACGACCACTCCCGCCGGCACCGACTTCAAGGTGGTCGTTGAGCTGGTAGACCAGTATAACAACGTCGCCACCAACAATGTTTCGCTGGTCGTGCTGACGCTTGCCGCCAAACCAGCGGGCGCCATTCTCGGCGGCACGGTCGAGGAGAGTGTCATTTCCGGTCTGGCAACGTTCGACGACCTGTCCCTGGCGAAGACCGGCACATACAAGCTGAAAGCGATCGATGTGCGGGCAACTCCCAAGCCGGCCACATCCAACGCTTTTCAAGTTGTTTGATACTCAGGAGGCGATTTGAAACCGCCGATGTAAATACTTGCCGCGGGCCGGCGTCGCTGGCGTAAGCCAACCTCGCGGCGGGAATGTATGAGACGTTCGCTCAGCTTGACGGATCCCATCCGTGGCGGGACGTAAGTCCGGAGGGTTATCAGGACTATCAGGCGCGCTACCGACCTGGCGGCCGAGTCGTCTATTTCAATTATCCGCTGGCTGCGGAACTGGGATTGATCCCGAAAGAACATCCGACGCGGATGAACCGCCGGCTCGAGAAGATCATTCTCAACACCTTCGCGCTCCAGATCATTAACGAGTACGACCTGGCCCACCCGCGGAGCTGGGCCGGGGCGAAGCTCAAGCCGGGCCGGTACATGGCGACGCGCTACTTGCAGCTCCAGCACAACAATCGCCAGGGGCTGACGAGCGGCGACGGCCGGGCCGTCTGGAATGGGTGCATCCGGACCGGGTCGATGACCTTCGACGTCTCGAGTCGCGGCACCGGCGTCACCTGCCTGTGTCCGGGGGCGCAGATTTCCAAACAACCGCTCAAGACCGGCTGTGACGTTGGCTATGGGACGGGGACCGCCGACCTCGACGAGATGCTGGGCACGGCGGTGATGTCGGAAATCTTCTACCGCCAGGGTTATCCCACCGAGCGCACGCTGGCGGTGATCGATTTCGGCGACGGGACCTCGATCGGCGTGCGCACTGCGCCCAACCTGCTTCGCCCGGCGCACCTGTTCCGGTATCTGCGGCAGGGACGACGAAGCGAGCTGCGGGCGTCGTTCGATTTCTTCCTCGATCGCCAGGAATCCAACGGATTCTGGAAGCTTCCGCGGCGGCGGGCGACGCGATACCGAGAGGCCCTGCAATACCTGGCGCGCTCGTACGGCCAGATGGCCGCTCTGCTCGAAGAAGAATACATCTTCACCTGGCTCGCCTGGGACGGGGACAACGTCCTGGCCAGCGGCGCGATCCTCGATTACGGCTCGGTGCGTCAGTTCGCCGCCAAGCACGACAAGTATCGCTACGACGACGTCGATCGCTGGTCCACCTGCCTGACCGAGCAGCGCTACTGGGCGCGGCAGCTCGTCAAAGTGTTTGCTCAGGCGGCGCGTTTCGCGCTGACCGGGCGGTCGGACAGCCTGGGGAAATTCGATGAGGCGCCGTGCCTGAAGACTTACGACCGCGCGTTCGGACGCGAGCGCGACCGGCGCTTGCTCTGGCGGCTCGGATTCACGCCGCCGCAGTCGGCCCGGCTGATGAAAAAGGGACGGCGCGAGATCGCCGACCTCCGCCGGGCGCTGGTCTTCTTTGAAGACCTGAAGGTCGAGGCTGGAATCGAGGAATTGGCCGACGGCGTTACCCATCGCCCGGTTTTCCTCATCCGCAACCTGCTGCGACGCCTGCCGGAATATTACCTCAAGGAGGGCGGGGGCCGCCGCGGCGAGCTGATGCCGGCGGAAATGTTCTGCCGCATCATGGCCGCGTCCTACGCCAGTCCGGTCGACGTCCGCATCACCAAAACCCGCGAGGCGCGGGCACGGAACTTCCAGGCCTGCTATCAGCGGCTTATTGCCAGGGCCGGTCGATACCGACAGGTGCTTCAGAGCCTCTGCCCTCGCTCGGCGGTCATCAATTTCGAGCACCGCATGACCGGCGACGCCATCATCCACATCGTCAACCACGTCATCGAGCACAAGCGCCGCCTCGACCGCAACCAGCTCCAGTCGGCGATCGACCGGTTCATCGAATCCCAGGTTCTGATCCCCGGCGAATGGCGTCCCATCGAAAAGCACGAGCTCAAGCGCTCGACGCGCAAATCCGCCCTGCTCCGCCGGGTCTGCAAAGAGCTGGAAGAGTGCAAGGAAACCGTGTAGCAGGCACGCTCCGCGTGCCGTCGCCCTTTACCAACCATGGCCGCGCTTCAGATTATTATCAATGAAGGTCCTGGCCTGCGGACGCAATGTGATTTGCCGCATCGGTGGCCGCTGTTTGTCTGGCGCTTGCGTGCATGATATATGATTCATCCCGTATCATTCCACCTGTGAAAAGCTGTCGTTCGTCGGAAGAGAGGGCCGCCGAATCGTCGGGGGACTGGAAATTCCCACCGGGCGTGGAGCGCGCCTGCATGATCGGGGCACTGATCGTCTTCGGATTCGAGTTGCTCTATCACTATCACCATCAAACGCGGCCCGGCGGGCCGCATGTGGTGGATTTCCCGACGTCTTATCAGGCGGCCCAGTTGGCGCAGCAGCACCGCGACATTTATCTGGCCGGCAAGACGCGAGATGTGAAGTACATGTACCCGCCGCTGATCGCGTTCCTGTTCGCGCCCTTCACGTTCCTGTCGCTGGCACGCGCCTGCCAGGCCGATCTGCTGATGAACATGCTCTGCATCTTCGGATCGATGGCGCTGGCGACGAAGGCGATCCTGAAGCGGCTCAACGCCGAGACCACTGGGGCCTTCTGGCCGGTGGTCTTCCTGTGCAGCCTGGTCAGTTGGATCCAGATCCGCACCGAACTCACGATGGGCGAGACCGACGCTTTGATGCTTTTTCTTTTTACCCTGGCGTTCTATTGGGTCGACTCGAAGCCCGCGTTGGGTGGGGCGGCGCTAGGGATGGCCTTCAACATCAAATATCTTTCGATCGTCGCGATCCCATACTTTCTGCTTCGCTGGCGATGGAGCGCCGCAGTAGCGACGGTTGCTGCGGCGATATTCTTTGCCCTGTTACCCGCAGCCCTGCTGGGATGGCGCGAAAACCTGCGCGATTTGCGCGTGGCGTTCGGCGGGTTGCTCCTCTGGGTCAATGTGCCACCCGAGGCGTCGCACTGGGTCCGGATTCACGACATCGCCGACCAACTTAGCATCTCGGTGACCAGCGCGTTGGCTCGTTTGCTGAAGCCGGGAGGGTTTTCGAACTTCGCGGTCATGCTCGTCGCGACTGGCGCGGGCCTGCTCGTCGTTGGCTTAATGTGGCGCATGTACCGTCGCAACGGGCTTCCGATGTTTGCGTGGCCGGGCCGGAAGGATCAGTTGCGGCAGCCTCACAATGCGCTGATCGCCCTCGAATGGCCCGGTCTCGTAGCGGCGGCGCTCATCTTCAGCCCCGACACGACCACGCGCCATCTTCTCATGGGCATCCTCGTTAATACGCTGGGGGCTGTGCTGATCGTGACGGATCGCCCCGGCGTCAACCCCATTCCGGCCATCCTCGGCCTCTGCATCATCTTCCTCACCAACGTCATGCCGTTCGGACGCGCCGTGCCGTTGCTGCACCATTTCTATTACCGCTACAGCGTGCCGGGATTGGGCTTGTTGCTCGGTTATCTTCTGATCACGTGGACGGCCCTGCAATACATCGCGAAGCCTTCAACGGAACAGTGTGAAGAGCCTCACGCGGCCTCACACAACTGACCATTGGTGACGACCCGCGCAGGCGAGGTGAACTGCCCCATCATTTTGAGCACGCGTTCCAGGGCTTGCCATTGATTGGCTTGCTCGAGTTCCCAGGAGTGGCCCCAGAGGTGGAAGACGCCGCCGCGATCGATGACGTTTTGCAGCAGCTTCTCGGCGAGTTTTTCCCAGCCTGACGGCCCACCCAGGAGCACATAGCGCCAGAGATTGGAAATCCGCCGTCGCTTGATCGTGTTCTTGAAATACGCCAGCCGCCGATGCGGAAACGCCTGCAAAGTCGTCGGCATCTGCGCCAGGCCGTCGACCGTTACGGGGATTGAGGTGGAGAGCAATTCGACGCTTCTCATTCCATGGAACCCGGATTTCTTGATCATCGCCAGATGATCGGCCGAGTATTTTCCCGCGGGCGGACAGAACATCGGGCAGAGTTTCCCGGTGGTGTCCTCGATCCATTTCTTGCAGCCGCTGATTTGCAGATCGGCTTGCGTGTCGGGAATGGTCGGGAGAAATCGGTGATCGAGCGTGTGCCCGCCGATCTCGAATGACTGCGAAAGCTCGCGGACCTGCGACTCCGGCATGACGCCGGTCGGGGCGTTGCGGGGAATGTAAAATGTGGCGGCAAGCTTGTATCGATCGAGCAGCTCGGCCAAACGCATGTCCAGCGGATGGCCGTCGTCCCAGCTCGTCGTCAGCCACGCCTGGCGCGCCATACATCAGACCTCGGAGACCGCGGCGGCGGGAACGGCGCTGCTCGGAGGCGCCGAGGCGGTGCGGTGCTGCACCCGCGCGTAGATTTCCATGAGCTGATGGTAATTCTGCTGGCTGGTATAGTGCGACTCGTACTCCTCACGCGCCTGGGCGCGCAGGGTGGTGTGCAGGCCATCGTCGGCCAGCATGGCGCGGACTTTTGCGGCCAGGTCGGCGGGATTCCCGGGCTCGAACAGCGCGCCGGTGCGCCCGTGCTCGACCAGGTCGGCCATCGCGCCGTGGCGCGAAGCAATGACCGGGGTTCCTTTGGCGAAAGCCTCGACGGCCACCCGCCCGAACGTTTCATAGCAGCGCGAAGGCAGGAGACTGAAGGCCGCCTGCCCGAGCAGGTCGTAAACGTCTTGCAGGGGCCGGTGCCCGAGCCACTGGATGTTGGCCTGTCGCTTGGTCGCCGCGGCAACCAGCGGGGCAAGCGGCCCGTCGCCGATGATCTTCAGCGGCAACAGGTCTCCCAGAACCTCCCAGGCCTCCAGCAGCGTCTCCAGCCCCTTCTCATGTGACAACCGGCCGGCGAACAGGGCGAACCCTCCGCCCCCGGACCCAACTCCCGGATCGGGCACAAAGTTCGGCTTGACCAGAATGCGATCGGCCGGCAGTCCGCCCTCGACCAGTTTTGCACGCGCCGAAGGCGAGGGCGCAATATACAGGTCGACCAGCCGGTGATAGGTTCCCATCGCGCGGTGCGCTGAAACCATGGTCGCGACGGCGGTCGTCGCCGCGAAGCTGTCACGATAGCACTTGTGGCGGATTCCTGGCCAGGCCAGGTTCCGGCCGACGCACAGCTCGCACGTGTGCCCGTCGCGGTAGAGCAGCGCGCAGGGGCAGATGAGACGGAAGTTATGCAAGGTTTGCACGACGGCGGCGCCTGCATCGCGGGCGGCCTGGTAGCCCGACGGTGAGATCAGCGGAAACGTGTTGTGAAAGTGAACCACGCCGGCACCGCTGCGATGGACCAGGTCTCGCAGCGAGCGGTAGCTTTCGCGGTTCCAGAGGGTGGCGGCCAGTGCCCGGACCTTCCCCATGCTGTCGACGGCGTCGTTATGCAAAACGAAAGTTTCGACGCGGTGTCCGTTGCGGCGCAGTAGATCGACCTCGGCGGCGAAGACCTGGTCCTCGCCGCCGGTCTGCTGATAGAAGTTGTGCGCCACCACGATGGTCATGTGATGTAGATCGTCATGTGATGTAGAGCACTTCGG
>DATHPP010000032.1:0-8197 GCA_035483795.1 Tepidisphaeraceae bacterium | reverse complement strand
TCGTGTCGGGCTCCATCGCTCCAACTCGCGAACCGGCCTCGACCCGGCCCGTCGGCAACGATACTTTAACTGCGGGACGGCCCCATTTTCATCCTCTCAGGGTGAGGCGCCGCCTCATGAACAACTTCGTGGTGAAAAATCACTGCCGCAGCAGCCAGATGAGATTGTTCACGATGCCCAGCGGCACCAACGCGCCGCTCGCCATCGCCTCGCCCACCAGCCGCGTCACTCCGCGGTGATACAAGACGTCGTGGAACGCAACGGTCCCGCCCGGCGCCACGCACGGAGCGATCAGCTCGAAGTCCCGCCGAACGGCGTCGTACGAATGGTCGCCATCGATGAAGACCAGGTGAAACGGACCGCCCAGCTCGGCCGAGGTGAGTTCCTGCGTCGCCTTGCGGATCATGATCAGCCGCTCGCGGACAGGGGACAGGTTCCTTTGAAACTCCGCGAAGGTGTCGCGCTCCCCGTCCGGCATCGCCTGGTTCTGCCAGGTGTCGACGCACGTGAGGGTCCCGCCAACCTGGGCAAGGCCCGCAGCCAGGTAGCCGGACGACGCGCCCAGGTACGACCCGATCTCCAGCGCCGCCGCCCCAGGAGGACATGCCGCCGCCAGTTTCAACAGCGCGGCCAGCTCTTCACGGGTCGTGTAGGTCGAGAGCGATTCGCAGCCGCGCAGCCCCACCGCGGCAAGAGACCTGCGGATGGCGAACCGCTCGGCCCGCGCCGCCAGCCGCCTCGACAGGCCCCACGACACCCGAGCCAGAAAAGGCCGCCCGGCGGCTGCGGGCTTCTTCGCAGCGTTCGTCGTGGCTTGCGGAGGATTTGCCGTCGTGCTCATGACAGAACACCAGTGGTCGCGGCGATCGCGGCGCGTTTGTCAGCGCCGCGCCGGCCGATCACCCGCGCCGGAACGCCAACCGCAATCGAATTGGCCTCAATGCTTCGGTTCACCACCGCCCCGGCGCCGATCACGCAACCGTCCCCGAGGCTCACGCCATCCAGAATCCGCGCGCCGCAGCCGATCCACACGTCCTTGCCGATGGTGATCCCCGCCGACGCTTCTCCCTGGCTCCTGATCGGCTCGGCCGGATCGTCAAACCGGTGACTGCTGGGAACCAGAACGCTGTGGGCGGCGATCATCGAGTCGCGCCCGATCCGCAGCCCGCCGTGCCCATACAGCACGCAGTACGGGCCGACATACACGTTCTCTTCCAGCACGATGCTCCCGCCGAAAGGCGACAGGATGACACCGTCGGAAATCCGCACGCCGTGTTCGATGCGGATCGTCCCGCCCGCATGCCACCCGTCCGCCGCCAACTGAAACTGCACCGTCGGCGCAAGATACACGTCGTTGGGAATGACAATCCCCACCCGGCGCTCGATCGCATAACGCCGAATTCGATTGCGAACTCTTTGGAAAAACGACAGCAAATCCCGCTCCGAGGTTCGTGGCAGCGCCGATTGCCCCCTCAGTATATCCCGCGGGCGCTATCGCGAAAGATGGCGAATAAGCCGACCCGGAAGATGGTTATAATCCTCCCATGCGGACCAAACTGCGACGGCTGGGCGTAGCGGGAACGTTGGCGATCTTCCTTTCCCTCTGTACCACCGCCGGCGCGCGACAACATGGAGAAATCACCTCGACAGCCGTGAACTACTCGGCCCTCAAACCGGGCCAGAAAGCGTGGGCGGCTGTCGTCATCCAGATCAACGAAGGTTTACACGCCCAGTCGCACACGCCGTTGGATGAGAACTTCATCAAGTTTGAGGTCAAACCCGATGCAAATCCCGCCGTCACGTTCGGCGACCCAAAATACCCACCCGGCAAAATCGAAGACTATCCCGCCCTGGGAAAGTTGAGCGTCTATACCGGCAAGGTCGTCATCTTCGTCCCGCTCACCGTCAAATCCGACGCCAGGCCCGACCCGCTCGAACTGACCGGCAAGGTGATGTTCCAGGCCTGCGACGACAAAGTCTGCTATCCCCCCGAATCGCCGAAGTTCACCCTCGAGACCGAAATCGCGACCGTCGGCGCGCCTGTCAAACTCAATGAACCGGACCTGTTTAAGGATGTAGCATCGGCGGAGTCTTCAACGGCGCCGCCCCAAGCGAGCGCCAAGCCAGCCGCCGCGCCGCTCGTCGCCGCGGTCCCTTCCGACGCTGGGACGATCGCCACGCGCTTTCTTACTGCGTTTCTCGCCGGGCTGATCTTCAACCTGATGCCCTGTGTGCTCCCGGTTCTACCGCTTAAGGCGATCGGCTTCTACAACGCCTCGCAGCACAGCCGGGCGCGGAGCCTCGGCTTCGGAGCGGTCTTCAGCCTCGGGCTGATCGCGACGTTTGCCGCGTTCGGAATCCTGATTTTCGTATTCCAGGCGTTCAACTGGGGCCAGCTCTTCACCTATACCTGGTTCCAGCTTTTCATCGTGATCGCCCTGCTGATCCTGGCCGCCAGCACGCTCGGGCTGTTCACGGTGAAATTACCGACGGCGATTTACAGCGTGACGCCGCGACATGACACGTACCTGGGCAATTTCCTGTTCGGCATCCTCACCGCCGTTTTCTCCACGCCCTGCACGTTCGGCTTGTTCGTCGCGCTGCTGGGCTGGGCCATCTCGCTTAACTGGCCGCTGATCGGCGTGCTGATGCTCATCATGGTCGGGCTGGGCATGGCCTTCCCCTACCTCATTCTCAGCGCTTCCCCCGAGCTGGCACGACGGTTCCCGCGAACCGGGCCGTGGGGCGAATTGGTCAAACAGATGATGGGCCTGCTGCTCCTGATCGCCGCGGTCTATTTCGCTCGCCCCTTCATCGGCCGCGTCATACACGGCGAAGCGTTCTGGTGGGTACCCTTCGCCCTGATTGTGCTCGGCTCGATCTACCTGGCGGTCCGCGTCGTCCAGTTCTCCCGGACCATGCCCCCACGAATCTTTGGCGGCGCGATCGCGTTGATTCTCATCGTCGGCTCGTTGATCGCAGTCCTCCGGCTCACGGAAAAACCGTTCCAATGGGAGCCGTTCACTCCCGCCGCCCTCGATCAGTCGCGGGGAGCGAACCGGATCGTGCTGGTCGAATTCACCGCCGACTGGTGCGCCAACTGCCAGTACGTCGAAGCCCGGGTCCTCAAAAATCGCAATGTCGTAAGTACAGTCAAAAAGCACGATGTGGTCATGCTCAAGGCCGATGTGACCACCGGCGACGCCCCCGGCCGCCCCCTGCTCGACCAACTCAACCCCGCCGGCAGCATCCCGCTGACGGTCATCTATGCCCCCAACCGCCCCAACCCGATCGAACTCACCGGGATCTACTCGGTCGACGATCTCCAGCGCGCCATTACCCTCGCCGCCGAAGTCCCCACGTCCGTAGCGCAAACTCCAGGATAAGGCACTCGCGGCCTTCGCCCGGCGGCGCAACAAAAAGGCCCCGGCGACGCGCGCCCGGACCTGGGTTTGAAACGATACTCACGCCGATGGTCAGGCGGTGTGATCCACCGCGGTTCCCTTGCCCGGCTCAGCCGCTTTTGTCTCGGCGGCCTGCGCTTGCTGCTCCTGGGCCTGGAGCTTCAGGAGTTTCTTTTTGGCAATTGGATCGCCGGCCTGGGCTTCCTTGATGGTCGTGGCCCGCGATTCGGTCGCTTCGTCCCTGGCCGCCGCCACGGTATTGGGGTTGGATGTGCTGCTGGACGTGCCGCCGGTGACCTGCTGGGCGTACGCGGCGAAGGTGTTGGTGACTGCACTGACAGACATGCGTGTATCCTCTGAAGGTAAATGGCAACTGCCTGAGGATGTATCGGCACAGGATCACCAAACCTCGCGAATTATCGGAAATGGCAGACGGTCCATAATATCGCCGGCGGATTGGCCTTGGCGGGGCCTGTTCGGGCACGCCTTAAACTGATCCAAACCAAGTTGATTCATATCCCAAATATCGCGGGCCTATCAAGCTCGGCGCGACGGACGTCATGTTGCGTCGCCAGACCAAGCTGGCTCGGCATCGCCGGTTCTCCGGCAGCGGCTTGTTTCTGGGCTGAGTTCAAACCTGCGAGGAATCTGCAAAAAATGAATCTCGAGACCGGCCGCTTCACCCCGGTTATCACCGGCCTGCAAAGCCGCGCGGCTTGGCCTTCCTGCCCGAAGTGAAGCAAAGCACGTAACAATGACGCTCGCTGCATGGGCTTCCATCAGTGGAAGCCCATGCCACATTGGATGTCAATTCATGTGGCCGGGACCGGCGTTCCCAGCTCGGCGTGCGGGCGCGGCGATCGCGTCATCGCCGCGAAGCTGCTGCGGTAGGCGGTGTAATTCATGAACGCAAGCAGCGGAACGACCAAGCCCCCCAGAAGCGGCACCACCTGAACGAAGATCAGCACGAGAAAGACCAGCCGGATCAGCCACCGGAGCACGAACCTGCGCCCGAACGGCAGATACTGACTGAACGGCAGCACCAGCTCCATGCGGTAATACACCGCCCCCACAATCAGCCCAAAGATCGGCACGAGGCTCAGCAGAAAACAGACGCCCAGCACGACCGGCAAACGCTCATCGACATACGCCAGATACGCGTCCACGAACTTCGCATCGGCCAGGCTCGCCTCCCCGCAGGCGGCGCATGCAGCGAAAGGCTTTCGCACCGTTAGATGTGATGCACAAACGGCGCACCGCCGTTTCTCGATCAGCCGATACGGGTGGCTTCCGACATCCGCGCACGGATACGGCTTGGACTGCCCGAGGAATCCGACTTCCGCCGGCGTCGCCAGGGGCTGGCGGCACGCCGGGCACGCCATCGCCGACGGATACACCGGCTTTCCGCAACGCGTGCAGGCGAGCTTGCTCTGCTCCTCGAGAGTCCGCAGCCGCCGGCGGATCACGTACAGAACCCCGGTCGCGATCCCGATCAGGACCAGCATGAAGATCGGGAACAGCACCAGGAAAAACGCCCCGAACGTCACCCACGCTTCCTCGAGCCAGCCCAACAAATGATCCAGGTGCGTTCCTTCGATATGCGCGAACACCTCCATCATCACCTGGTTTCGCACCTCGCTGACGCGCCAGGTCCCGATAGCCACCAGCAGCGGAATGATTCCGTCGATGAACCCCGCCTGGGCCGCGTGCTGAATGAACTGGGCATCGCTCGACTTGATGACCCCGAACGAAGTCAGCGCCGCCAGCCCCGGCTTCAGGTACATGTCGAATTCATGAAACAGCGTCCGAATTTCCGGATTCTTCTGCCCGAAGATTTCCAAACCCGAGAGCACCGCCAGCACCGCGATCGTCACGTTATTCGTGAACCACGTCGGCTCGGTGTGATGCAGATGATTCAGCAGCCCCAGATGATGAATCAGCGGAATGTCAGGCCCGAACCGCAAAAGCAGAGACGTGAGCAGCGCCGGCAGAAAAATGCGCGACGAGAACAGCCCGATCGAGCCCAGGCCGTGCGCAACGGTGAGGAGATCCATGGCAGCCGTCCGAGACGTTAACGATACGAAAGTAATGACGAAACTCGAATGACGAATCAAGCTCGAATGACCGAAATGCGAACGACGAAAGCGATGGCCACGCCAGCGAGCGGTTTCGAGTTTCGGTCATTCGTCTTTCGAATTTGATTCGTCATCCGTCATTCGAGTTTCGTCATTCCCAGCCTTCGCGGCGCGTTATCCCTCGGCCCGATGATAGCCTCGCCGAGCTATTCATTTTGCCCGCGCTTGGGCGGCGGCCTGGGTCAGGGAATCGTCGATGGATTTGACGAGCGTTTCGACCTTGAAGGGCTTGGGGATGAACGGGTGGCCGCCGATGGTGCCGCCCTTGGAGCGCACTTCCTCCTTGAGGACGGTGGCGGTGATGAAGATGACGGGGACTTTTTTGAGATTGGCGTCGTCCTTGAGCTGGATGAGCACGTCGCCGCCGTCCATGTCGGGCATCATCACGTCCAGCAGGATCAGGTCCGGCCTGAACTCGCGGGCGGCGCGGAGGGCGTTGTTGGCCTCGTTCTCTTCGCGCACCTCGAAGCGTCCGGTCTTCTGAAGGTTGAGGCGAACCATGAGGGTCATGTCCGGTTCGTCGTCAACGACGAGGATGCGTTTCTTGGTGGTCATTGGAATCACTCCCGCCGGGCGTCAGCACGACGGCAACCCGCGCCCCGCCCTCCGGGCGGTTGGCGATGCGGATGGCGCCCCCGTGCAGCTCGACGATCTTGCGGGTGACGGTCAGGCCCAGCCCCGTGCCCCGGCCCGTGCCCTTGGTTGTAAAAAATGGGTCCCATACTTTGGCCAGCTTGTCGGGCGGGATCCCGTGCCCGGTGTCGTCCACTTCCGCCACCACGGCACGGGTGCCGCGCACGAAGCGGTCGGCCAGGCCCGGCGGCTCGTCGCCGGCAATTGTCTTTTCGTACGTCCGCACGCGCAGCGTCCCGCCCCCGCTCATCGCGTGAATCGCGTTCATGAACAGGTTGACGAACACTTGCTGGATCTTGGTGGCGTCGAGCCGCACCTGGGGCAAATCCGCCGCGAGCTGCGTCTCGGCGGTCACGTGCGCGCTGATCAACTCGTGCTTCACCAGCAACAGCGCCCGCTCGATCATGGCGTTGAGGTTGTGCGGGGTGGCGTCGAGCTTGCGATCGGCGGAAAAGTCGACCAGCCCGCGGATGATCGAATCCGCCCGCAAAACCGCCTCCCGCATCGCCCGGTACACGTCCGCCTCGAGTTTGGAAATGTTGCAGGTCTCGTCGATGTACTCCAGGCCCATCGAAATGATGGCCAGCGGATTTTTCACTTCGTGGGCCACCCCCGCCGCCAGCCGCCCCACCGATTCCATCTTTTCCGCCTGGATCAGGTGGAGCTGCGCCTGGATCAACTGTTCGTGCGACTGCTTGAGCGCCGCCAGCGTTTTCAGCAGCTCGTCTTCCTTTGCCGCAAGGTCCGCATTGGCCTGGCGGAGCTCCTCTTCGGCGCGATATTTTTCGGTCACGTCCCAGAAGAAACCCTGCGTGCCGATGACATTTCCCACGGCGTCGTAAACCGGGCTCTTGATCACCTGCACATAAAGCGTTTCCCCGTCCGGCGTGACGTGCTTCTCCACCACGTCGATCGGCTTGCCGCTCTCGATCACCCACCGGTCGTCGGCCCGATACTTCTCGGCCAGCTCCTTCGGAAAAAAATCAAAGTCAGTCCGCCCGACAATCTGCTCCAGCGTCTTTCCCATCTCCTTGCAGAAACGGACATTGCCGAACGTGAACCGGCCGTCCAGGTCCTTGCGCAAAATGTTCTGCGGCAGGCTCTCGACCAGCGAATGGTAAAACGCCTCGGATTTCTGAAGCGCTTCCTCGGCCCGCTTGCGCTCGATGGCATAGCGGAGCCCGTGGGCGAGGGCGTCGCCGTTCACTTTGCCTTTGACGAAGAAATCCTGCGCCCCGCCGCGAACCGCTTCCAGCGCCGTCGCGTCGTCGTCGCTGTCGGTCAGAACGACCACCGGCACCGACGGGGCGCTCTGCTTGAGCCTGGCCAGTACCTCCCGCCCCTCGTGCGGCGGCAGGTCGAGCAGCACGACATCCGTACGGTTGGTCTCCAGGTGCCGCTGCGCCGCGTCGACGCGATCCACGCGTTTGAGCTCGAACACCGCCACCGGCGAATCCGCCAGGTTCCGCGCCACGTCGAACACATCACGGTCGCTGTGATCCACCAGCAGCAGATTGATCGGCTCGGCTTGCATACGCGCGCCAGAAGGAAATGCGGTTCGCCATTCATAGGATAGCACGATGGGACAGGCACTGACAGGGAAAACGCCGCCCGTATCACAGTTGCCGCGTTGCCGCGCTGTGTCCATCTGTGGCGACTGCGTGTTTTCTCATCGCGGCACAAACGCCACGCACACCGGCGTCGGCACGCTCACGCTTTGGCCGGTGAACTCCAGCTTGCCGGTCTCCTGATTGATCCGATAGACCGCGACGTTGTCGGTGTCCTGGTTGGCGGCGATGAGCCAGGCGCCCGTGGGATCAATTCCAAAACCTCGCGGCGTGCGGCCGTGCGCGCTGGTGTGCTCCACGGTCGTCAGCCTGCCGCTGGCGGTGTCGACTGCGAAGACCGTGATGCTGTTGGCGTCCCCGCGATTGGAGGTGTAGAGGTATTTGCCGGAGGGGTGGATGAAGATTTCCGCCGTCGATCGGTTCCCGTGAAAATCGTCCGGCAGCGTCGAAATCGTCT
>DATHPP010000031.1:0-4617 GCA_035483795.1 Tepidisphaeraceae bacterium | reverse complement strand
CTTCCTGATCGTCGGCGTCCCCGGTCTCGGATTTTTCCTGCCGCGCATGATCTTGAAGCGCATGATCCGGAACCGGCAGCAGCGCATTCGCCTCGGCCTGCCCGACGCCCTCGACCTCACCGTAATCTGCGTCGAGGCCGGACTCGCCCTCGATCAAGCCCTGATGCGCGTCGGCCAGGACCTGCACCACGCTCATCCTGATCTTAGCGACGAGTTCCACCTTGTTAACCTCGAGATGCGCGCCGGCAAGCCTCGCGCCGAAGCCCTCCGCAACCTGGTCGACCGCACCGGAGTTGACGACATCCGCTCGCTGGTCGGCACCCTCATTCAAACCGATCGCTTCGGCACCAGCGTCGCCCAGGCCCTGCGCGTGCATTCCGACTCTCTCCGCACCGAGCGCCGCCAGCGAGCCGAAGAACAGGCTGCGAAGACTACCATCAAGATGGTCCCCCCTCTGGTGATATTTGTTCTGCCGTCGATTATTTTTGTCACGATCGGCCCCGCCGTCATCGAACTGATCCGGCAACTGGGCCCGGTCACCGGCGCCAAATAAGAAAGCGCCTCTGGCCAAACCTGCCGCATGCAGTGACGTGCATGCAGTGACGTGCGTGCGGTGACGTGGAAGAGCGGCGCTTCAGCGCCGCGTCCAGAGCTTTAGAGGAATAGGGCTTTAGCCCCTGAGGCACGGCCAACTGCGCGTCACTGAGGAGCATCTGCACACATGGCGATTTTTTCCTCGCAGGGGCGGGCCTTCAACCAAACCCGCCAGGCCTACCTCGCTACGGCCCTGGCCGTGGCCGACACGCACTGGACGCGCTTGCGTGGCCTGCTTGGACTCCGCTCGAGTGACTTCCGTAATGGCTCTGGCCTCTGGATTGTTCCTTGTCATGGCGTTCATACTCTGGGCATGGGATTTCCCATCGACGTGATCTACCTCGATCGCGCCATGACGGTCATCCACATTCAGCGCGACTTGCGCCCCTGGCGTTTTGCCCCGGTGCGAGCCCAAGCCGCAACCGTATTGGAACTACCGTGTAGCACCGCGGCAGAAACAGGAACCGCCGTCGGCGATAAAATTGAAATCACGATCGAAGGAAGAAATCACGGCAAGGATGGCAGCGTAGCGCCCCAGTGAGTGAAGCCCTCCAACTCGAAGAAGCAGTCGAGGTGCACGACGCCCCGAAACTGCTGGTCGAATGGTCCTCGCCCTGGCAAGAGTTCGTCGACTCGATCAAGCCTGCCCTGGCGCGCTCCGAGCGCCGTCTGGCCGGCGAAGCTCCCTTCGGATTAATTCCGTTGCGCATCATGCTGCCTTCATATTTCCTGGAGGCGCTCCTCATCTTCGCCGCCATCGTGATTCAAATAAAAGTTGCCCAGTTGCGCCCCTTCGTCGCTCCCCGATTCTCCCGCCACGACGTCGTCTACTACAGCGGCGACGAACTTCCCCGCACCCAGGACTTGGGCGGCTCCTCCTCCGGAACCACCGGACGCGCCGGCGGTGACGAGGCCCACCACGCCACTCAGACTATCAAAATTGCGCGCGGCGGCTCACTCGTTCCGAAGGTCTTAGACGCTCCCAACCTCAAGCTCACTCCCACTCACGATGCGGTCGCCAACCTTCTGGCCATCAAGCCCGATCCCGGCCCCCCGCCGGTCGAGGGATTGCGCTCGACCCGCACTGCGCCGAATCTGGCGACAACGCTGGTCGCGCCCGCTCCGAATGTAATCCCCGACTACACCCGCAACGGCGTTCAACTCGATTCAGTGATCGCTCCGGCGCCCACCGTAACCCGCGACCGCCCGCTCACCGCGCCCACGCTCAATCCGACGCTGATCGCGCCCGCACCCAATATTTCCAGCACTCGCACCCTGGTCGCTCCAGCTCTAGGACCGAGCGTGATTCCTCCAGCACCCAGCGTGGCCCGCGAGCGTTCGTCGGTCGCGCCAACTCTGAATCCGTCGGTGGTAGCGCCCGCACCGACCATCAACCGTGATCAGGCACGCTCCACCCCAGCGCTCGCCGCCAACGTCATTCCCCCAGCCCCCGGCGGAGTGACCCGCGAGATTTCCCGCCCGCCGGTTCAAATGACGAACCCGGCAGTAATTCCGCCACCGGTATCAGCCCCCGAGCATGCCCCCACGCGCACCTCGAAGTTGAATTTGCCCGCGCCCGCAGTCATCGCCCCACCGCCCTCAGCGGACCTCGCGCAAGACATGCGCCGTCCCTCCAACGGCAGCATTCCAGATTCGTCGAAAACCGTTGTGCCCCCGCCACCAACCCAACCCGCCAGCGGATCGTTCATGAGCAGCCTGATCGGCAAGATCTTCGGTCCCTCCGACGTCGTGCCTCCCCCGCCTGCGGTTTCCACCGGCCGGCCCAGGGACGCAGCCGGAACATCACTTTCCGCCAACGTCGTCGCGCCTCCGCCGGCAGTCACCGCAAGCGGGGCTCGTAACGGAATGTCAGCGCCAGCACCAAATGTGGTCGCTCCACCGCCGTCAACCGCGGTCTCAAGCGCTGCCAACCGCACTCGCGCAGCCTCTGCCACCGCGCTCGGCGCGCCAACCGTAGTTCCACCTCCACCTTCGCTATCCGGAACCGGGGGCGGCGCTGGCAAACTAGCAGGCGGTGCCGGAGCCCCTTCCGGCACATTGCTGGCGAACAACGTCGTCCCACCGCCCCCCAGCCTGAACGGAGGCTCCGGAGCCTCGGGCTCGGGCCGCAAAAGCACTGGCCTGGGCGCGCCATTGGACGCCGGCGCCCCCCTCGCCCCTCCCACCAGCGCAGGCAGTGGCGTCAACGCTGGCGCGGTAATTTCCAGCCAGCCCGGCCCAAAAATCGGCTTACCCAGCAACGGAGCAACCGGCTCGCTCGCCATGTCTCCCTCCGGCGGAGACAAGCCTGGCCTGGGTGGCTCTGGAGCCGGGACCAGCATTGGCCGCGGCAACGGCTCCGGCAGCGGCCTGAACGGTGCCGGCCCAGGCGCCGGAAGAACCGATACCGGACACGGGTCCGATCCCAGCTCCCGCGCCGGCATCTCGCCCATAGCCGGACCAGGCGGCGCCGGTAGCGTGCCATCCGGCTCTCCTCCTGTCCCAGGCGTAGACATCAGCGGCGGCAACACTGTAGTCAATCTTCCCAGCTTCGGATCGGATCCGTCTGGGAATGAAGTCGTCGCCCCGGGGCGCACGCCTCCGATCAAACACAGCAAAACCCTGGACGTCACCATCGTCGCGACCGCATCATCCGGCGGGGCCTTCGAGCCCTACAAGAGCCTGATGCACGGCCAGACCTACACCACTTATATCGATACTTCTCTCGGCTCGGTCGTCATGCAATTCAGTGAAGCCGTTCCCAGCAATCAACCCGGCGGCATCACCGCGCCCCAGAGCATCCGCACCGACCTTCCCGACGGCCTGCCGCACGGTCGCATTGTGTTCAGCTGCACACTCGATACGGCCGGCAATCTGAAAGCCGTGCGCGTGCGCGAAGCCGGTCCCTCCGACATGACTGCCAAAGTCATGGACGCCCTACGCAGTTGGAAATTTCAGCCCGCCATGCGTGGCGACCAGCCCGTAGAGATCACCGCGATCCTGGGTTTCGGCATCGACACCAACGATCGAAACTAGAAAACTAAACTTGTCCTAATTTTTCCCTCACATTCGCACCGATCCCTCCGCTCATCCTTGCTCGCCTTCCCGCCGATATCAATAACGGGGAACGCTCTTCCTCGGCTGCCGCAATGGAGTCCCGCAATGGATTTTGACGTCGCGATTAGCATTCACAGCCGCTGGAAGCACCGGCTGCGCACCTTGTTGGCCAAGCACGACTTCAGCCTGAACCCCGCACAGGTCAGTCTCGACCATAAATGTGAGCTGGGACAATGGATCTACAGCGCTGGCGCTCGTTACTCGGATTTCCCCGAGTTCGCCAAGCTGAAGTTTGAACACGCCCGTTTTCATCTGGCCGCGGCGGGATTAGTAAGGAAGGCGAATTCTGGCGAATCCGTCGAGGCCGAGATCGCCCCGTGCTCGAATAGCGAATTCTCCCTGGCTTCGGCCGCCGTCGTCATCGCGCTCAGGACCATGAAGAAAAGAGTGTCGGAGCGGCAAGCTGTACCGTCTTAATCGAACGTGCTGAGATTGAACTTATCTTGATTCTCGATTCTCGATTCTTGATCGACCTTATTTCGCACGCCGGCGACTTCTCCCGGACGGCGGAATCGCACCTTTCTCGGGCTGCTCCTGCTCGACCTTGTCTGACAATTTGTGCAAAGGTCTGTCCCCGGCCGACGACAACTGTCGTCCCGACGCAGCCACAGTCAGTCCCTGCCCGGTGTAGATCGCTTCGCTATAAGTACCTCCCGAAATTGCCAACGCCACGGCAAACACTCCATGTGGTACGCCATTCGTAAACACCGTCGCGACGTAATCTCCCACCATCAACCCGTTCTGCGAATTCGGTAGCGACCCCAGTTGCATCGCCCCGCTCAGCGCGACCGGCGCATTCCAGGTCGAGCCCCCATTTGCCGAGGAAATGTAGCCCACGAATAACTGGCATGTCGCCGCCGTGCAGTTGCTCTCCGGATAGTAGTAATAGTGCAGCCCAACGTGCGC